>JAIEMG010000343.1 GCA_019752375.1 Gemmataceae bacterium | reverse complement strand
AGACTACAAAAGTGACCCCTTGCCTGGACACCATAGAATTCGTGTAGAACTTTAAGGCTTCAGCCTGCGGAGTGGCGACTGCCGGCCCCGCGACGCACTTCCGCAGGCTGAAGCCTGCGGCTACGGACGTTCATGACGAATCGTGCTTTCAAGGTAGCGTTGTAGAACTATGGAAGTCTTTGAACCACCACACCCACGCTGCGTCGATAGGCAATTCCCCGTTCCACGGGAAACAACTTCAATCCCTCGGCTCGCAGCCGCGGCGCGCACTCGCGTTCATAGCGATCGAAGCCATCGCGTGACGGGAACCGGTAGCGTACTTCGTATGCGTACGGCGAACCGTCCATGACAACAATCTCGGCCGACGTCGCTCCGCCAGCGATGACATCGGCGACGTGCCCTTCGCGCAGCCAGTGCACCCATTGCCGGGCGGTTTCTTCGTCCGGCAGCGTCACCGCCACCGTGTAGACAAGCTCGGGCATCGTCAATCCTTCCTTGGAACCGCGGGAGGTGTTGGTCGCAGGGCGGCGTTCAGTTCCAGTGGATAGTCCGTCAGGATGGCGTCAATGCCCAGTTCCGCTGCTTCCTTCCACAAATCGACGGCCACGCCCGCGACCTTCGGACCGGAGAGGAATACGCGCTTGCCCGCCGCATGGATGCGTTCGACGTCTTCCCGGCCGGGCAGGAAGCGGACGTAGACCCAGTCGGCATCGTCGTCCTTGATGGCCGCGTCGATGTCCTTGGCGGAGGGTGCCAGCCGGGCGCTGCGCGCCTTCGCGTCAGCCTGCCGCAGCCGCCGCCGCACGTCGGGATCGGTGATGGCAAGCCCGATGAACACCAGCCGATCGAGTACGCCGTGCTTCTTGGCCAGCGTGACGATGTCCTCTTCCGTATCGGCCTCCTTTAAGTCCACCGCGATGACGCCCGCGGATGCCGGGTGCCTGGCACGCAGAGCAAAGACTTCGTCCAGCGTTGGCAGCCGTTCGTTCTTGAAGGACGGGTCGAACCATGCGCCGGCGTCGAGCTTCTTCAGCTCCTCCAGCGTGAAGTCGCCGACCTTGCCCTTGCCGTTGGTGGTGCGGTTGAGCGTGCCGTCGTGAAGGATGACCAACTCGCCGTCCCGAGTGCGGCGAACGTCGAGTTCGATGCTGATGCGCAGCCCCAGGCAAGCTTTCATACCCGACAGCGTGTTCTCCGGTGTGTGCTTGAACAGGCCGCGATGACCGACGACCAACAGCCGCGCGGGTGGCGCGTCCTTCTCCGGTTCGAGAATGCCGATCGGGTTTGGGTCCTCCAGCAGGGCCTGGCGGCGCATCAACTCCGCTCGCTCCTGGGCTTCTCGCGCGGCCATCGTCGCCATCTGGGATTCCATCTCGGCGCGTTCCATCTCCGTTTCGAGTTGGTAGGCGTTGCGGCCCATCCACATCAGCGCGGCGCCACCGAGCAGGAACAGCCCCAAGGCAACGCAGCAGCCCAGCAGGATCAGGCCCAGCACAATCCGCGGACGCCGCGAATCGTCCGCCTCGCCGTCGAATGCGCGCGGCATTCGTTCGCCGGCGGATACGGCCGGCGCCATCTCGCGCGGCGCGGAGCGAAACGCTTTCTGCGCCGGCTCCCCGCAGTCGGGGCAGGCAGAAGCAGCGGATTCGGCATCCAGGGTGCGACCGCATTGGCGGCAGGTTGTCGGCGGCATGGCAGATCCTCGCGTGCGGAACTTCCGACCGCGATTTTACCAGCCGGTCGTGGAGAACGCGAAATGGTTCCAGAACGGTGACGTGCGGAAGGAAGGATGGAGCGTTCCGCTGGAGGGGAGAAGCAAACCCTGAGGCCTATCCCAGGACCGGCGACACGAGATGGGTTTCAACACACCGGCGCCACACCGGTGCAACTCATCCCGGCGGGGTGCTGGGATAGGCACTCGTTTGGTTTGGATGGTCCGCCCGGCACGTCGCGCCTGCGGACGACGCAATCAACCCTAGCTCATTGAAAAACGAAGTCAAATGCGTCTCGGATCATTCTTCCGCCGAACGGATTTCGATCCGTTGTCGGCTGCGAAACGTCTCGACCGCGAGCACGCTGGCCCGACTTCTCACCGTGATGGCACCGTGTGGCCAGGTTCCCAGGAAGACGGCACCAACGTCGCTGTATGGCTCCGGCGGCCGCGTCGGCCCGCGCGGCGGCCCCTCGCAGGAGACGACGATGCGAGGCCGGGCCCATTGCGCCAGTTCCGGTTTGTTCGGGAACCGGCTGCCGTGATGCGGCGCCATCAACACGTCCACGCGGTCGGTCGGCAAGCTCAACACGCGTTCCAGGCCTGGCCCTTCCAGGTCGCCGGTCAGCAGCAAGACGTGGCCCGCGTGTCGAATGCGGAGCACCAGGCTGCGTGCATTCTCGGTCCCTTCCGGACCGATCGGTGGTGGATGCAGGACCTCCAGATCCACGTCGCCGGCCGTGAGACGGTCGCCCGCGCAGACGACTCGCACCGGAATGCCGCGTCGCCGCAGGGCATCCACCGTCGCGCGCACCCCGGGCGTTGTCTTGTCGACAAAGGTCGGCGTCAGCGTCACCTGGCCAACCGCGAAACGCTCGAGCAGCGCATTCAGCCCGTTGAAATGGTCGAGGTCGGCGTGCGACAGAAACACTTCGTCGATACGGCGAACGCCCCGGCTCCACAGGTAAGGCGCGATCTGGCGTGTCGCGACTTCGGGCCCGTTGATGGCACCGGCATCGTAGAGCAGCATGCGGCCGTCACCGGTTTCGATGACGGTGCAGCCGCCATGCCCCACGGCCAGAAACGTCACCCGCATCTCGCGCGCCTCCGTACGCGACGACCCGCCCAGCAATCCGACGCAGAGCCATGCCAAGCCGACCGCCAGCGCCCAGCGCCAGCGGAGGCGCAAGACCTGCAGCACCAGCACCGCGAGCAATCCAGGGTAGAAGATCCACAGCCACCACTCCGGGACGTCGCCGACGTACCAGTGGCCGCCAGGCAGCGCATCGCCGGCATCGACCAGCCATTCGCAGGCGGCCAGGCAGACGTGCGTCACCGCCGCAAAGACGGGCACCAGCAGCCCACCCAGTGCCGCGGCCAGCAGCAGCAAGAAACCGGCAATGAGCGCGATGGACGTCAAGAGCGTCAACGGAGGCCCCAGCAGGATGCCGATGGGGGAGAGCAAGTGATAGCGCGCCGCCACCAGCGGCGCGACGGCAAGCCAGACGGTGAGCGTGATGGCATAAGTGACGAGGAGACTACGACCCAACCCGCGCAGCATTCGCAGCCAGGTGGGACGATTCTCGTCGATCAGTTGCTCCAGGGGATCGCGCTCGGGGGGAAACCAGCGCGACGTACACCAGTAGAGGATGGCGACCGCGAGGAACGAAAGCTGGCAACCGGCGCCGAAAAGGTCGGTCGGATTGAGCAGGGCCACGATCAGCCAGCCCAGCGCGAACGAGTTCGCCAGCAGCACCGGCCGGCGCAGCACCAGTCCCAGGCACGCGGCGCAGACCATGACGGCCGAGCGCATCACGGGCGGATGGCCGCCGGTCAGCAGCGCGTATCCGAGGAGGAACAGGGCCACGAACCAGGCCCCGCGTCGCCGACGCACCCCCAGCAGCCGCAGCGCCAACCAGAGGAAGACCGCCAGAACCACGAGATGCTGTCCGGAGATGGCCAGGACGTGAATGACGCCGGTGCGGATATACTTGTCCCAGTCCGCGTTGGTCATGGCGGCGCCATCGCCCAGGAGCAGGGCGGTGGCCACGCCGCTGGTCTGCGCCGGCAGCGCCTGCTCCAGTCGTCGCTGGCCCCAGCCGCGTACGACCGCCAGCCAGCCGGGAAACGCGCCGCGCCAGCCTTCGCGAACCTTGCGAATGGCATCCGGCGTCTTCTGAACGGCCACCACGGCTCGGATGCGCTGGTCCCGCAGGTGCGCCTCGTGGTCGAATTCGCCGGGGTTGGCAGGGCCTTCCGGCGCGCGGAGACGGCCGACCAGTTCGATCTCGTCGCCGACGTGATAGCCTGTCAGATGGCCGGTGACGATGAGCCGCGCTCTGCCGGAGACAGGGAACCAGTCGTCGCGCGCCTGCATCCACTGCACTTCAACGGCGCTCCGCGTCGGATCGCTGCGCGGCATGGAGCGGAGTGGATCATTGACGACCTGCCAGGCGATGGTTGGCTCCTCCACGAGCACGCCGCGCAGACGCGCCGGCCGCGGTTCTTCCGTGACGAAGTTGCCGATGTCGTCGGGCGGATAGACGTCCCGCCACGCGTGGTGATACGCAGCGCCCAGCGCCGCCGCCGCGGTCCACAGGTACACAAGCGGCAATCCCGGACGCCGACTCGACCTCGCGATCACCCAGGCGGCCAGCGCCACCACGGCGCCGATCAGGCTGAAATAGAGAGGAATGGGACCATAACGGTCAAGGACGATGCCCGCGGTGACCGCCAGAGCAATGGGCACCAGCGGCGCACGCCAGATGCTGTCTGCCAGGGCGTGACGCACCGTCGCTTTGGCAGGCGATGGGGCGGTCTGAACCGGGGCGGCGAGGCTCATGGGCGGAGAAGCGGGAGAATAGAACGAGCCGGGCAGCGACGTGCTTGCCGGCTCGTGAAGAGTATATTCGCAGATCGGAGGGGCCTACTGTTTTTCTTTTCAGCCGAGCCCTGCCGAGCCCATCGCATGGCCCAGGGGCTCGAGTCGCATGCAGCGAGTGGTCTCGCCCGGCTTTCTACTTGTCTGGTTTGCCCCGTCGTTTTGTGCGACGCGGTTGGGAGCGTGTCAGAACCGGTTGAAGACCAGCCACCTGACACGCGGCAACCGTCTCCTTGTCGAACATTTGCAGCAGCCGGAGTGCAGCCTGGGACGGAAGGCGCTCTCCCTGCTCCCAGCTCTGCACTGTTTTTGCGGAAACATTCAGCAGTTGGGCGAAGAAACCCTGCGACATGCCGAGCCTTTTGCGCAGACGAACGACGTCTGCCGCGATCATCGGCGGCGGTGCTTCGGGCACGACGGTTGTCCGAAGGTTTAGCTCCTTCCCCTCGGTAAACTGGATCGCCTCTTCCAGGCCAGCCTTGAGGCGCTCGAAGAACGGCGGTCGCTTGGTCGTTTCGCTCATCTCTTTTTGCCCTCGTTCGCCGCAGCCAGAATCGCCTCGGCGCGGAGTTGTGCGGCCAGCGTTGCCAGTACCTTCTTTTCGGCCTCGCTCAGGTCGTCCTTTTCGTCCTTGCCGTAACCATCGATCATGTAGAAACGCCTGGCCTCGGGAACATGGAGATACACAACTCTGGCTCCGCTTCGCTTGCCCTTCCCTCGCTTGGGATCTCGGACGCGAATCTTTCTCAACCCACCGCACTTTTTCATGACAGCGCCGACGTTCGGGTTGTTGGTCAGCACGCGTTGAAAATGTGCGTAATCCGCATCAGCCAAGTGTTCTGTCACCCATTCCGTGAATCCGGACGCTTCGACAAAGTGCTGAGACATTCTATCCTGTGGGATACTTGGCAGTTGGTCATGACGAGGAGTCGAGCATCGATCATGCGCGTGGCCATTTCCAAACCGAGTCGGGCGTTGCCAGTACTCCTCCGTAATGGGTCGTGAAAACACAGCGAGCCGGGAAGTGTGTTGCTCCCCGGCTCGCGGCGTTGATCGGAAGACTTACTCTTTTTCCTTTTCCTTCTCTTTCTCCTTCTCGGTGGGGGCCTTGCCGGTCAGGATGTCCTTCAGGCGCTTCTTCTGTTCGTCCGTGAGGACCTTCTCCATGTCGCCCTTTTCTTTGTCCTTCAAGTCCTTGATCTGCTTCTCGAGGTCGCTGATCTTGTCCCGGTAGTCGGCCTGAACCTTGTAGACCTTCTGCTTTTGCTCGTCCGTCAAACCCAACTTACCCCAGTTGGCCGGCAGCACGCCCTTGACCTTGGTCGGCGTGTCTTTTTTGTCGTCCTTCTTGTCTTGGGCGCCGACTGGAAGCCAGTTGGTCCCGATGAGCGCGAGCGACAGAATCGCAAGCAACAAACGTGAGCGAAGCATCGTGGCGATCCCCCAGATGGAGTAGTAGTTCCGCGCGATTTGCGCGTAACGTAAAGATTAAAATGAGCGCAATTGACAAGATCAAGCGCAAAATGGATCGATTTGCAAACGGCCGAATCAGTACGCCAAGGTGTACCGTTTGGCGGGACCGTCATAGACGAGAAGGCAGCGCTCGAGAACGTCGCGGCCGATGAGGGCCTGGTAGCCCAGCTGTCCGAGGGGCTGTTGAATGACCGGCAGATTGCGGAAGACCAGTTGCGCTTGAGAGTCACCCGAAGGATGCGTAATTGTGAGGCTCACCGCGTACTCAGTGGAGAGCGTTAGACCGGAGATGGCTGGCACATTGGCGAACACAAATCGCAGCGGGCGAAGTCCCAAGGCAATCAGCGATCAGCGGCGCCAAAACGAGAGGGTCCAGGCAGCTGGCATCGGCCCCAGTGTCGATCAATGCGCGGACCGAAACCGGAGAAGGCAGCGGTTTTCCGGCATTTCGTAGTGTCTGAAGCAAGCCGGTGTTCAGTCCGATCAGGATTTCGAGCAAACCGCCTTCCGCTTCGATGTCTGCGCTGAAGGTCCTCATGACATCACGCCGTCCGACCCGGAACGAGATCGCTTGGAAACGGCCGCCTCTGATCTCGCGAGTCGATGGGCTGCGCCAGAAACGGTCGATCTATGCCAAACTGTGCATAGCCTGCCTCACAGGCGTCATCGAACGTGTCCCAGACGCTCACCACCTCATCCCCCTTGACCAGGGCGAACTTCCCTTCGTTCCCGTCGGCCAGCAGGCGCGGCAGCTCGCGCAGGTAGGTGGCAATCTCCTGCTTGATCGGTTCCAGGCTCATCGGGGTTCCTCCGCGGGTCTCGTGCACTTCGCCGGCGCTTCCTTAGAGTATACGCCAGGGCAGAAATCCGACAAAAGTCGAAACAGGCGCTTTCCAGCCGCGTCCCAAGCTGTTACAACGTCCATCGTTTCCCAGGACTTGCTCCGGCATGCGGTCGGAGAGGGCGAAAATCACAGGAGATGCACCCCATGTCCATGTACATCGGCGAAGCACTGGTCGGCGAAGGCAACGAGATCGCGCACATCGACCTTCTGATCGGCGACAAGGACGGGCCGGTCGGCACCGCGTTTGCCACCGCGCTGGTGAACCAGTCGCGCGGCCACTCGAACCTGCTGGCCGTGCTGACGCCGAACCTGATCTGCAAGCCGGCCACCGTGCTCATCACCAAGGTCACCATCCAGGGCGCCAAGCAGGCGGTGCAGATGTTCGGCCCCGCCCAGCACGCCGTCGCCAAGGCGGTCGCCGACTCGGTGGCCGAGGGTGTCATCCCCAAGAGCGAAGCCGACAATCTCGTCATCGTGTGCGGCGTCTTCATTCACTGGGACGCCAAGGACGATGCGAAGATCCACAAGTTCAACTACGAGGCGACCAAGAAAGCCATCGCCAGCGCCATGAAGGGCGAGCCGAAGATCGACGAGATCACGGCGCAGAAGGACAAGGTCAAGCATCCGTTCTCGCCAGCGTAGTCTGCGTTCGATCCATCCTTTAGCCGCGACCTGCCGGGGAGCGCGATGTCGCACTCCGCGAGTCGCGGCTAAACTTGTCAAGAACCCTCATGAGCGACAAGCGCAAGATCCTCGTCCAGCTCGATACCGATGTGCACCCCAGCGTTTTCGACCGCGTCGTCGCCATCGATGCCGGGGTGGAGGAGTTGTTCAGTTACGGCGGCGTCAAGCCGGAGCAGGTGCAGGGCCTGGTTCACGGCGCGATCTTCACGCGCGGCCCTGCTGAACTGAAACGCACCGCCCTCTTTGTCGGCGGCAGCGACGTGGCGGCCGGCGAACGGCTGCTGGCCGAGGTGCGCAAGCACATGCTGCCGCAGTTCGGCCTGAGCGTTTCCGTATTGCTCGACGCCAACGGAGCAAATACCACCGCCGCCGCTGCCGTCCGTGCCGCCGCCAGGCATGGCGACCTCAAGGGCACGACTGCGATCGTCCTGGGCGGGACCGGGCCCGTCGGGCAGCGTGTTGCCCTGCTGCTGGCGCGCGAGGGAGCCAAGGTACGCGTTGGCTCAAGGCAACAGGAGAAAGCGGCGCAGGTGTGCGAACGATTGAAGGCACGCATCCCAGATGCCGACCTGGAACCCGTCGCGGCGGGCGACCCCGCCAACGTGCGCACGGCCATCGAGGGGCGCTCGCTGGTCATCGCCGCGGGGGCCGCGGGTGCCGTGCTGCTGACCAAGGCCGATCGCAAGGACTGCTCATCGCTGCGCACACTGATCGACCTCAGCGCCGTTCCGCCGCTCGGCATCGAAGGGATTGAAATCGGCGACAAGGGCAAGGAGCGCGACGGCATCGTCTGCTACGGCGCCATCGGCGTCGGCGGCACCAAGATGAAGATCCACCGCGCCGCTGTCGCCCGCCTCTTCGAGAGCAACGACCAGGTGCTCGATGCCGAGGAAGTCTACGCCCTGGGACAGGGCCTGTGAGCGAATCCGCTGGAGACACTCATGAAGCGCATCCTGATTCTGCCCGTGCTGTTGGCGATCGGGTTGGTCATTGTCCCGGCGCACGCGGCCGATGACGAGTATCCCATCAAGCTCTTCGTACCGGCCAAGGTTGGCACCAGGCGTGCGGTGCAGATCAGCGGCAAGCAGGTGCTCGAACGCATCACCCTCAAGGACGGCAAGCCGGACCAGAATACGAAATCGGTCAATGTCGTGGAATTCAAGGCCAAGGTCGAAACGCAGGCCGTCAATGCCGAGGGACAGGAAAGCAAGCGTCTGATCACCATCGAACGGTTCGTGCTCATTCCGGATGGCGACAAGGAGCAGGACGCATTGCCGACGGGCTTTGTCCTCACGGCCGAGACGAAAGAGGGCCGCACCGTTTACCAGCCCGTGGAAAAGGACCAGAAGCTCACCCGGCTGGCGGAACACATCTTGCCGCGTTTCTTCGCCAACGAGACCGGCGCCACCGAGAACCAGATGTTTCCCATCGAGAAGCCGCGGAAGGTCGGCGCGAGCTGGCCGGCGGACAAGAAGCTGTTGCTGGCGCAGTTCAAAGGCTTTGGCATCAAGCCGGAACAGCTTACGGGTGCGGCCAAGTTGGTCGGCGTCAAGACCGTCAACGGCAAGAAGCTCCTGGAACTGGAAATGACGATTGCGGTGCAGTCGGAAGGCCCGTCCGAAGAAGACCTCATCTCGCAGGAGTTCTCCTTCAAGATGGTCCGCCGCGAGCTGGTCCCCGTCGACTATTCCACGGGGCCGGTCGAGCACAGCTCCGAAGTGTCGATGAAGCACGTCCTCAAGGGCAAGCCGGGTTCGGCCAAGAAGGACCTGTTGCTGGACGGCCGTTCCACCGATACCTGGACCACCAAGACCGTCTACCTCAAGTAACCGGGGCGAAATCATGGCGTTGCGTGTCGCCGGCATGGACCCCGGCACCAGCAGCCTCGACGTCCTCGTCCTGGAGGACGGTGCGGTCGCCGGCCAGGTCCGCTTCGACTCGGCGGCCCTGCGTGCCGATCCCGGTCTGCCGGTGCGCTGGCTCGTCGAGCGCGGCCCGCTGGACCTCATTGCCGGACCCTCCGGCTACGGCTTGCCTCTGATCCGGCTTGCCGATTGCACGGACCGCGATTTCGCTCTCATGTCCCTGATGCGGGCCGACGACCTGGGCCGAAGGGATGGCCTGGTCGGGCTGTCCGCGCTGCTGCCCGAGCTGCGTGCAGCGGGCTTACCGGTCGTTTTCTTGCCGGGCGTCATCCACCTGGCAACGGTGCCGATCCATCGCAAACTGAACCGTGTCGACCTCGGCACCCCGGACAAGCTCTGCGTCGCGGCCCTGGCACTCGACAGACACGCAGCGAAAGGCGACTTGCGGCAATTCAGCGCCTGCGTTGTTGAACTGGGTTCGGCGTTCAGCGCCTGCGTCGTGCTGCGCGGCGGCAAGATCGTCGCCGGTCTGGGTGGCACCAGCGGACTGTTCGGCGCTCAAAGCGGCGGCGCCTGGGACGGCGAGGCGGCGTATGTCCTCTCCCCGCTTGCGAAGCACGATCTCTTCACCGGCGGCCTGGCTTCCGCTCCAGACCCCATGCAAGGGCAGACGCGCTTTCGCGAAAGTCTGCTTCAAGCGATTGCCGGACTCCAGACCGTGGCACCGTTCGACCACATGATCCTGTCGGGCCGACTTCTGGAAACTGAGCCGGCGCTGGCCGACGCGGTGACGGCGGACCTGAGACCGTTGGGGACCGTCGAGCGATTGCCATCCCTTCCCGGCGCCTGGGTGAAGCACGCGGCGCAGGGAGCGGCGATCCTGGCGAACGGACTGGCCGGCGGGGCGTCGTCGCCGCTAGTCGAGCATCTGGAATTGCGCCGCGCGGCGGGCAGCATCCTCGACTGGCTGTGCTATCCGCGCGCGGCCGAGGTGAGAGCATTTTGGCACGGTCCCTGAATCACGAATGATGCGGCGATTCGCCTTGAAGCGCATAGACCGCGACTTCCTCGGCAACCCCAGCCATGGGGACGGCTCCCATCTCACAAGTAGTAAACGTGGGCGGCAGGAGTTCGCGAGTCGCACGGGTGAGCAGCACGGAAACGCCGACTTTCTTGGTCGCATCCTGCACGCGACTGGCAAGATTGACCGTGTGGCCGTGCGGTCCGTACTTGAACTTGCGACTGCTGCCGGTGTTGCCGACCTGCGCCGGACCGCTGTTCAGTCCGATGCCCAACGCCAGGGGGGTGCCCACGATCGGCTGCCACTGCACATTCAAGGCCGGCAGTTCGCCGAGCATGGCCAGCGCGGCCCGGCAGGCCTTCGCGGCATGGTCCGCCTGGACCGCCGGCGCGTTCCACATCGCCAGGATGCCGTCGCCCGCATAGTCGACGATCACGCCGCCGTGGTCCATGATCCGCTGCGACAGGCACTCCATCAGGTCGCGCACCAGCCGGCAGGAGGCCTGTCCGCCGAGCCGCTGCGAAATCGCCGTGTAGCCGCGCAGGTCGCTGACCAGGATCGTCACTTCCGCTTCGCGCCCTTCCAGCAGGCCGGGATTGCGTTCCAGCTCGCGGACCAGCTCGGGCGAGAAGAACTGCTCGAACTGCACGCGAGTCCGGATGGCCGCGGCCCGTGCCAGGTGGCTGCTTGCCGACGCAGCCAGAAGTTGAACGAGCTGGGCTTCGAGCGGGCGCAGCCGATTCTGCCGCCGCCCTCGCCGCCGAGTGCCGTAGACCAGGCCGACGACCTCGTCCTGAAGTCCGAAGATCGGCGAAACCACGGCAGCGCTGACTTCCTGAAGACTGGCCGCCTCGGACAGCACGGCATCCAGGTCCTCGTAAAAGGTCCGCCGCTGCCGGAAGACGTGTTCGGCCAGGGTGCGGCTGTATTCGACCTCCTCGCCGGCGCGGGCGGCATATTCCGCCGCGACCTTCCAGTGCTGGTTGTCGCGCAGCAGCACCAGGCTGCTGTCGAGGCCGATCAACTCGACCACCATCCGCGCGATGCGTTGGTAGAACTCCGCCGGCCCAACGTCGTCGCGCTGCAGGGCCAGCACGCGTTCCAACCACTGCGCCAGCTGCTCCGGCGATGGGTCCTTGTCGAGCACGTCGAGCCGGAATGACACGTCAGGCTCACCGCCGAAACCGCGCGGCGGCGCGATCGTCCGCAACGACTGCATGTCGGCACTATGCGCCGGCGGACAGCGAAGCTCGATACGCACTGGCCCGATCCCCAGGGCCAGCGGCAAGTCCAGCTCCTGGCTCGTTCCCGTCATCAATGGCGTGCCGCTCGACACCTGCACCGGGTTTCGCTGGCTCAGGTTCTCGACCCGCACCCGGCCTCCGGGGAGCTCTTCGATACGGAGATGATCGCGCGACACGCCCGCGTGAGCGATGACGACGCGTGGGACCTCACGCCGCAGTCCGCGGCCGAATTCCAGCGGCCCCGTCGCGTGGTCGAGGTCCTGCACCTGTTCCTGGTTGAGCACTCGGATCCGCAGCATGAGGGTTTTGTCGAGATCTGGAAGGGACAGCGGACGGCACGGCCCACGGATCGATCATAGGGCACGCAATGCCCAACGGGCAATGGCCCTCCTGGTGTCCAGTGGTAGGTCCGCGCTTACATGCTTGACGCCGCAGTCCGGCAAGCGCACACTCATCTAGGTTGGTTGTTGCGTCGTGAGCCCAGCCCCCCCAACGCCGAGGACGCCCATGCACTGGATCTTCTCTCTCGCCCGCTGGCTCCGGCGCCAGCGCACCCCTTCCCCCCCCCTCCGTGAAGTGCAAGACGTGCGAGCGCACGGACCGTCGCTTCCGGCCAGGGCTTGAGTGCCTGGAGGTGCGGTTGGTGCCTGCCGTCGTTCCGACCAATCAGCCGCCGATCTTGACCAATCCCGGCAGCCAGGCCGGTTTGGAAGGCGACGTCGTTTCCGTTCAGATCCAGTACAGCGACCCGGATGGCGATGCGGTTACCGTGGGCGCAAGTGGACTGCCTGCCGCCCTGAGCATCGACACAAGCACGGGCCTGATTTCCGGCGCCCTCGATTACGCCGCCGCGGAAACCAACGGCGGCGTCTACATCGTGACGCTGAATGCGAGCGACGGTCGCGGCGGCACCGCCAGCGCCACGTTCGTGTGGACAATCGCGAACACGAACCGTGCGCCAATCCTGGTGAACCCAGGCAATCAGACCAACGCGGAAGGCGCCGCAGTGTCGTTGCCATTGCAATTCAGCGACCCGGACGGCGATCCGGTGCAGATCACCGCCGAAGGCCTGCCGGCGCAACTGACAACCGATCCCGTCAGCGGCCTGATCTCCGGCACCTTGGACTTCGCCGCCGCCCAGGTCAACGGTGGCGTTTACAGCGTGACGCTGACCGTTACGGACATTCGCGGCGCGGTCACCAGCCAGACCTTCACCTGGACGATCGCCGACACCCTTCGGCCGCCGATCGCCGTGGACGATTTCGCCGAAACGTCGGGCGACACCCCGGTGACGATCGACGTTCTGGCCAACGACTACGACCTCGATGGCATTCCCGTTCAGCTCGAGTCGGTGAGTGCGGTGAGCGCGAATGGTGGAACCATCGCCGCCAACACCGACGGGACGGTGACCTACACGGCAGCGGCTAATTTTGTGGGGACGGATACGTTCAGCTATACGATTGGGGCGGGAGGTTTTGGGGGCATTTCTGCACAGGTCCAGGTCGCCGTGGCGCCGAAGAACGTGGTATTCGACCTGGATGTGAACAACAACGGCAGGTTGGGCGATGCGGTCGATGGAGTTGCAAATTACTTACCGGGGTACGAGGGATCGCAGGAAAAACTGTCGATCGCCTCCCTGGTGACTGACCAACCGCTTCTGCGTAATAAGAACACTCCCGCGGTTGTTTCCCCGACTGAGGGTGTCGTTCATGTCATCTTGCGGGACAACAACAATGATCTTTGGCGAAAAATCTACGACGGCGAATGGTCCAGCTGGCAGCAGCTCGGGATTCAGATTCCGTCCGACCCTATTGCCGTGGCAACTGCGGTCTTCGGCGTCGTAGAGATTTTCTATCGTAAGAACGACACCATCTACAGCCGCGCAATTGGCGGCAGAGAAAATTCGGAATGGGCCCTTCCCAGACTCGCCGGAAGCACCAGCTTGGCGGCCATACCACTCGGAATTGGGTTAGATCTTCGCTTTGCCGTTTTTGCAATTAAAGACAACGCACTTTGGTGGACCCGAGGCAAAGAAGACAATTGGACGCAGTGGAGCAAGGTGCCCGGTGCGTCGCCACAGGTGCTCTCCGATGTAATAGCGGTCACACTCAGGAAGGGCAGTCTTCGTCCTGAGGAGTACCACATATTCGCTCGCGGAGAAAATAACGCGATCATTGAGAAAGTGTTTGACCCTGGTAAGGGTTGGACGGACCGGCCGGCGCTTCTCGCACCTGGTGGCAGCGTTGGCTTGACGGCCTCTGGATGGACAGGCGGAAATTTGGACCTCTTTACGAGAAGCCCCGACGGCTCGTTGTGGCATATGTCCACGCGGGACGCCACGGACCGATGGTCGGCTTGGGAAAAGCTCGATTGGGGAGCAGTTGGCAACCCAGTTGCGTTCTCGCCGGCGCCGGGGAAGATTGATGTCCTTGCCAAGGGGCCCAACTTGACTCTCCTTCACAAGTCCTTTTCCGGCACATGGCAGAACGACCGTGAGACTCTCAATTTCTCAGCATATGTTGGCCAGGAGATGCGGCTCATCCTCGACGGTATTGGCACGCTATCGGGCGCCGATGAGGTCGTGTTCAAGATCGAAACCACGAGCCAGTATGCCGGTTACAGTGGAAACACGACCGATTCGAGCATCAGCGGCGCGGGCTTCATGGATGACTATTCGTTCAGTCGCGTCGGCGACGTCCGAGAGTTCACGATTCGCGCGGGCGCCTTCCAGGCTGAAGGGAGAATCGAGGCCAATCAAACCTGGATTACTATCTGGGCAAAGGATTATGGGGGGTTCGCCAAGGTAACAGCGACTGTAAAGAAAAACGGGCAAACTCTGGGGCAACCAGTTACCCTCACCGTTCCGCGCGATCAGGATGGGGATGCACTACCTGACAGGTGGGAGGAGGAGATTCTCAGGAGCTGGGCATCTCGATATGTGGACCCGGTACCAACGACTCTCTCCCCTGAAGAGGATAATGAGCCTGCCGACCCCGACGGTGGATTCGGTCCACTGGTTGCCCAGGCGAGCACCGGCGATCACATCCCAGTAGCCGCGGAATATCGCGGCTTCATCCTGGATGGCGGGCCTGGACAACGTGCCGTTCCAGGGGGCGATCTCAACTTGGCGCCGGGCCACGTGCGCCTGAACCCCGCCGTCAAAGAAGCGCTCCTTGAGGTGGACCGCCTGGCGCTCAAGAAGCTCGATGGCCTGCCATCCGGTGGTGTCGAAGAATACCTGGAAGTCATGCGCCACGTCTGGAGGGACCATGCTGGCGTGGATATGTACTGGATTCAGGACAACACCAATCTGCCTTCTCCAACATTCGCGTACAACGCTGATGGTCTCCAAGCCCAGTACCTTGAAGCTCAGCGGGGGCGCATCGGAGCTGACGCTTCCACGAACGATAGCATCAAGAGGTACTTCACACACCTAGTGATGATTTCCAATCTGCGCACAGGACTCTTCGATGCTGAGCCCGATGCCGCGATGTGGATGTTCAGCGAAAGGCAGATCAGGGACGGCAACCGAGACCAGATGGGCATTTTTTTCCTAACTGCATTAGTGAAGGAGCGGGCCGATTTCTGGAATGTCCCTGTCAAGGACTATGGTGGGGTAGGATTGGCTCATGAGTTCATGCACACGGTTATTGATGGCAGCGACCCTCGACTTTGGAACGATTTTGAACACTTAAAGGTTAACGTGCGCAACAGGCAGTTAATGGCTCAGAAGCGTGACCGGTTGAACCTGTTGGAACGCACTGTGGAGGTTGGAAGTGAAACCCAGAAACTAATTGATCTAAAGGGAAACCCATCGCTGAAGCCTTGATGCCTGTCCCTCTTTGTGTGATGTGTTGCCGCAAGAGAGGTCTCAGATCAGATTGCGCCTCTTCGCGTTTGTTGCATATTTGAAAGGCAAATGCATGTTCGCACCATACAGAGGCATTACGGGGCACATCTGCGCGTCGCTAGCTGTGTTCTTAGTTGCTGTCTTAGTCTGGAACGCGTTCGTTCTTGACAGGGAAGTGCCATCCGCAAAGTTGGAATTGCTTCCTAGTCGCGTATACCCCGGCGAGGAGCCCAAAGTACGCTTGACGATTACAGCGCCGCCGACAGGGGCTGTTACCGTCCTCAGGGTGGAGGATGTTTATGGAAGATTATCGGGAGGCATCAGCCTCAGTCTTCTTACAGAAGATGGCAAACGGGTGCCCGGCGGTCCCCCGCATCTTTTTGGCAGCAATCTCTCGGCAAAGCATTACACGTGGC
>JAIEMG010000172.1 GCA_019752375.1 Gemmataceae bacterium | reverse complement strand
CTTCAAGCTTCGGTACCCTTGAAGAACTCCGGTCGCTCGCGCTCCCGGCTCGCCCAGTTCGCGAAGGCGAGTTAGTAATTGAACGCCTCGGCCGGCACGCCGACGTTCAGCTTCAAATCCACGTAGCTGAAGCACTCCAGCAGGTCGCCGTCGGGCGGGCCGCCCTGGCGCGGCCAGTCGTAACACTCCGAGCGGATCGGCAGCTTGGTTTCCTTGTCGACGTAAAGGACGCCGCGGTAGGCGTAGAATTCGCCGGGCTTGCTGCCGGGATGGGTCACGTCGACCCGGATGCAACGGCGCTTGGCAAAGTCGTACTCGGCCATCTTCACCTCACTGCGGCCAATGGGGCGTTCCGCGGTCCAGCGTTCGGTGTACTTGTCGATGAGGTTGCCGATACCCGCTTCGGCGATCGTGTGCCGGCTGGTCTCCAGGGCGCGCGGATCGTTCAGGTCGAGGCTGACCCAGCCGGCGATGCCAAGGACGCCGGAGGAGTGGACGCGCATCTGTCCGTTGTTCTTGCCGACTACGTAGCAGACTTCCTGGCCTTCCAGGTTCTTCGGCGCCTGCCAGCGCAAGTAAACGCTGAACGGCTGCGTCTTCACCTTCATCGTCATCACGTTTTCGGGAAGCGTCTGGCCGCGTACCTGCTCGCGCTTGACGAACAAGCAGGTATAGTCGCGTACGCCCTGGTAGGCTTGCTTCGCTTCGGCCAGAAGCCGCAGCGGGTTGTCCAGGGGCGACGCGGCAGGCGGTAGAGGGGCAGCCACCGGTGTCTGCGAGCTGCCCGGCGAGGGGAGCAACGCCAGCAGCGCAGCGCCAAGGGCGCCGCACAGGAAGAAGACGGTCATTCCGGGCAGCCGTGAAGCGATGGGTCCAACGCGCGGACAGCGGTGCATGATTTTCACTCCTCGATGGCCCCCGGCCGGAGGGCCTGAAGTCCAGATAGGACGGGGAAGATGGGAAGAAGCCGTGGCAGCAGGGCGCATGGATGCCGTGCTTTCCACTGGCAATTCTCGTACCACGCGGACGTGGGCTGTCGCAGCATGCCGCGCAAACGCTGCTCCGGCAATTGCTTGATCTTTTCGGACTGTGCAATGTTTTTCCGGCCAGAGGGGCGTGGCGCGTATAATTTACAAAGGCCCTGACCCTTTCATGGAAAATGGCGCCGTCAATGTCGCTCCAGGTTCACACCATCGTGTCGATGCCGTTCGCGGAGAACACCTATTTGGTGTGGCGTCCCGAACAGCCCGACGCGCTTGTCATCGATCCCGGCTTCGAACCGGACGCCATCCTCGACTTCCTGGCGGAACACGGACTGAAGCCGGCGGCGATCCTCAACACGCACGGGCACGCCGATCACATCGGCGGCAATGAGGCATTGAAGGCCGCGTTTCCCTCGGCACCGCTCCTGATCGGCGTCAACGACGCACCGCTGCTGACGGATGCGGACCTGAACCTCAGTGCTCCCTTCGGGGTGCCGATCGTCAGTCCGCCCGCGGATACTCTCCTGCGTGAAGGCGACGCGATCGAGTTCGCCGGCATTCGCCTCGAAGTGCTTGACATTCCGGGACACTCGCCCGGGCACATCGTCTTCGTCCATCGCGCCGAGCCGTGCATCGTCTTCGGCGGCGACGTGCTGTTCCGCGGCAGCATCGGCCGCACCGATTTCCCCGGCGGCAGCGCTCCCGTGCTGCTCCAAGGCATTCGCACGAAGCTATTCATCCTGCCCCCGGATACCGTGGTCTATTCCGGCCACGGACCGGTGACGACCGTGGGACACGAGAAGCGCACGAATCCCTATGTGAGCGCGTAGCCGGGCAGCGGAAGCTGCAACGGGACGGTGAGGATTGCACCTCACCGTCCCGTCCTGCATTTCGGAGAGCACAAATCGGTTTACTCGTCCTCGTCGTCCTTCAGCTTGGCCTTGCTGACGATCTGCTGCTGCACGTTGGCGGGCACCTGGTCGTAGTGGCTGAACTCCATCGTGTAGGAGCCCTGGCCCTGCGTGAGGCTGCCCAGCTCGGCGGCGAAACGGGTCACCTCCGCCAGCGGCGCCTTGCCCTGGATGACCGCCAGGTCGCCCGGCAGGCTGTCCTGGTTCTCGATGCGGGCCCGCTTGGTATTCAGGGCGCCGAGGATGGCGCCGGTATACTTGGACGGGATCGTCACTTCCAGGTTGACGATCGGCTCCAGCAATGCCGGCTTGGCCGCCAGGAAGCCCTTCTTGAATGCGAGGCGGCCCGCGGTCTTGAATGCTGCTTCGGAACTATCGACCGGATGCTCCTTGCCGAAGTGAATCTCCACCGCCACGTCCTGGATGCGGAACCCGGCGAGCGCGCCGGACTCCAGCAACTCCTTGCAGCCCTTTTCGACGGCGGGGATGTACTGGATCGGGATGGTGCCGCCGACAATGTGATCGATGAAGCCGAAGTTGTGATCCGGGTCGTAGTGGCTGCTGTCGAGGCGGATCTTCTCGAACTTCGACTTGTTGGCGAACTGCTCGAAGAACTGCTCCTTGGTTTCGATCTCGCGCGGCAATGCATAGACGCGCATGTGCACCTCGCCGAACTGGCCGCGGCCGCCGGACTGCTTCTTGTGCCGATGATCGGCCTCGCCCTTGCCCATCACCGTTTCGCGGTAGGGGATCTTCGGCTCGTGGGTGACGATCTCCAGCTCGAAGCGGCGCTTGAGGCGGTTCTGTACCACGTCGAGGTGCAGCTGGCTCATGCCGGTGATGACCATTTCCTTCGTCTGGCCGTCGCGGGTGATCTTGAAGGTCGGGTCCTCGTCGGCGATCTTCTGCAAGCTTCCGGAGATCTTCTGCTCGTCGCCGCGGGCCTTCGGTTCGACGGCCAGACCGAACATGGGCAACGGGAACACGGGCATGGGCAACTTTGGCACATTGGCGCTGCCGCCGATGGTGTCGCCGATGTGCAAGTCTTCCACCTTGGCCACGGCCACGATGTCGCCGGCAATCGCCTCGTTCACCGACTTGGTTGTCTTGCCCTGGATCGACAGCAAGCCGCCGGAGCGGGCCGACTTGCCGGTCCGCGCATTGGCGATCGGCTGCTCGGCCGTCATCTTGCCCGATAACAAGCGGAAAAAGCTCAGATGGCCGACGAACTTGTCGTTGAGCGTCTTGAAGACCTGGCCGATCAGCTCGCCCGATTCACTCGGCTCGATGGCGACTTCCTGGACCTTGTCCCCCGTACCCTTGGTGGCGGTTCGCTTCTTGCCCAGCACGGGTGAAAGCGCGTACTTGACAAAGGCATCGAGCAGCTCGGCCACGCCGACTTCCTTGCGGCCCGACGTGAAGAAGATCGGGATGACGGTACCCGCGGCAATCGCCTTGGGAATCGCGGCTGCCAACTCGTCGGCGCTGACGGTGCCTTCCAGCAGGTACTTTTCCATGAGGGCGTCGTCGGCCTCGACGATGGCGTCCACCAGCTTGCTCCGCGCGGCCGCCAGATCGACGGGACAGCCCGCGGGCGTCTTTTCCGGCGGATTGAGGACGCTGACGACGCTCTTGAAGTCGTGTCCCACGCCCACCGGAGCATTGAACAGGCCGCAGGCCTTGCCGAACGTGTCCTGGATGGCCTTGAGCAGGTCGTCGATGCGAATGTTGTCGGCGTCCATCTTGTTGACGACGAGCATGCGCGCCAGGCCGCGCTTGCCGGCTTCGCTGAACATGCGGCGGGTGTTCACCTCGACGCCGCTGGGCGCCGAGATGACAATCGCGGCATTCTCGACGGCATTGAGCGTTTCCAGCGCGGCGCCGACAAAGTCGGGATAGCCGGGTGCATCGAGCAGGTTGACGTGCTTGCCCTGGTAGTCCAGGTGCATGACGGCGGAGTCGATGGAGATGTGGCGTTTCTTCTCCTCGTCGTCGTAGTCCGCCACGCTGGTGCCGTCTTCAACACTCCCCTTGCGGTCCACGGCGCCGGCCTTGAACAGAAGTGAATCCGCCAGCGTGGTCTTGCCGGCAGCGCCGTGACCGACCAGGGCAATGTTGCGAATGTCCGCGACTTGATACTTGGCCATGATTGGAGTCCAGAAAGAAATCAAGTAGGGCCGGCAGCGCCGGCCGGGGTTCATGGAGAGCGGAAGCCCCCTACGAGAGTGCTCGTTTGCAATGCGCCCTTGGGAATGACGAATGACGAAGCCCGAATGTCGAATCAATGCCCACTGACCAAGCCCCAAGGACAAGACTCCCTCTCGTTCCCAAGCTCCGGCTTGGGAATGCACGACCGAGAAGCTCCGGCTTCTCGGAACGGAACGCTACACGTGGAGCTTCGAGTCGCGCAAGACCTGAACGGCGCGAAGCTGGAGCTTCGCGGCCGTGCGTTCCCAAGCCGGAGCTTGGGAACGAGGAACTCGCTTTTCCTTGGAGCTTAGTCATTTGGGCATTGATTCGTCATCGTCATTCCCCAAGGGAAGAGCTGATTTCAATCGCTTCGGCAAGGTCGATCCGTCCTTCATACAAGGCTCGGCCGATGATGCACCCGCCCAAGGGCAGGGTTGCGAGTTGACGGACGTCCTCCAGGGTCGTCACTCCGCCGGATGCAATCACGGGTGTTGGTACTGCCGCGGCCATCTCCGCCAGGCCCGCCACGTTCGGTCCCTGCATCATGCCGTCGCGGGCGATGTCGGTGTAGACGATGGCCGCGATGGGCCACGCCGACAGTTGCCGGGCCAGGTCCAGTGCGGAACAGTCGGCAACATTCAGCCAGCCATCGGTCGCGACCTTGCCTTGTTTCGCGTCGATGCCGGCCACGATCTTGCCGGGAAAACGTCGGCAAACGGACTCGAACCAGTCCGGATCGCGCAAGGCGCGCGTACCCAGGACCACGCGGTCGACGCCCCAGCCGAGTGCTTCCTTGATGTGCTCTTCGCTGCGAAGCCCGCCGCCGAGCTGGCAGGGGATTCCCGCGGCGGCCACGATGCGCCGCACGCTGTCGCCGTTGACGGGCTTGCCGTCGCGAGCGCCATCGAGGTCGACGAGGTGGAGGTACTTCGCTCCACCGTCGGTCCAGCGCCGGGCCATGGCGGCGGGGTCGTCGCCAAAGACCGTTTCCTGGTTGTAGTCGCCCTGTCGGAGCCGCACGCACTGGCCGCCGCGCAGGTCGATGGCCGGGAGAATGAGCACGTTGCCGCACCTTCGAAAGTGCTTGTCAATCTACTCGGGGCGAAGAGTGAAGTTTACTGAAATGCGAGGATTTTGGGAAGAAATTCGGAAGTTACATCGCCGCGAAATTGCGCAGCATCATCAGGCCGACGCGCTGGCTCTTTTCCGGATGAAACTGCGTCGCAAGAATGTTCTCGTGCCAGATGGCGGCAGCGAACGGCGTCGGGTACTCCGCTTCCGCGGCAATCACCGACCGGTCGCTCGGCACCGGATAGTACGAGTGAACGAAGTACACTGCGTCGCCGTCGTTCAGGTCGCGAAAGAGCGGCGCCGGCTTGCGGAAGCGCAGCTGGTTCCAGCCCATGTGCGGTACCTTGAAGCCCGGACGCTCCGGGAAGCACACCACGTCCCCCGGCAAGAGATCGAGCCCCAAGTGCTCGCCGTCTTCCAGGCTGCGCGTGAAGAGCATCTGCATTCCCAGGCAGATGCCGAGGAACGGCTTGCCGGCCCGGACGTGCGCCACCAGCGGCGCGACCAGGCCCGTCGCCCGCAGCTGTCCGATGCCGTCGCGAAAGGCACCGACGCCGGGCAGCACGACCTTGGGCGCCGCTGCAATCTGGTTCGCGTCGCCAGAGACGACCGCCGCATGGCCGAGCTTCTCGAATGCCTTCTGCACGCTGCGCAGGTTGGCCATGCCGTAATCGACAATGACAATCGGTTTCATGACAAAGCTCTCAGCCGTTGCCGTTCGTCCCGCGCCTACCGCGAGTCGTGCCGGCGGACACCATCATGACAGCGCTGGGGTGGATGAGGAAGTGCCATTTGCCGACGGCTTGGCGTCCTGGCGTCCTCGCCAGGTCATCTGCCGTCCCGGCACCGACGACTCCTTGACCAGGTTCCATTCGTCCACGTCCAGACGGTCGGGGTCCGGCGTTTCCGGCGGCTTCCCACTGCAATAGGCGAACAGCAGCTTGGCCGCGGCCACGTTGCCTGCCCTGGCAGCCATTCTCCCATTCGCGGAGCAAGCGATTTCGCGCCAACTGGGCGGGCGGCTGATCCAGCGCGCGGGCCACGACCGCACGCGTTCGCGTTCCGCGAGGTAAAACGCGGTATGCGCGGTCCAGCAAAACCTGAAATTGTGGCGCGGGTTCGGCATCGCGTGCCAGGAGCCATATATTGAACCTGGCGCCCGCGCGGGTTAAGATGGAAGACCACAGCGCAACCGGAAATATCGCCCTACTGGAGGCCGGTGCGCCGGGCGACTCTCCCGCGTCCGCCGGCCTCCCATCAAGGAGTCAAGTCTGTGGAAATCAAGATCTCGGCACGGCATGGACACCTGAGCGAGGCACACCAGACGTTCATTCGCGAGAAGGCCCAGAAACTCCTCCACCTCTTTCAGCGCCTGACCATGATCGAAGTCACCGTGGACCTCAGCGACGACCTCAACAAATCCGTCGAGTTCCTGGTCTCCGCCGAGCACAAGCACGACTTCGTCGCCCGTGAGACCCACGCCGACCTGATGGCCGCGGTGGATCTGGTCGAGGCCAAGCTGGAACAGCAGCTGCGACGATATAAAGAGAAGATCCAGGACCACCGCCGTCGTCCGCCGACGGGCCAGGTGGCGGGCGCGCCCTCGCCCGACGAAACCGAACAGTGAAGCCGGTAGTCGGCACGCCCGGCGGTTGCGGGACCTGCCGACGTCTGAAGGGAGATCAGGTATGCGCATGACCGACTTCGTGGTTCGGGAGGCGATCATTCCCGAGCTGACGGCGACCACCAAGGACGGTGTCATTCGCGAGATGATCGAGGGCTTGCGGGCGGCCGGCTACTTCAAGGGCGGCGAGCCCGAAGACATTGTCAAAGCCATCCTCAAGCGCGAGCAACTCGGTTCCACCGGCATCGGCCGCGGCGTCGCCATCCCGCATACGAAACACAACAGCGTCGATCGGCTCATCGGCACCGTGGCAGTATCCAAGGTCGGCGTTGCCTTTGATAGCGTGGACGGCGAACCGGTCCACGTCCTGGTTCTGCTCGTCTCGCCCCAGGATCGTCCTGGCGACCACCTGCGTGCTCTGGAAAACGTGGCCCGCAGCATGCGTGACGACGGCTTTGTCCGCTCCCTGCGTCAGGCGACCACCCGCGAACAGATCTGGGCGTTGCTCGATGAAGCGCCGTTGCAATGGTGAGCAGCGCCGCCTGGAAACTCTTGGCAGATCGGTCCGGCCGGCGCACTCCCCAGCGCAGCCGTCCGGCTTTCCTCTGTTGCAGACGAGTGCGAAAGCCATGACCGGCCCCAGCCTGCAACGCACCGTGATTGTGGCGAACCCCATGGGGTTCCACCTGCGTCCGATGGCCGCCTTTGCGCGCCGCGCGGCGCAATTCCAGAGCACGGTGACGCTGACCAAGGAAGGCCGCCGCGTCAACGGCAAGCACATGCTGGAACTGATGACGCTGGCCGCCGAGCAGGGGACGCCGTTGATCCTGGACGTGAACGGCAGCGACGCAACCGAAGCCCTGGAGGCCCTCTCCGAGATCCTGGCCGCCCCGACCATGGACGACGATCCGTAGCCGGGTTGAAAAGTGGTCAGTGGTCAGCGGTCAGGGACCAGGGAATACAAATCTCCCCACTGACCACTGACCACTGACCACTGACCACTGACGACGTATGGAAATCAAGCAGGGTACACCCGTTTCTCCCGGGGTCGCCATCGGGCCGGCACTTGTGCTGGATACCGAATGGTTCCGCATCCCCCAACGCTATGTGGAACCCGATCGGGTTCATGAGGAACTCGAGCGCGTCAACCAAGCCCTGGCGGCCGCGGCGCGCGAGGCGAAGGAGAACCAGCAAGCAGTCAGTGACAAGTTGGGAAAACAGTATGGCGCCATCTTCGGGGCGCACATTCAACTCATCGAAGATCCCAGCCTTGCAGCCGAGATCGAAAAGCAGATTCTCGAAGAGGGCTTTGCGGCCGAGTACGCTGTCAGCCGGATCATGCGCGCCCATGCCAAGGCGCTGGAGTCGATCCAGCACGGTTACTTCGCCGCCCGCGCCGCCGACCTGTTCGACATTGAAAAATGTCTGCTCCGCAACCTGCTGGGCCATCGTCGCGAGCAGATCCAGCACCTCAAGCAGGCCGTCGTCGTCCTGGCGCACGACCTGACGCCAAGCGAGACGGCGGTGCTCGACCCGAAGATGGTCCACGCCTTTGCCACCGAAGCCGGAGGCCGAGCAAGCCATACGGCGATCATGGCGGGCGCGCTGGAAATCCCCGCAGTCGTCGGCCTGGGCAAGTTCGTGACCGACGTGTCCGGCGGCGACATGGTCATCGTGGACGGCCACCGTGGGCTGCTGATCCTCGACCCCGACAAGGAAATGCTGGAGCGGTACGAAAAGACGCGCAGCAGCTTCCGCATCTTCGAGGATCGCCTGGGCGAGCTGCGCGAACTGCCCGCCGTGACCCGCGACGGTACCAACATCCAACTTCTGGGCAACATCGAATTCCCCGCCGAGGCCACGCATTGCCTCGATCGCGGCGCTGCCGGCGTGGGCCTTTATCGCACCGAGTTCCTCTATCTCGGCAAAACTTCGGACCCGACCGAGGCGGACCACCTTGACGCCTATCTCACAGTTCTCCGCACGCTGGGCAAGTGCAAGCCGGTCGTGATCCGCACGCTGGACCTGGGCGCGGACAAGTTCTCGACCAGCGCGGAGGTCGTCGAGCACGAGCGCAACCCGTTCCTGGGATTGCGCTCGATCCGTTTGTGCCTGCGGAATTTGACCTTGTTCAAAACGCAGATGCGTGCCATTCTAAGGGCCAGTGCCTTCGGCGACGTCCGCATCATGTTCCCGATGGTCAGCACGCTTCTGGAGCTCCGCCAGGCGAAAATGATCCTGGCGGAAGTGAAGGAAGACCTGGACGAAGAAGGCATCGCCTACAACCCGAAACTGCCGGTCGGCACGATGATTGAAGTGCCGTCGGCCGCGATCATGGCCGATCAGCTGGCCCGCGAGGTGAATTTCTTTTCCATTGGCACCAACGATCTGGTTCAATACACCCTTGCAGCTGACCGCACCAATGAAACGGTTGCCTCGCTGTACAACCCCGCCGACCCCGCCGTGCTGCGGCTGATTGACATGGTCGTCGGGGCGGCCCGGAAACACGGAATCGAAGTGAATCTTTGCGGCGAAATGAGCGGCGAACCCATATACACGATGCTGCTCCTGGGAATGGGACTGAGACAACTGAGCGTCACGCCGCACAACATTCCGGAGATCAAGAAGATCATCCGGTCGGTCTCCATGGAGGAGGCGACTCACGTCGCCGAGGAAGCACGGCGCCTGGAAACGGCGCGAGATGTGAACAATTATCTGCGGGAACAAACCCGGCGCATCCTACCCGAGGTCGTCGGCTAGCAAAAAGGGGTCAGGCACCGTTGTGCGCAGCACCCTACGGGCCGTTCCGGCAACGGTGCCTGACCCCTTTTTGCTAAAGAATCGAGAAGCGAGCTGCGAGAGCCTCAGCAGTCTTACACCGCCTTACGCAACCCTTGGCTCTCACCCTCTCCTCCCTTCTTCATTCTTACGAGGGGCCCGCACACCACAGGCAAAGGGCCGGTACCGAGAACGCCATCTCGGCCGGTCATGAATTGCAGTCCGTGATTGGAGCGTCGGGCGGAAGCCATTCGTTTCCGCTTCAGTATTCGGCGCTTGCGAACCACGTTTTGCGGTTCCCTTCCGGTGTGAGCGTTCGATCCCCTCTTGCGACCTCTGGTTTGGTCGGCCTTGTTCAGCCCGACCAGCGCCGTCCGGGGTGTTCCCGCATGCCCAGGCATTGACCTGGGATGGTCTGCCCTGCATGGTGCGCGACAAAGTCCGAATTCGTTTTCGCAAAGCCGGCGATTTGCGCCTGGTCAGTCATCATGACCTCATGCGCACTTTCGAGCGCATGCTGCGTCGCGCCGCTCTCCCGTTTCACTCCACGGCCGGTTTCAACCCCAAGCCCCGGCTGATCTTCGCCCTGTCGCTAAGCCTTGGCATTGTCGGCTGCCGCGAAGTGGCCGAACTCGAGCTGGACGAGGAAGTCGCACCTGAAGAAGTGCGACGCCGCCTCGCTCAGCAAGCACCGCCGGGGCTCGAAATCCTTTCGGCACAGCGGGTCTCTCCAAGGACCGGTGCCCAGGTCTGTCGCGTGACTTATCGCGTCCCGCTTAGCACCACGGATGCAGACTGTCCTGTCCGGGCATCCAGACAAGAGTGTCTGGCCCACCAGTCGCCGCTTCCGGAACGTGTCGCGGACCTGCTTTCCGCTACCGAACTCTGGGTTGATCGCACGCGTCCACAACCGCGTCGCTTCGACCTCCGTCCGTATCTGCGCAACCTGCGCCTGCACCCCGACGCCCTGGAAATCGAACTGAATGTGACGCCCACCGGCGGCGCCCGTCCCGTGGAAGTGCTCGCACTCCTGGGACTGGACGACCTGGTGGCGTCCGGAGCGATCCTCGAACGGACCGCCGTTGAACTACACGATGAAAACCCGGCAAGCGAAGTGCTCCAGCCTCCTGAGGATCCCGAACCCACAGTGCTGACGCCTCCCGCTAGCCCGTCATCCTCTTGCTAAAGGGAACGCATGAAGAAAGACATGTTGATCAATGTCCTGCAGCCCGAAGAATGCCGAATCGCCATCCTGGAGGACGGCGTGCTGGAGGAGTTGTACGTCGAGCGTACCAGCCACGAGAGCTATGTCGGCAACATCTACAAGGGCCGCATCGTCAACATCGAGCCCAGCATCCAGGCGGCCTTCGTCGATTTCGGCGTCGGCCGCAACGGCTTCCTGCACGTCAGCGACGTGGAACCCGCTTACTATCGCCACCTGGAGCAACGCGGCGGCGGCCGTGACAGTGATCGGGATCGCCGGCGCGGCGACGGCCCCCGCGGCCGCGGCGATCGGGACCAAGGCAGACGTCCCCCGCGCCGCGATGATGCCGACACGTCACGCCGCGCGCCGATGGACTTCCCGGACGTCGAACAGCCCATGGTGGATGACCTGGACGCGTTGGACGCCGAATTCGACACGCCCCCGCCGGTGGAGTCTATCACCGTCGATACGACAACGATCGAACTCGTGCCGCCGCCCACCGCCGAGAGCGAACCGGCCGAGGACCGTCCGGAACCGCGTGGCCGAGGCCGGCGCCGACGCCGCAACGAGCCAGCCGACCGCGCCGATCGACCCGCAAGCGCAGAAGAGCCGACTGCACCGAAGGACGAGCCGGGCAGCGACGAGCCACCCGAAACGCCCCGGCCCCGCCTGATGGACTCCGCCGAACGCCGCACCGAGGAGGACAGCCCCAAGGCTTCCGTCGAAGATGACGACATCTTTTTCCCTCGCTCCGAATCGGAATCGAGCACGCCGCCCGTTTCGCAGCCCCAGACGCCGGTGCAGTGGTCCAACACGCCGGTCGGACCGGTGACCACCTCGACGGCCGATCGCGCCGAAGCTATCGATGAACGTCCGCCAATCGAAGAACGCGACGAAATCGTGGACGAGCGTCCCATCATCGAGCAGTCGGGCGACGATGAGGATTTCGAAGACTTCAGCGAGGAGTCGATGCCGCGTTTCCACGAAGACGACGAACCGCCGTCGTCGCACCGCCCACGCACCGGCGGCGAGCGCGGCCGCGGCGGCCGCGGCCGTGACGGCGGCCGGGATCGTGGTCGAGATGGCGGGCGCGATCGCGGCCGACGCGGACCGATGCGCCCGGGCGGCATGATGGGCCGTCCCAAGCCGCTCATTCAAGACATCTTCAAGCGCGGCCAGGAAGTGCTGGTCCAGGTCATCAAGGAAGGCATCGGCACCAAGGGACCGACGCTGAGCACGTATATCAGCATCGCCGGCCGCTACCTGGTCCTGATGCCCGGCCTGAACCGCGTCGGCGTCTCGCGCAAGATCGCCGACGACGAGCAGCGCCGCCGCCTGCGCGACATCTTCCACGAACTGCAGCCGCCCAAGGGCCTTGGCTTCATCATCCGCACCGCTGGCATGGACAAGACCAAGAAGGAGCTGCAGCGCGACCTGGCGTACCTGGCCCGGCTGTGGCAGGTCGTCGTTCGCCGCATCCGCAAGCTGAAGGCGCCGGCCGAGATCTATCAAGAAAGCGACATGATCACGCGGACCATCCGCGACACCTTCACCAACGACATCGACACCATCTGGGTCGATGAGCCCAATGCCTACGAGCACGCCAAGGAGTTCTTGACGATCGTCATGCCGCGCTACGCCAACCGCATCAAGCTGTTCGACGATCCGCAGCCGATGTTCCACAAGCACGGCATCGAGGACGAGATTGCCCGCATCCAGAAACGGCACGTCCCGCTGCCGACGGGCGGTTCCATCGTCGTCGATCAGACCGAGGCACTGGTGGCGATCGACGTCAACAGCGGCAATTTCCGCGCCGACAACAACGCGGAAGAGACTGCCTACCAGATGAACCTGGTCGCAGCCCGCGAGATCGCCCGCCAGCTCCGACTTCGTGACCTGGGCGGCGTCATCGTCAACGACTTCATCGACATGCGCGACGAGAAGCACCGCCGCGGCGTCGAGCGTGCCCTGCGCGACGCGGTCAAGCGCGACCGGGCGCGAACGAAGATCCTGAAGATCTCCCAGTTCGGCCTGATCGAGATGACGCGCCAGCGCATCCGGCCGTCGCTCAAGCGCAGCGTCTATCAGGACTGCCCGCACTGCCGGAACACCGGCCAGGTGAAAACGTGCGAAAGCATGAGCATCGATGTCATGCGCATGCTTCAACTGGCCGCGCACCGCGAGAACATCCACCGCATCCAGATCAAGGTGGCGGAAGACGTGGCCAACTATCTACTCAACAAGAAGCGCAAGGAAATCGCTCGCCTGGAAGAGGCCGGCGAGGTCCAGGTGATCGTCGCTGGACAGATGAGCGTGTCTCCCGAGACGCTCGAGTTCCTTTGCTACGACAACAACAACAATGAAGTGAAGTTCCTGCCGTCCAATGAGGATGTTCGACCACGACGGCGATAACTGTGCGGCAAAGGATAGCATCAAAGCGCAAGGCCGGCGTCAGGGACGCCGGCCTTGCGTGTCAATGCCGTGTTACTGGCCGCGCAACGCACCCCGCGGGTTCGTAGACCATCACAGGCGCACTAGCTAGCACGAGCTGTTAGCTCATGGCATGGAGGATAGCGAGGTACGAGTGGGAAAGAGGTCGGTTTGCGTTTGTTCATGGAGCCGGACTGCTGCTTAAGGATCCGCGCAAGAATCACTTGTGCAATTCCTGTAGGACGGATTTCCAATCCGTCCGGTTTTCTCTGGACGGATTGGAAATCCGTCCTACGTGCAATTGTTCAACTTATTGTTACGCGGATCCTATCCGCGTGCCATTCGGCTACAGCCAGCGTGGTCGCCGCCTTCAGGCGGATGCGTGGAGGCAGCGACCAAGCCGGCTGAAGCCGCAGCGGATAGGTTCGTCGCGTGCGTAGACTGTGGGAAACGTGCTGTCAGGCCGCGCGGGCGACCGCTACAATCTCCTCAGTCGCCGACGCTTCGCTGGATTCACAGCGCAGCGTGACCGACGCACAGTGCGGACAGGGGCAGGACTCGAGCGTTTGTTCTTCGTAAATCGAAAACGGCCGCGCTGTAGGCCAGCGTCGGCCGCAACTGTCGCAGACGATGATGAACGGAAACACAAATGGCCCTCGAAGCCCCCTGAAACCACGAGCGGCGGGACGGTGGTCCTACCGTCGGCGAGACGATCTAATCTCTATCGACCATTAGCGGAGACAACTTGAATGGCCGCGGCGAAAACCTCGTACAAGTTCACCTTTGGCCCCTGGAACATCAGCACCGGCCGCGATCCCTTCGGCCCCGAGGTGCGCAAGGAGCTGGCCTTCGCAGCCAAGCTGCGCGAGTACAAGAAGCTCGGCTTCGATGGCGTGCAGTTCCACGACGATGATGCCGTCTCTCCCGACCTGATCGACGGCGACCCCGCCGCCATCGAGAAGGCCGCGACGAAAATGAAGAAGATCCTCGACGGCGAGGGCCTGTTCTGCGAGTTCGTCGCCCCGCGTCTGTGGGAGCACCCCAAGACGATCGACGGCGGTTATACGTCCAACAGTGTGTCGGACCGCAAGTACGCCATCGAGCGCAGCAAGCGGGCCATCGACATCGCCAACGTGCTCGGCACCAAGGACATCGTCCTCTGGCTGGCGCGCGAGGGCACCTACATCCGCGAGGCCAAGGACCCGATGGCGTCGATCGGCCGCATCGTCGATGCCGTCAACGCGATGTTGGATTACGACAAGACGATCCGCATCCTCGGCGAGATGAAGCCGAACGAACCGATGGACCAGGCCTACCTGCCGACCCCCGGGCACTGGCTCGGCCTGACGTACCGCACCAACGAGCCGTCGCGCGTTGGCGTCCTGATCGAATCGGCCCATTCGATCCTGGCCGGCCTCGATCCATCCGACGACATGGCCTACGTCCTCTGGCACGGGAAGCTGTGGAGCGTGCATCTCAACGATCAGAACGGTTTGAAGTACGACCAGGACAAGGTCTTCGGCTCGGTGGACCTGCGCCGGGCCTTCAACACCGTCTGGGTGCTGGAGCGCGGCGGCTTCAACGGCTGCGTCGGCCTGGACGTGAAGGCGATGCGCTCGACCAAGCCCGGCGACCAGACCAAGCATCTGTCCAACAGTCGGCAGATGTTCTTGCGCATGCTGGAGGTGGCCCGCAGCGTGGACGCGGAGAAGGTCGAGGCGTTTCGCGCCGAGCGCGACTACGAAGGGCTGGAGATGTATGTGTTGCAGAAGCTGATGGGTAAGTAGTGGATCGTTCATGGGTGCAAACCCCGGTCTGCGCGACCGCGGTCGTTCGCCCGACGCGCAAGCGAGGGATGAATTGTCCCTCGCTTGCGCGTCGGGCGAACAACCGAGGTCGAGCATGCAGAAACGGGTTTGCGCCTATCGCTCATGTCTACGGGCTGCGAGCTCGTGGGCTTCTTCATGAGATTCCCCCATGCGGTCGCCCAAGAACAGGCTGCTCCTCAATGACGTGGACTAGCGAACCTACTCGCGCTTGCTGCGCGTCTTCGCCGCAAGGCGCGCCATGCGCCTCATCTACGACCGGGGAATGTTGCAGGTCCGAAACTGCTCCCGGAGATTCGACGGCGACACGGATTTCCTCAGCCACCTCGTCATCGTCTTGACGGAAACTTTCGGCTTGCCCGTAAAGAGCGGCGGTTCCACGACTGTGCGCCGTCGTCGCCGCAGCTTGGAACCCGACCGCTGTTACTGGATTGCCAATGAAGCTCGGATGCGCGGTAAACGACACTTCGATCCACGGACGGATCCAGCACCGGACCTGCCAGGTGGATGGGGCCGAAGGAAAACAACGTCTGCGAACCGCTCATCACCTGCCCATTGACCTGGGCAGCGATCTTCTCGGCTTCATCGCGGGTCAGGGAGACCTTGCGCCGGACAGGCTGACTGCCGTCGCGGTAGTAGAGCCCGCCAGGCACCGTGGTGCAGGTAGCCGGAGACCTTGCCGATGCGGGAGTGGGGAGAGGATTTCGACGTTCGGCGTGCCATGTGCTGCACTCCTGGTGCACCAGAAGGTTTCTTCGATCGGCGTAACCTAATGGTCACAAAAGCCTTAGGTTGGAGTCAATTAGTGGAAGCGGAGAGGGGGGGATTCGAACCCCCGGTGGAGTTTCCCCCACACAGCATTTCCAGTGCTGCACAATCGGCCGCTCTGTCACCTCTCCGAACGAATGCTTGCCTGTGTCCGAACACTCCCTTCCAATCTCAAACGGCAAATACACAAACAAATTCGAATTTGTTAACGGATTGTTGGCAGTACACGGACGGTTCGCGTACCAGGCGAACGGTCGAGCGTCCGTAAGTATCTCGCAACTATATCAGAATGCGGCAAAGCGACAAGACGTTGCAGTTGGTGCGCGGCGCTTCGGAGCGGCGCGACGATTCAGGCCCGGCGCGCCGGCCTCTGCTTGC
>JAIEMG010000144.1 GCA_019752375.1 Gemmataceae bacterium | reverse complement strand
GTGCTTGCCGCCATCATCCGTGGAGCCGCCGGTGAGGATGGCCTGTTCCTCTCGGACGAGCAAATCAAGAGTGTTCGGGTGCCGACACTGGCGCTTATTGGCTCCGACGATCCCTGCCGGGTCAGTACGGATCGCCTCAAGAAACTGCTCCCGAACACGACGGTTGTCGTCATAGACAAGGCTGACCACCCAACCGCCTTTACGAGCCCGGAACTGGGTAGGGGATTACGAGCTTTTCTCAAGAAACATTGCGAGGAGAAATGAGTGCCGGCCGGCTCCCACCTCGGCCGAGGAGTATGTGTTGGGGCAGGCGCGTCGGCTCGGACGCCACGACGCTCTCCCTGACGGGTGAAGATCCGTCGCGCACTTGCTCGGGATGCTCGAGATGTCAGATCTGCCGTCTCACGAACGCTTTCGATTGGGGTGAATTAGTGGTCGTTACCCTGTAGGTGGCGGGCCCTCCCAACAAGTGTTCGGGCTCAGCAGTTGGACCTCCCGCTTGTAGTTGGGGCACCGGTTGCGCAGCACGCCTTCGCCGCGGGTCGTCGATCAAAGACCGGCCGTAATGCCCGACGATGCGATATAGGGTGTCGCGAACGGAATCTTGGCTGTGCGGTACCGGCGCGCTAGCCATCGATGGCCACCCAGCGGAACCGGCGGCTCCGTCGCGATACCGCACAATCCGCAACCGGTTGCCGCCGACGGAGGCCCTACCGGACCAGCAAAGCGCGGTCGAGAAGTCGTGCCTGGGCTCCGTCCGGTACAGAGACCGAATCGCTGTGCAGCCACGCGATGGCCTTGATGTACCAGGGCTCTACATTCATGACCGACACTTCGCAACTTCGCAACCTACTTCTGACTCTTAAAGAACGCGATGCTCCGGTCAATGGCGGCCGGAACACAAGAATGGTGGTCGCCCTCGACAGCGACGGCCTCCACGTCCAGTTTGTGCTGCTTGGCCAATGTAGCCGTTCGTTCGCACCCTTCCTCGAATAACGGTTCCTCGTCGGCACCGTAATACAGCCGTGTCGGGCATTTTAAACTCTTGGCATAGACCACCGCCGAACGCATCTCGAACTCGCGGACGTCGTTCAGGTCGAACGGGGCCAGGTCCTCCATCCCCTGCAGAAAGGCGACGTGGTCGGGAGCGCCGGAGAGTGCGGCAGCGCCCCGGAAGCGCGTGGTGGTCGACGCGGCCAGCATGGTCAGCGTCCCTCCGGAGCTGTGCCCAGCCACGAAGCTGCGACCGGCATCCGCATAGGGGAGCTTGGTCAGGAATTCGCCTGCCGCAACGACGTCATCCACCTCGTCGTCTAAGAGAGTGAAAGAGCCCGGCTGCCCGTTCTCGCCGCGCAAGAATGGGGTCATGACAACGAAGCCAGCCTTGCGGTAGGGCTCGGTCATTTCCCAGTCGGCCTTGCCGAAAGCAAAGCCGCCGGTCACGGCGGCCCGAGGGCCAACGGGGCGCGGTCAGAGCCCCGCGCCGAGCGCGCGTGCGGCGGCCGACGCTTCGCGGCCCAACCTCACTTCCATAGCCGGGTAACGCCGTACTGATCGAGTATGGCATCGGCGCTGACCAACGGCAGCAGTTCGATCAGCGCCTGCGCGACCAGTAAGCGGTCGAACGGGTCCTTGTGGTGCGGCGGCAACGTCTCCACGAATGTTACATGGGCCAATTCGATCCGCAGCAGGTCGAACCCGTTCGCTGCCAGCTCCCGAGACAGGAACGTCGCCGCCGGTTCGCCGAGGTCGAGTTTCTTCAGCCCGGTCTTGATGGCGACCTCCCAGCAGGTCGCCACGCTGACGAGCTTCCGGTTCGCCCCGTCTTCGATCAGCGCCTTGGCTGTCGGGACCAATTGCGGGGCGTCGTCAAGGAACCAGAGCAGGACGTGGGTGTCCAGCAGCAGGTTCACTCCATGTACTCCTTGAACTCTTCAAGGGGCTCGTCAAAATCCGAAGCCATGTGAATCTTGCCCTTGGCGCTGCCTGCCTTGCACGGCCACTGCTGCTTTGGCGGGGTGCGGGCCAACGTCGCCACCGGCTCGTTGTTCTCGGTAATGACCACTTCGTCACCGGGGGTCAGTCGGTGGATCAGGTCCCCCAGCCTGGCCTGTGCTTCCTGAAGGGTGACCGTCGGCATGGTTGGTTCTCCTTTTCAGGACATTTTATCACCACGAATCGCCACGATGTATAGACGATCCAGTGTACCGCTACATTTGGCGAACCCCCGCCGACCAGCCGTAAGGTTGGGGCCTGTGGTTTCTCCCGGACCGCCGTCGTCCGCCTTCTAATTCGCCTTCCGCTGGAACCTGGTCGCCCTTGGTTCCAGCGCGCTCCGGGAATGCGACTGTCTTCATGCGGCGCATGCCGGCATGATTGCACGACTCCCGTTGCTCCGGGTGGTTGGTCAGCGAGAGAAAGCAGGTGCGACGACTCTCTTGACATGGCGCCACGCCTGCCGTCGTCCGCGGTGCGCGGCAGAGAATGGCAGAGAATGGCAGGAGTTCCGAGCCACCGCCCCAGGCGGAGAATCGCATCGGAACGCCGTTGGCGGAAGCGGGCGCAAATCGATGTCCGCGCTGCACGCTCCATACGAACCGCGCCGACCCGATGGGTCGCCGGCGTGGATGTCCACTCAAGTCCGTGTCGTGGAGCGCACGGACCAGGACTGGATGATCGTGGCCAGTTCGTTGAGTTCTTCGTCCGTCAGTAAATCCAGATGGTCAAGTTCCAAGCCGATCCGCCACCAGGACGGCTTCTCACCCGTAGCGAGTTTTTCTCGACCACCACGCAGGAGGGCGCGGACTCGGCGTCGTTCGGCGGGCGTCGCCCCGTCCGCCGGCCGGGGACGCCTTGCTCCGTGCGCTTCGCGTCGTCGGAGTTCCGCCTGGACGGCGACGACCGGGATGCTGCCTAGGATCGCCGTCGCTTTGGCGCGCCCCTTCCATGCAGCCACAAGGGCGTTCAGCTCGGCGCGCTCGACGTCGCGGAACCAGGAACTCGGGAATCCCTGGCCGGCACTGTCCTCCCCGTCTGATGACTGGAACTGGCGCACGCCCGTGCTCCGGCGGGCATCGGCCTGTGCGCAGAGCTCCGTAAAGCGCTGCAGTTCCTCGAGCGTGGCTGCCTGTAGAATCGGTCCTCGCTGCGCCGCGTGGGCAGCGCTCGCTGGCGTGGTACGGACACGTTTTTGCAGATCGGCGAGCTGGCGTTTCAGGTTGCCCATGGCAGGGACCTCACTTCGGTGGACGACTTGCACATGCGAAGGATGCTGATCGTCGGACCTGGCCCGTTGGCGGCACCTCGTGGCCGTGCACTCTGGAAAGCGGCCGGGCGGTGGTGCCGTAGACTCGTACGCGTGCGCGGACGTGTCGCCCCCGGGCCCCCGACCCCGCTGAATGAATCAGGGGCCGCCTTTCGCCGTGCCGGCTCGTCCCCGGTCGGCTGTCGGAAGCATTGCGTGCCCGTCGAGTTCTCAAAGATCGATCTGCGTTCTGTCACCGTCGGCCCGCGCCCCACGCGGAGCATGGCCGCGGGAAACATCCCGCCCAGCCCGTCCCAGCCACCGTCACCGGCGGCGTCCCCGGGGTGGTGCCACACCCCTGCACGGCCAGGGCAAAGGCCATGGCGCGGTCGTCGTGCTGGCCGTTGGGAGCCCTCAGGGTGGCCCACTCCAGCGATTGCAACTGCTCGTACGTGGCTCGGTGGTGCAGCACCACCTGCCGCTGGCACAGCACCGTGGCGCAGCGGTCGTACAGCAGTGCCTTGCCCTTGGAGTTGTTCAGCCAGCCACGCTGTCCGTCGTGACTGGTCATCACCGTCAAGCGCGAGTGGTCCTTGAGCCACAGGAGCACCGCGTGGCCGTGATTATTTTTCTCCACCAGGAGCGGCGCCCGGTGGTACCAGTTCCCCATGGCGTCGGCGTGCGCTGCCAGGACGTCGGGCTGGAACTTGCCGGCTAAACTGGCAACCTGCTCCCCCGCGGCCATGTCCAGGACCTCGAGGGCGGAGTCGTCGCTCGTGGGGTTCCCCTCGGCCGGGTCGATGCCGATGACGTACCGGTGGCCACCCAGCGGGTTCCGAAAAATAACCAGCCCGGGGATGGCTGGTGTGCCCTCATGCAGCCGGGGCGGTACCAGTCCCGGTTCCTCGACGAAGCACTGCGCGAGCCACGCGGGCGCGAAGAGCTTGTCCAGGGAGCGCGGCGCCAGTGCCTCGTCGGCCGTCTCCGGGTACTGCGCGTACAGCCCGTCGAGCGTGCCATCCTGGGCCTGCTTGTCGCGTTGCTGCGCTGCGTACCAAGCCTGGTCGCGTCCCGGGCGCGCTCGCCAGCCGTGGAATACGGCTGCGTAACTGTTGCGGCCCTCGGAGGCCGCCCGGAAGATGCGCTTGAACTCGCTCTCCGGCTGGTCCTTGTTGGCGGTGCTCAACAGGACGATCTGTCCACCCGCATCAATGGCGGACTTCACCGCGTCCAGCGTTCGGCCCAGGTCGGGGCCGTAATCCGCCTCGTCGATCACGGCGATCGACCCGGTGTAGGAGCGGCCGCCGCTGGTCGTGGAAAAGGCCAGCGCGCGGCTGCCGTTTTCCAGGCGCCAGTGGTTCTTGTCGCTGGACGTGGCGGGGTGCTGGCACCAGTTTGGAAGGTGTGCGTGCATGTCCCTCAGGCGATTCAGCAACTCGATGGCCTCGTCCTCGCGCTGGGAGAACAGCAGGATGGTGGCCGCGGGGCGCTGGAGCATGTTCCACAGGCACCAGCCGAGGGTCAACCAGCTGAATCCAAGCTGCCGGGCCTTGAGGATGACGACCTCGCGATGGGCGACAAGCACCTGGAGTGTGTCGGTCTGGGCGGGCCAGAGATGGAAGGGCAACCAGTTGCGGCTGGTCGCGTCGTGCACCTGGCAACAGTGGTGGATGAAGTAGGCGGGACTGCGCTTGCACTGGGCGCGGGCCAGCCGCTCCGGCGTCAGGGCGTCGAAGTCGCGCTGCTGGGCATCGCCGCGACGGTCACGCATGCGGCTTTTCCTGCTCGATGATGTGGCGCAGTTCGGCAACCTGGGCCGTCAGGCCATGCACCTCATGGGCGCGGAGACCGAGGTTGCACAGGTCCCGACTGGTCTGGCGGCGGACATTCTCATTGTCCGACTTCAGGAGGTCCACGAGCACTTCGGCCGCCTGCACCTGGGCCGACGCGAGGCGGCCCAGTGCCTCACTGAACATGGCGCTACGGAGGTCACGGATCCGAGTCTCGAACGCGGGCAGGGTGGCCTGCCAGCGGTAGATGGTGCGCTCACCCACGCGGCAGTCGGCGGCGGCCTTGCGGATGGAAGCGCCGCCCACCAAAGCCAGGGCGACGCCGTCCTGCTTGGCGCTGATCCGGGCGGTGCGCTGGGTTTTTGCCATGGTGTCCGTTCACCTCCGTTGTCGTCGATGCTGCGCCACTGCCAGGGACGGCATGCGGGCCCACTTGTTTGAGCGTACCGCCTACATGGATTGCGGTGGAAGAGACGGAGAAAGTTTCTTGCAAGAGAATCTTGTTGGCAGCTCTTGCTTGCGGGTGACACGGGTAGAAGTCGCGTGGAAAAGGCACCGGCAGTGGGCAACGCGGCTTGCGCAAAAGTCCTTGCAGAGCAAAGGATAACGAAATGTAGATCCCGTCGGGAACGGTAGTGTGGCCGTTGGGACAGTACGAACCGGCGTTCATTGCGAAGCCGAAAAAGGGCGTGCTGGCAATGGTGGCGGAAGAGAGGTGGCATCGCGCCGTCGTCAGCGACGTGAAACGCATCGACCCCGTCATGGCGAGCACGGGACCGAGTCAAGCGTCACCGGGAGGCGAGCCGTACACGCCCTGCGCTTCCAGCGAAGCATGACCACGGCGGTTCGCCGGGCCACGAGCTTGCTCGGGTTCGTGATCGACACACAGAGATCGGCCGCGGACGGCTCGGTGACTGACAGTACGACATCGGTCGGAACTCACCTTTACTTTCGGTCCCTCACGGACCGCTGGTACCGCTGGTCTTGCCGGCTTCGGCGAAGAACCTCGGTCAGTACCTCAACGACACGGCGCTTGACGCGTGCGATGGCGCTCATTCGCTCGGATCCGAGTGACGCTGGTCGGTCGGCGGGTCCCCTGACTCCGCCTGGCGCTCTGCCGCGACGACCTCGAAGACGTAGCCGTCCGGGTTGCGGAAGAAGAAGCGGGAAAACGGCGTCGGACGGAAGGGGTCGATCAGCGTGGCGCCCTGGGCCAGCAACCGGCCCTTCAGGCCGTCGAATGCCGCCAGTGGGATGGCAATGGCGATGTGCCGTCCGAACTCCGCTTCGAACGGCGATGGCTCGAACGTGGCCACCTCGACCAGGTGCAGTTCCTGCCCCGGCGCGATTTCCAGCCATGCCGCCGGTCGGCCGATGTTGTTCGGTCGGGTCAGGGGACGCCACCCCAGTGCGCAGGTGAAGAAGGCGGCGGACCGGCGGACGTCGTGGGTGGCGAGCGTGATGTGGGCTAGCGACATGCTTGCCTCTCCTGGTGAACGGCGCGACTGGCAGTACGGCGGCGCCTGGGCGGTGATGCTGGCTCGATGTTTCCGTGTAGTCCCACCGACTCGTCGTGGAATTGCGGCGGACGCCCGTTCCGAGTGGGACAATGCTGGCGCACTTCTGCCACGAGGAAAAGCTCAGCCTTCCCGCATCCGTTTCTGCTTCCGCAGCTTCTTCATTTCCTCGACACGTGGCTTGGCAGTTGGGCCAGCGGCACGCGGCAGCTTCTGCACCCCGTCCTTTGGCGTTGTGTCCGCCAGAACCTCCACCGACACGCCCAGCGACTGGGCCAGCCGAACGACGGCCCGGAAGCCGGGTTCGCGGCGATCTATCTCCCAGTTTTGCAGGGACGACAGAGGCACCTTCGCCGCCTGGGCAAGTTGCCCTTGAGTCAAACCAGACGCCGCCCGAAGGCGCTGCAATCGTTGGCCAAGAGTCTCTTGCAAGCTCATGTCACAAATATACACCAATTTAAGATACTCGATAAACTGCATTTGACGTATACGTTCATATGGCGTATACTTTCCTTTGTCACGCTTATTGTCATGGAGCAGAAAAAGAAGGCGAGCCTTCCAGAAGTTTCTGAGGCCAAGGAGAAGCTTGTCCCTTCCAGCACTCCTTGAAAGGAGCACCGTTGCATGGCCAGGCTATCTGACTGCCCTGCAGCCAGGCGCAGTGCCGTGCGCTTGGGGGCGCCTGCCGAGCGGGCGCCCCCGATCCTTCTTCTGAATCCTTCCCCGCGAGGTGTGAATACCTCATGGAAAACCTCAACCTTGGTGCTACCTCGGAGCCGCTGACGGCTCCCGAGCGTCGCATTGAGTTACTGGAACCGCCGTCCAGCGATGGCTACTTCGCCGTCCGCATTCACGTGGTCACCACGACCGGCCGCCGCACCCAGACGCGGTGCACGGACTACCTGGTCCGCGAGCTTCCCGCTGCGGGCGTGGGGCGGGGATGCCGCGGCTTTGACGTCGCGAAACTCGACGCCGAAATGAACTGCACCGGGGAACTACCCCACGTGCTCCTGGACCCACGTGATGGATGCTGCCAGGGCTGCGAGGAGTGTAACCACTGCAAGCACGCTGATGGCCTTGCCGCTCTCTGCAATGCTGGCAAGCCCATGCCGTACCGCAGCGCTGGCGACATGGCCGCGAACGATCCCATCGCCTTCGAACAACACATGGCCGCCATGGAAGGTTTTGGCGGCGAGCCGGCCGACGAAGTCTATCGCTGAGTCCGCTGCCGCCGGGCACGCCTCGGAAGCCCCCGACCGCCCTTTCATTTTGCGTCTCACGATCCACGCGCGAGATCTCACGATCTCCCGCGCTCGTTCCGCTCTTCGTCCGCATACTCCCGGAGGAACCGCCATGCCGATTACGATGCCGATCCGCGCCGTGACCCTGTCACCTCATTGCGCGTGGGCCATTGTCACGGGCCACAAGCCCGAGGAACATCGGCTACGCCGCATCCACCACCGCGGTGCCCTGCTGATCCACGCCGGCTGCAAGGCCCCCGATCCGTTCCTGGCCGATGGCACCCCTGTGCCTCCAAACCTACCGCGCGGGGTGATCCTCGGCGTCGCCGAGCTCATGGACTGCGTGGAACGCGAGCGTGGGTTCGCCTGGATCATGACCAATCCCCGACGCTTCGTGTCCCCGATTACGTGCCCGGGCAACCTGGGCCTGTGGGTGCCGCGTGAGATGACCGTCTCGTGCGCACGCTGCTACGCCGCCCAACCGGTCGATGCCTTGACGGAACCGTTCACCTGTCAGCGCTGTGGCCGGACCAACTCTGCGGTGCTGTGACTCGCCGGCCTTACTCCGCGCGACGAGCCCAACTAATCCGTCACCAGCGCCGCCGCGGTCAGGAGAAAGGACCGCCGATGCTTATCATTGATGAGGACTTGCTGGACGAGTTCCGCGCCCCGGGTCCCTGTGAGTGGTGTGGCACAGCATGTCTGCGGCGCGAACCGCACCACCTCTTCGCTAGAGGTCTTGGTGGCGGTGGCCGGCTGGACATTCGCTGTAACCTGGTAGCCCTGGGTTCGAGCATGCTCTGGGAGTGCGTCTGTCACCAAGGAGTGCATGTCGGGCGAATATCCCGGGTCCAGTTGCTCTTGGTGGTCGGTCAGCGGGAGTGCTGCCTGGTCTCGGACATCGAGGAGGAAGTGTGGCGACTGCGGCGGGAGCATCTGAAGTCAGGAACGGGCCCGCTTGCCTGCACGTCCTTGGCCCCTCGCCCGCGCACCAGGATTCATGGCGTATAGCGTTTCGCCCCGCGGCAGGCAAGCTCCTCTGATCTGAGAGAGTTGCCAGTGCCCTGTTTTGACGGGGCGTGAAACACATCCTAGAGTCTTGTAGATTCCCAGGGGTGACGCGAAATGCTGTCGGCAAACTCCCTACAGGTCGGCCTCGAGCCATTCCCAGGGTTCCGCCTTCAACGGCTCCGGGGCGCCGGGTGCTTCGGCGAAGTCTGGGAGGCAGCGACCGCCGACGGCCAAGTCTGCGCCCTCAAGTTTATGCCCACTGCCGAAGGCCATGCGGCGGTGCAAGAGATCCGGACGATCCAGATGATCCGAGCGCTGCAGCACCCCAACGTGCTTCCCGCCGATCAGGTGTGGTCCCAGGCCGGCTACCTCGTCGTCCGCATGGAGCTGGCGGACGCCAGCCTCCTCGACTTGTTCGAGCTCCACCTCGCCGAGTGCGGCGCCCCGCTCCCGCCCCAGGAAGTGTGTTTTCTCCTGTCGCAGGCCGCGGACGGGCTCGACTTTCTCAATGCCCGGCGGCACCTGGTGGGCGGCCAGGTCGTTGCGGTCCAGCACTGCGACGTCAAGCCCAGTAACCTGCTGCTGTTTGGCGACGCCGTGAAGCTCGCCGACTTCGGGCTGGCGGCGCCGGTGCACGCCCGGCTGCAAGCGCACGGCCGGGTCGGCTCGCCCGATTATGCCGCACCCGAGGTGTTCCACGGCCAACTCAGCAATTCCTCCGATCAATACTCCCTCGCCGTCACCTATTGTCAGCTGCGCGGCGGCCGGCTGCCATTTCCCACCGTAAACTCGTTCCAGGCGTCCTGGCCGCAAGTGCGGCCGCCGGTGGACTTATCGATGTTGGCGGCGCCGGAGCGGCCGATCATTGCCCGCGCGCTCGGGCGGGTGCCGCATGAGCGCTGGCCCTCCTGCGCCCGCTTGATGGCGGAGCTTCGAGACGCCGTGGGCGCTCACCGGCTGCACGGCAAGCGGACGGTGATGGATCCGCCGGGTCGGCCCGCGGCCCGTGCGGCCAGGACCGACCAGCACTGCCTCGCCCAGACGACGACGCACTGCTGAGCAATCGGCACTCGTTCGCGGACGTCGTGTCTCCTCGCCAGCAACCGGGGCCCGCGCGTCTATGGGTAGCCTTTTCGTGATTTTGGGCGCTGCCACGGGCTGCCACGGTGCAAAGGGCAAAATGGGGCACGCCCGGGCGTGACCGATCAAGGCTCCTCGTCGACCGACTTCCAGAACAACTCGATCGGCAGGCCGTTGATGCCTTCCAGGCTCCGGAGCGAACGGAGGGCGGCCGCATCCCGGTCGGCCTCGCCGTCGCACGAGAGCGCCGGCACAGGCACCGCACGCAGCAGCGGCGTCAGGTCGGTCGCCGGGACACCGATGATGCGCAATTCGTGGAGCGGCAGATCACGGGGGATACGAGGCTCCCCACGTGCGTTCCGCGTGTCTCGGGATCGCTTCGTCACCCCGGGAGCGACGCCGTCGCCAAACGCATCCCCCTCCATGCGCACCTGCCCCCGATACAAGCGAGGGGCGCCTGATTGCCGCATCCCGATGAAGTTGGAGCTCTGACGGGAGCCGCGTCGTGTCCGCCCGCGACGCTTATCACGTGGAACTGATCCCTGAGCGGATCGCCTCGCACTGTCCCCGAATGACAAGGTGCTGGCTTGGGCCGGCGGTTCCTACCCGATATTTAACGACGACAAGATTCCTGTCTGGGGCGTGTCCAGCGGCAAGGAAGTCTTTGCTCTTGCTCACAACGGTGCGACGGGTATCCCCTTTTCACCCGACGGAGAGCTCTTGGCGGCCAGCGGTCCCGTCCTGGTTCGTGGGGCGTGTCCGTCAGCAAGGAGTTGCCTCACTCTGGCACGGCGTACTGGTGGGGCTCCAAACTAGCAATTTCACCTGAGGGAAGATGCTCCGTGGCAGAATTCCTCAGGCCTGTCGAGCAAGGACTGCCGCACCCATCGCTGGGATGTGCCGGCGGACAAGGAACTGCCGACGATCCGTGTGGAACGCGAACCCGGCATGGGCCTGGTCGTCTCCTTGTATCTGTTTCGCCTTTTTTCAGAACGGACACGGGAAGGGCTGGGAGGGGGGAGGGGACAGCCCCCGCTGCGCGCAGCCGGGACATAGAACGGAGGCCGACATGGAGCGCCGGACCTCGTTGCCGCCGATCCCAGACTGCCATGCATCGTTCCCAGACGGCCGGAAGAACGGATCCGACACGAGTCAAGAATCCGAGGCCAAGACGGGCGTGTGCAAAAGAGGTACAACAGCACTATAAATCGCGGTTGGATGATTGTCAAAAATGTACCGATGGAAATGTAGGGTGTGGCAAAACTTTCGGGCAGCTTTAAGCGGCGACAGGCAAAAGGGTTTGCCAGTAATTCTTCCACAGGCCGCTTTGCGCGAGCGCTTCGATCGCCATCAGGGCTTCGGCATTGGCCGCGTTCCAGCGCATGCCGGAGCCTTTCAGGCGTGCCGTGAGGGTTTTGCACGTTGCTTCCGTGGGCCCGCTGCCGATCTGCCAACCGCTTTTCTCGAACTCGGGATAACGGATCATGTCGTGACGTTCGCTCGCGTATCCCAGCAATGTGTCCGCCGCTTGTCGCTTCGACTTGCCGCGCAGCGTCGCTCGCCAAGCGACCAAGCTGGCCCACGCCTTTTCGTAACCCTCGTGTTTGAACACATGCAGCACCTCGCCGGCCCAATTCTGGCCGGCTTCGGCCTCTTCGCCATAGACCGCTCGGCGTGCCTTACGCACGTTTTCCGCCAAATGGTAGAAATCCAATCCCAACGCATCGAGCGGGATGCTTTGGCCCTCGATCTGGTTGCGGATCCACGGAGAACCGTCGACGTTGCCGATCTTCTCGTCGACTTGATCGAAGTGAATGCGCGCGGCTTGCAGACGCATCAGGCGCCCGGCATGGGTGCAGTCCCCCTTGGTCCCCGCCACGAGGCGGTGCTCCTGCGTTTCGTCGTAAAAGGCCACGATCTTGAATTCCTTGTACTTCTGGTCGGCGCCGGGCTTCGCGGCAGGCAATGGCTTCGCCTTCTTGCCGCGACGACGTCGCTTCTCCTTGATCTTCTGGCGACGCTTCTTCTTCTCGACATCGCTGACCAACGGCACCATCACCCCGTCGCTGCCGAGATACAGACGCGTCCGGTCCGCAACCGTCTTGTCCGCAATGGTTGCTTCCTTCTTCGTTTCGATGGTGCAGTCGCTTGCCGACCACGGCAACGGCAAGCCGCCAGACTGCTGCGCCTTGAGAATGCATCGCCCTTCATTCTCGATCACCGCACGCAGGGTTTCGCCGCTGACGGTGACCTGGGCGGCCCGGGCCAAGTTCTCCGCCGCCTTGTCGAAATTCTTGCTGTCGCCATTGAGCCGACACGCCATTTCACGCACCCCCACGCTGATGGTCTGCTCGGCCTTGTCGACGTAAACATCCAGTGGTGTGACACTCCCCACGTTCGTACCGTGCCAGCGAATCCGCGTCAGGCTGACACGACCGTTGACCGTCACGATCGAGTATTCCTGGCGTCCCTTACTGCGAAGGTTCTTGCCGGTTTGGGGGTGCTTCGGAGGGGGGAAAAGCGGCTTCCGCCGCATTCACTCGCATCTGCAAGCTCACCTCGAAGGCTTGATGCCGGAGGTTGGCGAACAGGTCCCTCACTTTCTCTTCGCTGCCGGCAATCAAGTAGCCTGCGGGAGCAGCATTGACGGCATCCGCGACTTGGCGGAAGGTCGCTTCCATTTTCTCCCGCATGGCATCCAAGAACGCTTCGCGGCAAAACTCCGGTATCGCTTCCATGGCAAGGTTCCTTTGGTGGGTTCAATCGAAACAGGCTTGCCTATCTTGACCAACCTGCCCAGCTCGCGCCAGAAAAATTTGCCACACCCGAAATGTAGGGGTGTGCAGCTGTTACTTGGGTGGGAAATTGGCGCTGGCAGCCGGTAAGGTGAGGGACGGTCGAAAATCCCTCCGCTGTCCTCCTCCAGGAGCTTGACGATGGCCGCACCGAAAACTTCTGCCCCCGCCTCGGATACCCGTGAACAGCGCATCGAAGTCCTCATGAATGAGCTTCGCCCCAAGGTCGAGGAGGCCGTGCGCCGCCTGGTGGAACGGGCCGTGGACGTACCCGAGGCTCAGGAGTTCGGGACCATCGATTTCGAGTTCCGCGACGCGGGACAGCAGATCGTCACCGAGGTCCGGCAAGCCAGCTTGGCGAGCCGGAAAAAAAGGGGTACGTAGGTTGCAGCCTGACCTGTCCGGACTGCCAGTATGCTGCCAAGTTTCACTCCTATCAGCCGCGGCGACTGTTGACGGTGCATGGCGAGGTGCGCGTGCAGCGTGCTTATTACTACTGCGGCCGCTGTCGGCAGAGTTTTCTCCCCTATGACGACGCGCTGGGGCTGGTCGATGAGATCAGCCCGGGCTTGCTGCCGCTGGTCTGCCTGGCGGGGGTCTTGCTGCCCTTTGCCGACGCGGCCGAGGATGTCCTCAAACGCTTTGCCGGCGTGCGCGTGTCACCCTCCACGGTGCTGCGGCGCACGGAAGGGGAAGGCGAACGGTTGCGGGCCCAACTGAAGGGAGGGCGGATGGTGCAGCCGACGCAGGGGGAGCCGAAGTGGACGGGGCCGCGCGAAGCAGGCCAGCCGGCGGCCTACGTGGGCCTGGATGCCTTCAGCGTGCCGATGCAAGGGCCGGGGGCGGGCCGGGACGAACACCGGATGCTGTACACCGCCTTGCTGTACACGCCCCAGAAGGAGCACACCCGCTACCTGGTCGATTTTGAGCTGGATACCTTGGCGGAACAAGTCCGGGCGCAAGCGACGGCGCTGGGCCTGGCGCAGGTAAGCGATTTGATCGCGGTGACCGACGGCGGCAACGGTCTGGAAGAAGCCTTGCAGCGGCATCTGGCCGAGAACCTGACGACGATCCTCGACTGGTATCATGCGGCCGAGCACCTCGGCGACTTCGCCAAGGTGTGGCACGCGCGCGACGAAGTGGCCCGCGTCCGATGGCACCATCAGGCCACGGGTCTTCTCTATGAGCGAGGGGGCGAAGCGCTGCTCACCTTCCTGCAGGCGACCGAGTTGCCGGCGGGGACATCGGGGGAGGTTCGAGAGGAGTTCCGCAGACTGATCGGCTACTTCGAGAACAACCGGCATCGGACGGATTACCCAAGGTACCGGCAGAACGGTTGGGACATTGGCAGCGGCCCTACGGAGGCGGGCTGCAAGATCATCGGAGAACGCTTGAAAGGCTCGGGGATGCGCTGGGTGGAGGAGGGAGCCGCGACCGTGGCGGCTCTGCGGGCTCTGTACGTCAGCGGCGGCAAAGTCTGGGACGGGTTCTGGTCACAGCCCTACCGTCCAGCAGCATAAATGTCACCCAAGCAAGAGACTCACACCCGAAATGTAGCTCCTATCACCATATCCTCTCGCAGTCGGCAGAGCTGGACTATGCCGCCCAGGAAGAGACCCTGGAAAGAGACGCCAACTGCTTTGTAGAAAACCCACTTTGAGGTACAGGACGATTGCGGCCGGCACAGCCGGCCCTACAAGAATATAGGCCTCTAGGGCCGGCTGTGCCGGCCGCAACCTCCGTGAACAGCGGGGTTTTCTACAAAGCAGACGCCAACCCGTTCGCGACGGTGGTGCTGGCCCACCTGAAAACGCTCCAGACGCGAAAAGACCCGGAAGACCACCGGGCTTGGAAGCTGCGGCTGGTGCGGAGCCTCTACGAGCGAGGCTATCAGCGGGAGGACGTTCAGCAGCTCTTCCGTTTCATCGATTGGATGATGGAGCTTCCCGAGGATCTGGACGAGCAATTTCGGCGCGACGTGCAGCAATACGAGGAGGACAAACAGATGCCCTACATCAGTGGTATCGAGCGTCGCGCGGAACAGCGTGGCCTCGAACAAGGTTTGCGCAAAGGTTTGCTGGAAGGGTTGGCCTTGGGCCTGGAGCTCAAGTTCGGCGCTCCCGGCAAGAAACTGCTGCCGCGCATCCGGCGGATCAAAGACGTGGCCCAGTTGCAATCCCTGCACCAACTCCTCAAGAGAGTCGGCACTCTGGACGAACTGCGGCAGGCGTTGCCGTGAGTCTGCGGCGTACGGCGATTGCGTACCCTCTTCAGCGGCCCCGCGGACCAGAAAGCGACACCCGAGTGCGGGGCCTGCCGTGAGGCGGGTAGCGGCCAGCGGTTGGTCGTGGAGCGCGAGTCGGCGTTGTCCGGGGTGGGCGGGCTGTGGAGAAGTTCCAGGTTAGAGCAAGTGGGAGTGTGACTGCCCATCCGAGGGACGCTGACGGCGCTGCGATTCAGCCCGGACGGCAAAAGCTGGCCTCTGCGGGTGACGAGAGGACGGCCAAGGAATGGGACTTGGGGTTTCGTCGTTCCAGGCACCAGTCAACGTCGACGCTCCCCCGACCGGTGAAGAGATCGACCACCCAGCAACCGCGAGCGTGGTCGCCGGGCTGGCGACAGTGCTTCAGGATGCCGGTGTCGGCGCAGCCGGCGTCTTCCAAAGCGTCGGCGAGGATGGGCAGAAGATCGAACGTGCGCTCGGCGTAAATCCCCTGCGCCAGTCGCATCACAGGGCGGCTGCTCAGCCAGAGCGCGGCGGCGGCTATCGGCCGGAACGGGTTGCCGACAACTTCACAGGGCAATGCTGCGGCAATCGGCCTAGCCTAGTCCGCCTCGCGCTGCAAGGCTCTGAGGAAGGACTGTCCGTGCGTCTCGGACGGGCCGCTCAACGCTCGCCAGTCATCGGCGATTTCCGCCCTGCTAACCGGCAGACGCGCGCACATCTCACGGGGGGCTCTTTGCCGACCGCTAACCGCACAGAGTCACTGCAGCTCGATGACGCGCAACCCGCCGGCCGGAACCTCGCACTCGACCGCGTTTTGCTCCGTTTTCGGGAGCGCTTCAATAAATGGTCGCTCAGGAGTGACCCGTAGGGAACGGAAAGGGCCAGGGGAATCTGTCAGCCAGCCGGTCGCGAGGGTACAGTGGGACACGCGCCGCCGTGCAGCTCAACGTCGAGTTGCCGCCGGCATGACACATCGAGCCGAAGCGGCGGAAGAGCCGACCGTTTCCGTCCAAGTCGTAAAGTGCCGCAGCTTCCAAGGGGCGCCCCTCGCCCGGCCTGAGCGAACCAGGGCGGCAGCTTTACGTCCAACGTCAGGTGCAGCTTTTCCTTTGAACAACCGTGGCTTCGCGTCGCTGGTTTTGCAGTCGGTGTTTGTTCAGGCTCAGGAAGGCAGTGCCTCGTTGGTAAGTAAAATTCAGACAAGGTGTCAGGAAATCCTTTCGTTCGAAATATTCCCGTAACTTCTCAATAACCCTGGAAACTGGCGCAGCTGTCGAAGGAGGAATTGGGTAGTCTGGGAAGCATGAAGATGG
>JAIEMG010000350.1 GCA_019752375.1 Gemmataceae bacterium | reverse complement strand
GGAGCGTGGGCGACCGGAGTTCTCCAAGCATTTATCGCTTGAGGAACTCCGGTCGCTCACGCACCCGGCTCGCCGAATTCCCCATAATTGATCCCGCCGCTGGGCCGAACCGCGCCGCCGACGCCCAGCAATTCCGGATGCCGGGCCAGCTTGTCCGCGAATACTTCGAAGTCCTTCAAGATCCGGTCCAGCCGCGGCATCATCCGCCCGACCATGCAGGTCACTTCATTCAGGTTCTGGTATAGCGCTGGATCGTTCATCAGCCGCTGGATGGTGCCGTCGCCACGGCTGAACGCCCGCATCAACTCCTGGGCGTCGGTCAGCACCTGGTTGAGCTTGCGCGTGCTCTCGTCCAGGTTCTTCATCACCGCATCGCTGCGCTCGGCCATCGGCTTCGTGGTTCGCTGCAGGTTGGCCAGCACCTGGTCGGTCTGGGCCAGCGAGTCGTTGACGCGGGCCATCGTCTTGCGGCTGTCCTTGATCAACTCGTCGGTGTTCTTGGTCACGCTGTCGAGGCTGTCGCTGGCGTTGCGCACGTTCTTGAGCGTGGCGGCCAGGTTGCGCTGGTTGTCGTCGTTGAAGGTCTGGCCGACGCGCTTCAGCGTGTCGTCGAGGTCTTCCAGGGTCTTGATGATCTTGTCTTGCTGGGTCTGCACGAGGACGTCGAGGCGTTCGCCAAGCTTGCCCCAGTTGCGCACGGCGACGCGGGCTTCGTCGTTGGTCTTGGAGAGCTCGGGAGCCAGCTCATTGAAGGTGCGTGCGGCTTTGCCCAGCTCCATCACGGCGCGCTGGGTGCTGGGCATCAGTTCGGTGGTCTGGTTGAGCAGGGTCTGCGCGTCGGGCTGACCGCGACCTACCATCGCAGTGCCGGGTGCGACCGGGGTGGTATCCGGCTCTGTCCCCTCGGGCGGTTTCAGGGCCACGAAGTCGATGGTGGTATCGCCCAGGACGTTGCGATTGAGGACAGGCTGTTCATTCGCACGCAGGATGTGCTTGCGCTCGACCAGGATGCCGACACGCACCTTGCCGCTCTCGTCGTCCAGTTCCAGGGCCTCGACCTCGCCAATTTTGACCCCGGCCCGGCGCACGGGAGTGCCCGGCCCCACGCCCGCGGCATTGTTGAGGAGCACGACGTAACGATTATTCCGCGTGAACAGTGTCGGCGCGCCGCTGAAGATGGTGACGAGGACCGCCATCAGGATGAGCGACATCAGCACAAAGATGCCGATCCGGAAGCGTAAGGCGTTGTCGTTCACAGCTCACCTCAAGCGTAGGGTGGGTCGAGCGCCAGCGAGGCCCACCAGACCGTGCAAGGCCGTGGTGGGCCTCGCGGGCGCTCGAACCACCCAACGAGATCAACATAGCCCGAGCATTACCTTCAAAAAAAAGCTTCACCCGCAGGTCGGTACACTGGTCCAGCTCGTCAGGCGTGCCGTCGAAGAGGATCTGGCGGTCGTCGGGTTGCAGCTGGACCAGCGGGTAGAACATGATGACGCGGTCCGCCACCTTGCGGACGGTCTTCATGTCGTGGGTGACGACGACGCAGGTCATCGGCCGACGCTGGCGCGTCTGGAGGATCAGCTCATTGATCACATCGGACATGATCGGATCGAGGCCGGTGGTCGGTTCGTCGTAAAGCATGACTTCGGGGTCCAGCGCCAGGGCGCGGGCCAGTCCAACCCGCTTCTTCATGCCGCCGGATAGCTCGGCGGGCATCTTGGGCTCGACGCTCGCCGGCAGGCCGACCTCCTGCAAGCGCTGCCGGACCCGATCGCGAATCTCCGTCTCGCTGAATCGGCGCTGCTCGCGCAGGCCCAGGGACACATTGTCGAAGACGTTCAGGCTGTCGAAGAGTGCCGCACCCTGGAACAGGAAGCCGAAGCGCAGGCGCTGGCGCGTCAGCTCCCGTTCGCCCAGTTCGGTGAGGACCTTGCCGTCAAACCTGACGGTCCCCGTCGTGGGCCTCAGCAAGCCGATGAGGAGCTTGAGCAGCACGGTCTTGCCGCAGCCGCTCTCGCCGATGACCACGACCGTCTGCCCTGGCCCGATGCCGAGGCTGATGTCGCGCAGCACGGGATTCAGGCCGAATTGCACGCCGACCCCGTCGAGGTGAATCAGCCGGTCCCGAGTCGCCGCTGGCGGATTCCGCACCATGGATTTAGTTAGAGCCCCTCACACAATGCGACGCGTGGGCTTCGTGGGGCCGGCTTCCAGCCGGCCTGACCAATGGCCGGCTGGAAGCCGGCCCCACAGACTCTCTGCTCTCGACTCGCCTCACACCAACCGCCGTGCCGAGGACGGCCACAGCTGGGCGTACAGGCCGTCGAGGAACATCGCCAGGAAAAAATCCAGCACCAGGATGGCGATGAACGACGCCACAAATGCTTCCGTCGCGGCCCGGCCGACGCCCTCGGCACCCGCCCGGCTGTTGAAGCCGCGATGGCAGCTGATGAGGGCGATCGCCGCTCCGAAGAACAGCGATTTGAACAGGCCGTTGCCGATGTCCCACAGCCCGACGTAGTCGCGCGAATGCACCCAGTAGTAATACGACTCCACGTGGTAAACCTTGATCGAGATCAGCGCCCCGCCCATCACGCCCGTGAAATCGGCAATGATCGTCAACAGCGGGATCAGCAGCACGCACGCCAGGAGACGCGGGACCACCAGGTAGTGAATCGGGTTGGCGCCCAGGCACGATAACGCGTCGATCTGCTCGGTGACGCGCATGGTGGCCAGCTCGGCGGCCATGGCACTGCCCACGCGTCCGGCGATCATCGTCGCCGCCAGCACCGGTCCCAGCTCCTTGATGACCGAGACGTTGATGATCGAGCCCAGCCGGGTCGTCAAGCCCAGGCGGCTGAACTGGCTGTACATCTCGACGCCCATCACCATGCCGATGAACAGGCCGGTGACGATGATGACGGCCACGCTGCGCACGCCGACAAAGTACAGGCTGGCTTGCAGCGTCCGTTTGCTGGGCCGGCGCCGAAACGACCAGGCGACGGCATGGCCGGAGAAAATCGACCAGTCGCCCAGGACCGCGATCGCGCTGGCGGCACGATCGCCGAGGTTCTGAATCGTCTGGCGGGTTTCGGCGGAGAAGGTGGCCATGAGGATTGCAGGTTCCCGGTGGTCGGTTCGCGAACGGCCCAACAGTCAAGTTCGGCCCGCACCGGCGGCAAACCTGATGAAATTGCCCGGCGGGCGCCGGTGTTGCTGTTAGGCGATCGTCAATCTGCGCTCTGCAATCGACAATCCGCGCGTGCCGTTCATGCCGAATGATGCGTCCACGAAGCATGCACCGGACGGCCGTCGCGCCATTCGATCCATGCGCCGGAATGGCGGTCCCAGGTGAAGCCGGAGAAGTTTGGCTCCGGGGGTTGCGGCACGCGGACATGCGGTAGGTCGCCTGGAAATCCGTAAGCCAGGGCCGCCTCATGCTCGGCTGCCTGGCGCCGCCGTGCTTCCTTGTAACGGACTGCGGCCAGTTCCTGCTGGCCGGCAAAGACGACGAACAGGCTGACCAGAATGGGCACCGGATTGTAACTGTGCGCCAGCACCATCCCCGCCACGCCCCACAGACCAATGAGCATCGCGAAAGGCAGGCTCAACACCGCCGCGATCTCGGTCGCCCGCAGCTGGCCGACGAAGCTCGCCAGCGTCGCCCGCAGGACCCGGCCGCCATCCATCGGAAACGCCGGGATCATGTTGAAGACGACGAGGCCAATGTTCGTCACCATGAGGAAGGTCAAAAACGGCGGCGCAAACCCGAATTCCTCCACATTGAACCCGATCTCCGTCATCGATTCCGGCAGCGGCACCGGGAAGGGCTGGTGCGTTAGCCGGGCACTGACCGAAAGCACGCCGAAGAGGACCGCCGAGATGACGACGTTGACCGCCGGTCCCGCCAGGGCGATGCAGACTTCCTCGAAGGGCCGTTCGCTCATCCGTTCCAGCCGGGCGACGCCGCCGATGGGGAACATCGTGATGTCGCGGGTCGGAATGCCGAAATAACGCGCCATCAGAGCATGGCCAAGCTCGTGCAGGATGATGCAGCTGAACGTCGCCACGACCAGGCCGACCCAGAAGGCCGACGCCACGAGGCCGCCGCCGTAGGTCGAGTACAGGACGATGCCGAGCAGGATCAGAAACGACCAGTGGATATAGATGCCGATGCCGAAGGCGGTGCCGAGTTTCCAGGAACGGAACATCGCGTGCCTTGCCTTTGCTTGGAGGAGGAAAAGAACCTACCCTTATTCTAGGCGGTCCCGGCGACGAAAAGGTGGGAGAAAGCGCGCCCCCTCCCGCCGCTCGCGGCGTAGCACTTCTAGCCCGAACCTTTTTTACTCCCTCATGACTCTAATAGATGGAGACATGAAACGAACCTCCTAATGGGGGGTGGTTTGTTCCACTCTTCCCTCTTAACCGCGAGGGTCACCATGAATCGCAACCGCAACGGGTCGAAACGACGCCGAGCCAATATTCGGGTCTGGTCCTACGACGAGGCCCGCCGCGCTGCTCCGTACATCGCGTCCGTGATGGGCTCTCTGCGCGAACACTGGCTGGACGTGCAAACGGCCGATCGGAAGACCCTGCAGCTCAACAAGCAGCCGGGGCGGCCCGATCGCACCCGCTTGGTCGCCCACGCCGAGGCCGCCCGTCGCGCCGACGAGGCCCGCAATCGACTTGAAGAAGCTGAAGAAGAGCTCACCGCCCTGGACGTGTTCTGCATCGACCCCATCCGGGCCGAAGCCGTCATTCCCTTCGTCCACGACAAACAACTCGCCTGGTACGTCTTCGACCGCTTTGACGAGGATCCGATCCGAGCCTGGCGCTACCACAGCGATCCGCTGGACACGCGCCGGCCCATCGCGGAGGCGCTCCTGGAACCACCCCAGGTGGCGTGAACGCGCGCAATGGTCCGGCGAGCGGGGGTGTTCGCTGGGCGTTCTTTTCTCGTTCGCGGGCTCAGAGCCCGGGAACAGGGGGGTATACTGCACGCGGGCCAAATTGGTACCTGGCAAGGTGGGCCAGACACTCTTGTCTGGCCGGCCAGACAAGAGTGTCTGGCCCACCGGACACAGCCATTCTCTCCCGCGTGAAGTATAACGCCAAGCGAACGCCCCGCTCGCCGGCTTCGTTTACATCAACCAGACCGTCGCGATCGTGAAGAAGATCATGATGCCGGTCACATCCACGAATGTCGCGACGAATGGACTCGATGCGATGCCCGGATCGGCGCCGAATGACTTGAACAAGATCGGCAGCACGGCGCCGATCAGCGTGCCCCACAGGCAGATCGCTGCCACCGATTGCGAAATCACCAGCGCCAACCGCCAGCGACTGACCGCCTCGTGCCGCAACGTGCACCCGGGTGGAAAGCGATAAATGATGAAGCCCGGTTCGCTCTTCTTGTCGATCTCCAGCGACTTGTCCTCGGGCCAGGAGACTTCCGGTTCGTGGGCTTCAACGGCGGATACGACCACGTCCCTGCGGAGCCGGACCGTCCGGTCCGCTTCGTTCACTTCCAGCCTCTCTTCGCTCGCGGGCAGTCGGACCGTGAATGGCTCTTTGCGCACCGACGGGTTCTTACGCGTTTCTTCGGGCGTCAACCAGCCGCGGACATAGCCGATGGTGCCCAGCGTCAGCCCCAGTGCGATTCCCAGCAGTAATTCATGGCGCAACACGCGTATCAACGGCCAGACGTTGATCGCAATCGTCCGGAACTGGTGCTGAACAAACCCAAAGTCCCGGCGGAAGAAGGCGCGCACCGTCTGCATGAAATCGAGGCTCTTGACGTCGACCTGATTCAGCGCGATGGCGCGGGTGATGAGCGTCGCCGCCTGGGAACCGGAGTTGCCGCCCGTCGAGATGCACAGCGGCACGAAGAGGGCGAGCACCACGACCTCGGCAATCGCCTCTTCAAAATGGGCCAATGCCGTGAACGTCAGCAATTCCGCTCCGAACAGGCACGCCAGCCAGAACGCCCGGTTCCACCAGACCTTGACCAGCGGCACTTCCAGGTAGTTCTCCGCCATCGGGCCGACGCCGCCCATGCGATGGACGTCCTCGGTGGCTTCTTCCACCACCACGTCGATCACGTCGTCGTGCGTGACGATGCCGACCATGCGGCCCTCGTCGTCCACCGCGGGGATGGCCAGCAAGTCGTACCGCGCCATTTCCTGAGCCAGCTTCTCGCGGTCGTCGCCGGCGCGGATGGAGACGAGCTCGCGTTCCATCAGGTCGCGGATGAGAGCGTGCCGAGGCGCCAGGATCAGGTCGCGCAGCGAGACGACGCCGAGCAGGCGGCGATTGTCGTCGAGAACGTAGATGTAATAGATCGTTTCGCGGTCAGGGGCCTGCAGACGCAGCCGGTCGAGCGCTTCGGAAGCCATGATGTTGGCCGGCAACCACGCGTAGTCGGTGGTCATCAAGGCGCCGACCGAGTTGTCCGGATACTTGACCAGCGATGCGATGTCCCTGCGGTCGGCCTCGTCCACCAGACGCAGCAGTCCTTCGCGGACGCGCGGCGTCAAGCGTCGCAGCAGGTCGGCGCGGTCGTCGTGCGACATCTGCTCGACCAGCTTGGCCATGTGCGGACGGCCGGTGCCCTCGACCAGCTTGATCTGCGCTTCGATCGGGAAGTACTCGAAAATGGCGGCCTGATTCTTGATGGTGGTGTGCTGCAGGTAGCGCCAGATCTCTTCGGGGCTCAGCTCATCGGTCAGCGCCTCGGCGACGGTGGCGGGATGAAGTGTTTCGCAAAACGTCTTCATGCCCTCATCGTCGCCCTCCTGGAGCATGAAGCGGACTTCAGGGCCGAAGAGGGGATGGACCATGTGCAGGGCCCTCGCGCTACTGCGCTAAGAGGAATGACGAATGACGAATGACGAATGACGAATGACGAATGACGAATGACGAAGCAATGACCAATCCCCAATGCCCCACTGGCGTAGCTCGTGGAAACGACCCGGAATGGTTGCTGCCTGGGCCATGCGTTGAAGTGCGCTGTGGAACGAATTCTCCCGCGCTACTTTGAAATCGCGCTCCCGTGTAGGTATCGGTAGCCGCAGGCTTCAGCCTGCGGAAGGCCATTCCGCAGGCTGAAGCCTGCGGCTACCGACGTGACGCGGGCACTTCCAAAACCCAGCGCTGTCGCTCTAAACGGTCACCAGGAGGTTATCGATCAACCGCGTGCCGCCGAACTTGACCGCCAGCGCCAGCAGCACCTCGCCATGCAGGCGTTCCAGCGGTTGAAGCGAGTTCGCGTCCACCACGGCGGCGTAATCGAGCACCGCATCCGGCGTTGTCTCGATGCGCGCCTGCATGGTGCGCTGGATCGATCGGCCGTCGCGTTCCCCGGCCTCGATCCGCCGTTGAGCCTCGCGCAGCGTTTCGATCAGCGCAAGCGCCTGGCGCCGCTGGCTCGGATCAAGATAGCGGTTGCGCGAACTCAGGGCCAGACCGTCTGGCTCGCGCACGATGGCGCCGACGCGAATCTTCACAGGCACGTCCAGGTCGGCCGCCAGCTGCTGGATGATGCGGACCTGCTGCGCGTCCTTCTGGCCGAAATAAGCGACGTCCGGCTGCACGATGTTGAAGAGTTTCAACACCACCGTGGCGACGCCGCGAAAATGGCCCGGCCGGCTGGCGCCGCACAGGAAATCCTGGAGCTGCGTCACTTCCACGTAGGTGCGGAAATCGGGCGGATAGATCGTGGACGGGTCGGGATGAAACACCAGGTCGACGCCGTCGCGACCGCAGATCTCCAGGTCGGCTTCCAGGGTGCGCGGATACTTGCTGAAGTCCTCGTTCGGTCCGAACTGTGTGGGATTGATGAAGATCGTGGCGACGACAAAGCCGGTCTCGGCACGGGCCAGGCGAAAGAGACTGGCGTGGCCTTCGTGCAGCGCGCCCATGGTCGGCACCAGGCCGATCGACAGGCCGCGACGGCGCGCTTCGCGAACCTGATGGCGGACGGCATCGATCGTGTTGACGGCCGGCGTCGGCATGTTCGGTCCACGCTGGCGAGCCGGGAGCGTGAGCGACCGGAGTTCTTCAAGCGGTTAAGGCGCGGTTAAAGCTTTGAAGAACTCCGGTCGCTTACGCTCCCGGCTCGCCAGTCAGCTTCTCGAGGAGCATTTCCAGGTACGAACGGCGTTCCGATCCATGTAGTTGCAATTCCGCGGCCAACTTGAGCAAAACGGAACGAGCGGCATCCAGCTGCTCCTCTGTCGCCACGATCTCCAGTTCGGCGAAGCGACCCACACCCTCAACGTCGTCCAGGCACGCTTCGACATGAAACGAATCTTGCTCCAGCTCGTAGATATGTCGCTGCTTGCGGACCACCGCGACGGGGCGATAGCCGAGGTGCGTCAGCAGGGCGATGAAGTCTTGAGCGGCGGCATCGCCTTCAGCCAGCGGCACCTCAATTTCGGTGCGAGTCTTGGTGTGCAAGTCGCGCTTCGGCCCCTTGTAGGTGACGAAGTTGGCCGCACCGATGCGCCGCAGCCGCAGCGCCTCATCCGTTCGGGCAAAGTCGCGATCGGGAGCGTTGAAGTAATGGTCCGCCTCGTGCAGTTGCGCCTTGCCGCGAGCGCCGTGGTTTTTGAGCCGCTGCTCCAATGCGGCAAGGTCGGCGGCGGGAAATTTGATCTCGACTTCGAGCATGCGCACTCCGGTTAGCGCCTTGCGGCCAGGATTCGTAGGGTGCGTCAAGCGTACTCGCGCGGACGCACCGCAACCAACACGTGCCTGACGAACCACGAGCGTGTCTGCATTCCGGTGCGTCCGCGCGAGTACGCTTGACGCACCCTACGAAACTCCGGTTAGCGCCTTACGGCCAAGGGCGTGATAGAATCATGACAGCGATGCCATTTTCGGTCCAGGCGGTTTTGCAGCGAGGCAGCGTATGGCGGAGTTTCACACGGTGGCGCGGACGAGCGACCTCGGCGAGGGCGAGGGCATGACGGTCGCGGTGGGCACCAAGCTGATCGCGCTGTTCCGCGAGGGCGGCCGCTATTTCGCCATCGACGACATGTGTCCGCACATGGGCTCGTCGCTCAGCGGCGGTTATCTCGAAAACGGCATCGTCACTTGCCCCTGGCACGCCTGGCGTTTCCGCCTCGCCGACGGCGCCTGGGCCGACAACCCGCGCATCAAGATCGGCTGCTACCCGGTGCGTGTCGAAGGCGAAGACATCCAGGTCCAAGTTTGAAGCGATGGACCCACGGGTTACCCCACCCGCGGGCTTCCGGGAGGTGCATCCATGAATCCCATCCGCTTGCGTCGCGTCCTTTTCCTGAGCGGCGCCGCGGCACTGCTGGTCGTCGCCCCCGTCGTGCCGCAACAGCCGGCCCCCCCACGGACCGTGCCTGGGCAACAACCGGCACCGCCGGCACGAACGACCCCGCGCCTGGAACCGGTGGCCGAGACGCGCCTGCTGATGGAGGGACTGGCCCAATCGAACTTCCGCGGCCTGGAACGAATGCTGACTCGTAAACCGGAAGACGCGGAGTCCTGGGCGTTTGCCCGCGGGCAGGCACTGTTGCTGGCGGAGACGGCCAACCTGCTGATGTTGCGGCCGCCGCGCAATTCGGGGCAGGACGCCTGGATGGACCGGGCCATGGATCTGCGCGCCGCAGCGGGCCGATTGGCCCGTGCCGCGGCGGACAACGACTACGAACGCAGCCGCGCCGGCCTGGGCGAAGTGGCCAACACGTGCAATCGCTGCCATCAGGCGTTTCGCGTGACGACACGCATCGTTCCCTTCCAGGTCGAACCGCCGCAACGCAAGGCAGCGCTGCCGGAACGCCTGCAATCGCTTGACAACGAGTTGGCGCGGCACTAGCCTACGCTCAATTCGTATCAAGATTGGCGGACGCCGAACGAAATAACCTGTGCGGGCGCTGGTTGTTCCAGACCGCGCCCATCTCCTGACCATTGACGCAAGGCGAGAAGCACCATGTCCACCGCGCCTCCTCCTGCTCCCACACCGGCCCCGGCCGCGCTCTCGTCGGACCAGCAGGAAATCAAGATCATCAGTCATTCCAATCTTTTCTACTGGTGGCCGGTCTGGGCCGTCGGCCTGCTCATGGCCCTGCTGACCTTCATGGATGGACACATAGGCACCGTGGTGCCTCCCAAGTCCGAAGCGCACGAATCCGCCGAAGTAACGACCAAGGGCGGCGGCACGACCTTCAACAAGCGCGACGTGATCGTCCTGCCGGCACCCAAGGAAGGCGAGAACCGGCCTGCCCCCCACTTGAAGCTCCACATGAGCCACAGCAGCAGCTATGGCGTCATCTGGGCCACCACGCTGCTCCTGGTGATTACCATCACCAACGTGCCCTTGCGCGGCATGTGGTCGGTGGTTGTCATCGTCGTCGCGGTCCTGATGAGCATCATCTTCGCCCTGGCGGGCTGGTGGGATACGATCTTCTTCTACATGAGCGCCCTGGATATCCGCATCAACGCGGGCGGTTACCTGTTCGTGTCGCTGGTCTTGCTGGCCATCTGGCTGGTGACGATGATCCTGTTCGACCGCCAGATTTACATGATCTTCACGCCCGGCCAGCTGCGCGTCTGCCAGGAAATCGGCGGCGGCGAATCGTCCTATGACACCGCCGGCATGGTGGTCATGAAGCAGCGCAGCGACTTATTCCGCCACTGGATCCTCGGCCTGGGATCGGGCGACCTGGTCGTGCGCACCTCCGGCGCCAACTCCCACGAGTTCCAGATGCACAACGTCCTCTTCGTCGGCCGCAAGCTGCAACTCATCGAGCAGATGCAGCGCGACCGACCGGTGGTGCGAGGAGCGGTGTAGGGGAAATGACGAATGCCGAAGCCCGAATGACGAATCAATGACCAATGCCGAAGCCCCAAACCAGTTTGGTTTGGGGCTTCGGCATTGGTGGTCACTCGTTTCCGAAGCTTGGGAACGGGGGATCCGCTGATCAGGAAATGCCAAAGCCCCAAACCGTCCATTCCGGTTTGGGGCTTTGCCATTCGTCATTGGTTCGTCATTCGGGCTTCGTCATTCGTCATTCTTTTTCCTTCTTCTCCTCAATCGCCTTCTTGACCGGCTGGACGAAGTGGGTGCTCTTCTTGTCGGCGGTCAGCTTGGCGGCGTGGTCGTCGGCTTCTTTGCGCTGGGGATAGTCGTAGGTGGCGACCTGTTGGTTGGAGTTGCTGAAGACTCCCCAGACGACCTTCATGCGCACCACCTTGGCGGCCCGGCTGCGCGGCTTGGCCTTGGGCTTGGCCACCTTGACCTTGGCAGGCTTCTTTTTCTTCTTTTTAGGCGCATCCTCGTCTTCGTCGCCTTCGTCCTCCTCGGCATCCTCGTCTTCGTCGGCGTCCCCCTCGGCAGCCTCGCCTTCAGCCGCTTCCCCTTCTTCTTCGTCTTCGATGTCGTCTTCAGCTTCTTCTTCGGTCTCTTCGGCTTCCTCGCCCTCCGACTTGCGACGTTCGGCGGCATCGTAATCGGCGCGCAGATCCTTGCGGTTGAGAATGCGACGTGCCATAGGGTCGTCTCCTGGTATCCAGGGCTTGGTGATCGACGGATTCGCCCCGACGGGGCTGACTGTTAAGCTAGCGGCCGACCCCGCCGGTTGCAAGATTAGTCATCGATTGTCAGCCGATTGTCGCTGGTCATCGTCGGGAAACCTCGGACAATGGCTGTGATGTCCCCACGGACAGCGGCTTCCCAATCGCGGATGACTGATGACGAACGTTCGGTTTCGCCTGGAGGACGTCCTGCTGCTGCTGCTGACGGTGGCGCTCGCCGCCGGGGCTCGCGTCGGCTACCTGATCCGCTATGCCGACCATGCCGCCAACGCCGGCCCGCTGCTCGTGCAAGACGTGCAGCCCGAACAAGAAGCCTTGATCGGCAACGTGAAAGACCATCGCTGGTTCGGCGCCCTGGCGCCATTCGCCGCAGTGGAAGAGCGCACGGCCCATACCGCGCCGGGCTATCCCTGGCTGTTGGGCGAGTTGAATCGACTGCCGCTGGAACCGGGTGCGATGGCCCCGCTGGTCCGCTGGATCCAGTGCGGACTGGGCGCGCTGACGGCGGCGTTTTACTTCCTGTTCGCCTGGCGCGCCTTCCGCAGCCGACTGGTTGCCGTCCTGGCCGGCCTGTTCTGCGCCCTGCATCCTTTCTGGATCGTCGCCACCGCGGCGCTGGCCGACAGCGTGTTGGCATCGTTCCTTCTGGCAGCGAGCGTCTTCCTGGGCTGTCGCGGCGGACAGGTGGGCGGTGCGCTGACCAGCCTTCTTTACGGGCTGTCGCTGGCCGCGCTGGCCCTGGTGCGGGCGGCGCTTCTGCCCTTCGCGGTCGTCGCGCTGCTCTGGTTCCTGTTCCGCTGCCGACGCTTGCCCACCGGTTGGCAGGCGTCGCTGCTGGCTTTCCTCGGCTTCATCACCGGCCTGGCGCCGTGGGGCCTGCGCAACTACGAGCACTTCCAAGATGCTTTCCCGATTGTCGATACCACCTATCTGCACCTGTGGATGGGCAACAACGTCCAGGCCACCGGCGGCCCGCTGTCCGAGTCGGCCATGCTGCACGCACTGGCCGAGCGCCGCGATGAGGACACAGTCAGCACGGCACAATTGCTCGCCGGGATGGATCAGCCGCAGCGCTACCGCTTCCTGGCCGAGTCGGTCGTGGACGAGGTGCAACGCGATTCGCTGGCGACGATGCAGCGCCGCTTGTGGGCCGGGCTGTACTTCGTCTTCGGCGAAGACTGGTTCACTCAGCGCAAGCTCTGGCGCGACGCTCCCGCCGCCGGCGAAACCGAAGGCGCACTGGTGCCCGGCTGGCCGTACCCGGTGCTGCTGACAGGAAGCCTGCTGGTCCTGCTGGTCCTGAGTCTGCTCGGCTGGCGCTGGACATACGCCTGGCGGCAGGAGGCGATGCCCGCGTCGCTGGCGGTGTTCTGGATCCCACTACCGTACCTGCTGAGCCATGCCGAGGCCCTGAGCGGCCCGCGCCTGCCGCTCGACGGTGTCCTGCTGTGCTACAGCGCCTTCGCGCTGTGCTGCCTGGTGCCGGGGGTCGGCCGTTCTCTGCGCGAGGGCGAACCCATTCGTCCGCCGAGCGGGCTTGGGTAGCTTGTCGGAGAGTCGGGAAGCGTCTTTGACGGTGGAATCGGAGGCGTTCTTGCGGGCTGAAGTCGGCGGTGCGTAGGGTGGGTCGAGCGCCTTAGGCGAACGGCGTCTTTTCTTCTCCCCTCTCCCCTGGTCGGCACCCGCATGCACACGGCATGGGCGGCGTGCACACTCACTCCATCGACGATGCGAAATCGCTTCAGTGTGAGGCAAGCCCAGATCCGCGACGGCAGGAAGAATTGCGCGCACGTTTCCGCGACGCGAAGGCAAGGCGCCCGCTTCCGCACGTGAAATCAGGGTTCAACCGGGAGAATGCGATGACAGTGAAACCCGACAGCAAGAAACGTACGCCGGAGGCCCAGCTCCGGACCTACATCGGCAAGCTGGATCCGAAGAATCAGAAGCTCTTTCGTGCGGTCCGGGCTGCGGTGCGCAAGCGATTCCCGACCGCCAACGAGCTGGCGTACGACTACGGCAACGCCCTCGTCATCGGCTATTCTCCGGCGGACCGAGGGATCGAATCCATCGTGGCGATCCGCGCATGTGCCACCGGCGTGTCTCTGTACTTCAGCCAGGGACCTCAACTGCCCGACCCGAAGCGGCTTCTGCGGGGATCGGGAAAGCAGACGCGCTTCATCGAGGTGGAGGCGGCCAGTCAATTGGCACATCCCGACGTGGAAGCGCTGATCGCCGCCACGCTCGATCAGGCGAGGGTTCCATTGCCATCCGAGGGAAAGGGCGGTCTCATCATCAAGTCGGATGGCGCGAAGAAGCCGCCACGCCGGAAGCCTTCGAAGTGACGGCGGATTTGCTGAGGTAACGTGTCCCAGGCGGGCATTGGTGGCGGGTTCGTCCCCGTGAGCGAGATGCCGGCACAGGAACCCGGTTGATTGCTCCCCCGTTTCCTAGCCCGGGATGTATCTCTTCGTTCCTCCGGTTGGTCGTGGTACACTCGCGGTCGAGGAGGCCCTCATGCCGCTACGCGATCATTTCCCTCCCCCGGGGAGCCTGCAAGCCGCCTGGGACGCCGTCCATGGCATGTGGCCGGCGGAGATTGTCCGGCAACTGCGCCGAAGCCTTCCCCAAGGATATGTCGCTGCTCCCACCGTACATCCCGGCTCGCAAGTCGAAGTAGATGTAGCCACCTATGAGCGTGATGATGCGCCGCGGTTGCAGCGTTCGGACGACGAAGACGCGCCCACCGCAACATGGGCGCCGCCCGAACCAACCGTCGCCGTCGAAACCGAGGTCCCCGATTTCGACGAGTATTCCGTTCGCATCTACGACGCGGAACGTGGGCGGCAACTCGTCGCCACCATCGAGCTGGTCAGCCCCGGAAACAAGGATCGGCCGGAAAAGCGCAATGCCTTCGTCGGGAAATGCGCGGCCCTGCTGCGGAAGGGCGTCGCCGTCAGCATCGTCGATGTGGTGACACTCCGGCAATTCAACCTCTACGCCGAATTGTTGCAGTTCCTCGGCCAGAGCGACCTGAGCCTGGGCGAACCGCGGCCGCATCTCTATGCCGTGTCGTGTCGGTGGCGGCCCCAGGGCAAGCGAATACTGCTGCAAACCTGGTCGCACGCGCTCACCCTCGGACAACCGTTCCCCACGCTGCCGCTCTGGCTGACCGGACAAGTCGCCGTGCCGCTGGACCTGGAGCAGAGCTACGAGCAGGCGTGCCATGACTTGTGGATCACATGAAAGCGTCCAGCAGCGCCGAATTGCTGAATTGCCTCTGAAGTCAAGGTACGCGGCCCACGCCGCTGCTGCCCGAGGCAAGTAGCAGGGCCCGCAGCTCCTGTTTATATTACTGCCTTGTAGTATTGGTTTTTGCGAGCCGAAATATGGCATCCAAGGGACTCCTTGCTTCTCCGGATTGTCTTCTGGACTTCCTTGATCGACAAGGGAGTTGGACCGAAGAGGAATACCTTTCGTTGACCGACCACACCACCCGTTTGGTTGAACTCACCGATGGGTTTCTGGAACTCCTTCCGATGCCGACCGATTATCATCAAGCGATTGTGCAGCTCTTGTTGTACGCCTTTGACGGCTTCCTCAAGCCGCTGGGAGGGAAGGTGCGCATTGCTCCATTGCGATTGCGCATCGGGAAGGGCAAATTCCGCGAACCCGATTTGCTGCTTCTCCTTTCGGCGTCGGACCGGCGACGGCAGAACCGATTCTGGACGGGCGCCGACCTCGTCGTGGAAGTCGTCAGCCCCGATAAGGCGGAGCGCGACCTGGTCTCGAAGCGGCAGGACTACGCGGCGGCCGGCGTCGCGGAATACTGGATTGTCAACCCCTCGAACGAAACCATCCTTGTCCTGGTCCTGAACAAGAAGCGCTACCGCCGCCTCGGCAGTTTCGCGCGCGGCAGTGTCGCCCGATCGTCGCTGCTTCAAGGATTCCTGATCGGCGTGGATGAGGTTTTTGATGCAGACTGACGATGACCAGGCGACGCTGGGGGCTGGCTGCTGAGCTGAGCCAATGTCCTTCGCCGCCACATTGCGATGGAGAATTGACATGGTCAAGCCCGCAAAGAACACGATTTGCCTCTGGTACGACGGTGGCGCCGAGGACGCGGCGCGGTTTTACGCCGAGACCTTTCCCGATTCGTCCGTCGGCGCGGTGTATCGCGCGCCGGGAGACTTTCCGTCCGGGAAGAAAGGGGATGTGTTGACGGTCGAGTTTACGGTGATGGGAATCCCCTGCCTCGGGCTCAATGGCGGCCCCATGTTCAAGCACAACGAAGCATTCTCGTTTCAGGTCGCAACCGCTGACCAGGCCGAAACGGATCGCTACTGGAACGCCATCGTCGGCAACGGCGGCCAGGAGAGCGCCTGCGGCTGGTGCAAGGACAAATGGGGCTTGTCCTGGCAGATTACGCCGATCGTCCTGACGAAAGCGATCACCGATCCCGACCCCGCTGCCGCCAAGCGCGCGTTCGATGCGATGATGGAGATGACGAAGATCGACATCGCCGCCATCGAGGCGGCGCGCCGCGGTTGAGTCAGAGTCTGTCCGGAAAGGGGTCAGGCACCGTGGTGCGCAGCACCCTTCGGGCCGTTCCGGCAACGGTGCCTGACCCGAATGCCATTCACTTTGGCGAGCAGCAGCATGAAATTCTCCGTGGCACGGACATTTCTGTCCGTGCGGTCGGAAAATTGCACGGACAG
>JAIEMG010000017.1 GCA_019752375.1 Gemmataceae bacterium | reverse complement strand
GGCGGACCGTTCACTGCCGCGAGGCAGAGCCTCGCCGGCAGTGCGTGACCGGGCAGAGCCCGGTCACGAGGGCGAGGTTTTCTACAAAGCATGCCTGACCCCTTTTCGGACAGACGCTTGCAACGCATCGTCCACTCAGGGGAAGGATCCCGCATGGACGCCATCGGTCCACCGCTACCGCTTCTCGTTACTCCACACCCGGTCCAGCGGCCTTCCGCGCTCCCAAGACAGACTGCGGCTGTTCCGCGTTTGTCCGCAGTCATCATCAACTACCGCGAATGGCAATCGACCGCGAAGCTGACACGGCAAATCCTCCGGACGACCGCAGCGAAACACGGGATCGCCGAAGTGGTCGTCGTCGACAATCATTCGCCCAGCCATCGCGTGGTCAGCCGCATGCGGCGTTGGCCGGGTGTTTCGCTGCGCCGATGGCGGCGCAACCACGGATTTGCTCGCGCCGCGAACGAAGGCTGCCGGCTCAGCCGGGGCAAGTGGCTGTTGCTCCTCAATCCTGATGTGACGCTGGCCCCAGACTTTCTCGACCAGTTGCTTCCGCTCATCGATGAACTGGAACGCGACGATCCTCGCTGCGGTGTCGTCGGCTTCGGGATTCGGAACAGCGATGGCACGGCACAACTTTCATCCGGGCCGTTTCCCACGCTTGCGGGCACGCTGCTTGGCCTGACCCGGCCCCGGCACCGACGCAAGTATCGGGAAATAACCATTGCAGAGCGTTGCGAGGTGCCCTGGGTGACCGGCTGCTGTCTGCTGGTGCGCGGGGAGTGTCTTCGTGAACTGGGAGGCTTTGACGAGCGATTCTTCCTCTACTACGAGGACGTCGATTTTTGCCGGCGTGCGGCAGAAAAGGGCTGGTCCGTCTGCTACGAGCCGCGCTTGCAGGCCATTCACCATTGCCCTCTGCACCGTCGACAGGTGCCGTCGCACTTGCGCGTTATCACGCGCCACGCGCTCCTGACCTATGGGGCCAGGCACTGGCCGCGCTGGCAGTTTCGCCTGCTGGCGTCCATCGTGCAAGCGGAGGCCCGGCTGCGACAGGCGTGGGCGCAGTGGAACCGCGACACTCGCGCGCAAAGCCATTTCAAACATCTGGAAGCATTGACGCGAGATCTGGCCCACGATGATCCGACCGCAGCGCGCCGGCGCTTGCGGCGGGTGGTGGAATCCGTGGAGACCAATGAGCCCCAATGAGCGCCATGCCGCCACGCCTGTCCATAGTCATTCCCAGCTACAACCGGCCGGACTTGCTCCGGGCTTGCCTGGCTTCCGTGCAGCAGCACGCGCCAGTGGGGACGGAAGTGATCGTCGTGGACGACGGCTCGCCCGACGCGGTGATTGGGCGGACAGCCGTGGATTTCGCGGGTGTACGCGTCATTCCGCTGGCTCGCCGGTCAGGCTTTTGCGTCGCAGCCAACGCGGGACTCCGCGCGGCGCAGGGCGAAATCGTCGAGCTCCTCAACGACGACACCGAAGTGGCCGCCGACTGGGCGGGTCCCGCGCTTGCTCTCTTTGCCGATCCTGGTGTTGCTGCCGTCGCGCCGCTGGTGCTTGACCGGCGCGCGAAGGAGCCGCACATCGATAGTGCGGGCGATCGCTATTACCTGGGCGGCATCGCAGCCAAGCGCGGGCATGGCGAACCGCTGACACCGGAGTATCTGCGTCCTTGCCGGGTCTTCGGCGCCAGCGGATCGAGCGCGTTTTACCGACGCGACGTTGTCATCCACGTCGGCGCGTTTCCGGAGCGGTTCGGCGCCTATTTCGAAGATGTGGACCTGGCGTTCCGCCTACACCGAGCGGGCTACACGGTGCGCTTCGAGCCGGCATCGCGGGTGTTCCATCACGGCGCGGCATCGCACGGACAGGGCCGAAAACTCATCGAGCAACAATCGCGCAACGAAGAGCGCGTCTTCTGGCGTAATGTGCCTGCGTCAAGTCTGCGCCGGGCAATCCCGCATCACCTCGCCGTATTGACGGCGAAGGCATGGCGGCGCTGGACCGAGGGCAACTTATTGCCTTTCGTCTGCGGTCGACTGCGGGTGCTTGGAGACGCGAGGGAGTTGTTACGCCACCGACGCACGCTCAAAGAACGCTGGCCAAGCGGCGATCTGGACGGCTGGGAAGTGGACGAGAGTTATTGGGGAAGGGTTTCAACGGCGGAGAAGGTGCGAGGGAGAAAGCCGCGCCCGTCGGCAAACGGCACATGAGGCGATTCGCCGACGGGCGCGGGTGCGGTCACTTCTTAATCTTGAATTCCTTGACCGTGATCTTGTCGCCGTCCTTGTCGTAGATGATCGTCACTTCGGTGCCTTCCTTCAGGCCCTTGAGCAGCTTGCCCTTGTCCTTGCCGGTGACTTCGTCGGAACCTTCGTAGACCTTGGTTTCCTTGCCGAGCTTGTACTCGACGTCCTTGCCGTCGACTTCCACCGTGATGGCGCCCTTCTCGACCTTCTTGACCTTGCCCTTGGCTTCGGCGGCAACCAACATGCCGACGCCGAACAGGACGATCACCACCGCTGCGATTTTCTTCATCATGACCAGAGTCCTCCGAACTCCCGAACGAATGCGATCACCATCCCCGCCCACTGCGGAGAAGGATTCTCAGCCCTGCTCCCGATGTAGGGAGTGTAGCGATAATAGTAACCCCAGGCCATCCTCGAAGTATCGGTAGGCTGAAGAATTGCTTAGATTTGTAGACTCGACGTTATCACGGCAGTCGCAGCTTCCGGCACGCCTCCGCGTAGGTGGCGTCCAGATCGATGGGAACGCACAGGCCCTTGTCCAGCGCGAGCGGCAGAATGTGAAGGGGTTGCCCCACTGCCAGAGTGGCGGTCCAGACCTGGATTTTCTCCACGTCGGGACGCCGAACGGGCCGATATGCCGTCGCGTACAGCGGATCGGGTTCCAGCAGAAATTCGTCGTCCAATTCCAGCAAGCGAACGAGTTCATTGTGAAGGTTCGCTCGCCGGCTGGTCACAATGTCCGCAACAATCAACCCAATGCCTTGCTGGAGATACGTTGCGCACTTGGCCGCGAAGCCGCGGCGGGTCTCCGCCCGATCCTTGTTGCCCAAACTGACCAGTTCCACCGCGCCAACGAGCGTGGTCCCGCCGACACTGCTGAAAACCTGGACTTCCATGCTGTCCGGAAAGGCCGCCGGCATTTCGAACGCGGCCGCCGGCGGCGCCCAGGCGAGGGCCGGTATCGTGGCGGTCCCGCCATCGCCGCGGTTGGCCGATTCCGTTGGCGCACTTTCAAAAGTCGCGATATCAATCTCGACTCGGCTGCCGACATGCGCCTGTACTTCGGCGAAGTAATCGCTCGGCAGCAGGTCGAGATTCAACGCGTCCGCAATGGCGCTTGCCCAGCGCGAGTGAAAGCCCTCCCAGTGCCGGCCGGGGTGAAGTGGAGCGTGAAAGTGGTCAAGAAGTGGCATTCCCGAATCCGCCAAGACCCTTGTGATTCGTCACCGCTTCAGATCATACGCCTTGATCTTCCGATCCAGCGTCGAGCGCTCGATGTTCAAGATGGTCGCCGCCTGGCTCTTGTTCCAGTCGGTGTGCTGCAAGGTGCGCAAGATGTGCTGCTTCTCGATCGCGTCCATGGAAAGCGGTTGATAGACGTTCGCCTCCTGGGGCGACGTGCCATCCAGGTCGATCGATGACAGCCAGATGTCCGCCGCATCAATCATGGTTCCGCCGCCCAGGGCCACCGTGCGCTCGACGACGTTGCGCAGCTCGCGGACGTTGCCGGGCCAGTGGTACTCTTCCATCTTCGCCATCGCGGACGGCGTGAAGCCCTTGATCTTGCGGCCTGTCTCACGGACGAACCGCTTGAGGAAATGCTCGGCCAGCAAGGCGATGTCGGTGCGACGGTCGCGCAAGGGTGGCACGCGGATCTCGACGACTTGAAGCCGAAAGAACAGGTCGCGGCGAAAAGCGCCTGCTTGCAAGTTCTGCTCCAGGGGCTGATTCGTGGCGGAGACCACACGCACGTCCACCCGGATCGGCGTGTGCCCGCCCACGCGCTCGAATGGGTGCCCTTCCAGCACGCGCAGCAGCTTGGCCTGCGTGCCAAGGTTCATTTCGCCGATCTCATCCAGGAAGATCGTGCCGTGATTGGCGGCCTCGAATTTGCCGACCATCCGCTCCGTCGCGCCGGTGAATGCGCCCTTTTCATGTCCGAACAGCTCACTTTCCAGGAGCGTCTCGGCCAGGGCCGCGCAGTTCAAACACACAAAGGGGCCTTCCTTGCGCATGCTCGAGTAGTGGATCGCGCGGGCGACCAACTCCTTGCCCGTGCCGCTCTCGCCGCGGATCAGAACCGTCGCATTGGTCGAAGCCACCCGGCCGATCTGATTCTCGATCGCCTGGATCGCCGGGCTGGTGCCGACCAGTTCGCTCTCGACCTTGAGCTGGTCGCGCAGTGAACGGTTCTCCGCACTGAGCGACGCTTGGCGCCGCAGCTGGTGGGTGGCTGTGCCCAGCTGCTTGGCGACCGCGACCGCGAATTCCAGGTCTTCCGGATCCAGCGAGCGCATCGGATCGGTGCAATAAAGATGGATCAGGCCGAGCATCTCATTGCCGAACATGACCGGGGCGCAGATCAAGCTGGTGGCGCCCAGGTCGCTGATGCTGTCGCGGCCGCGCAAGTACTTGTCGCGGGCCACGTCTTCCGCGAGGATCGCCTCCCGGCTGGAAAGCACTTCGTTGCTGACGTACTGCGAAACCTTGTGATACGTCTTCACGCGCTGGTCGCGGTGACGGTGGGTAGTGACTTCGACGTCGCGGCCTTCCTTCAACGTCAGGATGGCGCCCACGTCGGCGGGAATGGCGTCAAGCAGGCCGTCGAGGACGACGCGCGTCAGGTCGGCATAGGTGCTGGCGGACCCCATCTCCAGGGCGAGACGGTAGAGCAGAGCGAGGTCCTGGCCGAGGTTGTGGTGCTCGGCCAGCTGTGTGCGCTGCTCCGGCGCCCCCTCCGTGGCGGGAGGGACGAGGAAACGCGTTTGCCGCAGCCGCTTCTTGATGGCAACGCCTTCGGTGGCAGCCTGCGGTGACGGCAGATCGGGCAATTGCGTCAGGTTTTCGACGAAGACAAGGTGCGCGCGGCCCGCATGGACCTCGTCGCACGGCGTCAATTCACGCTCGCGTTCCAGCGTCTTGCCGTTGACGCGCGTGCCGTTGAGACTATTCAGGTCGCGCACGTACCAGCGGCCGGATTCCTGGTAGACCTCGGCGTGCTCGCGGCTGCACAGGTCGTCCTTGAGGACGATGCGGTTGGTGTTGGCGCGCCCCATCGTGTGGCGATGTCCCGCGGTGAGCGGAAACACGTCGCCGAAGCCGTCTTCACGACGGACCACCAGGTAGGCTGCAGCTGCGGTCGAACTCGTCATACGACCCACGAAACGAGAAACGGAAGCCGGACGCCATGTCCCGGCGTAGCCCAAACAACACTTCCAAGCCAGCCCACGAAGGTGCCGTCGCGGACAGGGGAACCGCGTCGTCGATCTTGCAGCTAACCCAGGATCGCCCTCACGATAATGGCGAACGGGGCTGTGTCGCAAGTTATTTCGAGTCGAGGTCACGGATCTTCATGCGGAATCACGGTAGTGCGCAATGGATGGACATGCTCTGAATGTCGCCGTACGAACTTCTCTCCTTCCCGGATCACCGGCATATTATAATGGTCGCATGGACCATCATTCAGGTGCAGCGGTGCTCGATCGCATCCTCGATCCCCTGGCAGAGTCCCTAACCCCGGCGGCAGCTCGGGCGCTCGTCAAATTCCGCGCCGATCCCGCCACGCAGGCACGGATCGCCATGCTGGCAGATAAGTGCAATGCCGGCAGCCTTTCCGCGAAGGAGCGTGCCGAGTACGAAGCATATGTGGGGGCCATCGACCTCGTCGCCATTCTGCAGTCGAAGGCGCGGCGAGTCTTGAAATCGCGGAAGCATCGATGAACGAGTCCGTCCGCAACGCGGTTCGGCGTCGCGCACGATCTCGTTGCGAGTATTGCCTCCTGCCTGAACTTCACGCACTCCTGGCGCCTTTTCAAGTCGAGCACATCATTGCACGCCAACATGAAGGTCCGTCAACGCTGAGCAATTTGGCCCTCGCTTGCCATCGCTGCAACCTCCACAAGGGACCTAATCTTACTGGGATCGATCCCCGGTCGCGCCGACTCGTTCCGCTGTTTCACCCCCGACGCATGAAGTGGAGTCGACATTTTCGTTGGCAGGGCCCGATACTGATTGGACGCACCGCGATCGGTCGGGCGACCATTCATGTGCTCAACATGAATGAACAAGTGCGGGCCGACTTGCGGCAATCGTTGATTGCAGAGGGAGTTTTTCCACCCGCGAGCTGACCGCGCGTTGGAAGCAGCGCACCCTAAGGCGCCTTTGAGAGAGTCACTCCTCCGTCTCGTCCGACAATTCACCCAACTCGACTGCGTCGCGCATCACTTCAGGGCAACTCGTCCAGGTCGCCTGGTACGGTGTTCATCGTCTCATGCGATCCTAGCCGGTTTCCCCTCAATACGGAATCCACCCCACCCAGTCCATGAACTCGTAAATCCACGGATGCCGCCAGGGATTCCAATCGCGATAACTGGCTGACAGGACCGAGATCCCTAGCAGAACCAACCCCAGCACGCGGCCCCAGCGGCGCGCTGCCAGTCCATCGACGACTGGCAGCATCGTCAGAAGCCAGAGAGGCGTCAGCCAGAACAGCCAGCGTGGGCCGTTGCTCCAACCGCCGTAGTTGGTCGTCTTGACCAGGTAAAAACCAATGACCACGACCGTCAGCACCAGCGTCAGCGCGGCGACGCAGGCCAGCTCAGGGATCGGCGTGTGCGGAGGCTCGTCTGGGATCGCTGAATACTCTCCGGTGCGCTGGCCTGCGGCGCTGGGCTCCCCTTCCGGCCGTGCCTGCTCGGGAAGCAGTCCGTTCCGTTTGCCGTTGCCGACGAGTTCCCGCGCCGGACTGCCGCGGTTGCGGGCGATTCGGACGGCGCCGCGGCCCATGCCGACGACCGCGAAGAAGAGGATCGGAGTCAGCGCGAACAGGCCGTGATGGCCCAGCAGCAAGTGAAAGGCATACACGGCGCGCGATTCCTTCTCGCCTGCCCAGTCGATGCCTCGCTTTTCCTTGCCGGGATTCGCCTTCCAGTGGCTGCCCTCGTATTCGTACCACGGACCGCCGAACTCGCCATACGCCGGCTTCCAGCGATCCAGCGCAATCTGATTGGTAAGAAAGAAGCCCGCAACCGGGACGGCCGCGGCGGGAACGAGGATCAGGAGCGATTTCATCGGCACACGCCACAGCAGCAGCAACACCACGGCCACACTGAACGAGGTGGCCGGCAACTCGATCGCCCCCGTGAATGCGGCGAAGAAGCCGGCAAGCAGGAATGACCAGGCCGGCGCTTCGGTCCCCTCTCGCCAGACGCGCAACGCGGGCACCAGGGCGAACAACGTCGTGCACGCGGCCACCGTGTGGTTGTTCAGCGTGATGCCGAATGTGGTGACCAGCGTGCCGAACGCAGCCGCGGTAATGACGAAGAGGCGCCCCCAGTCGGTCGTGCCATGACGCTCCACCAGGCGGACGAGCAGCAGGAGATAGATCAGCAGCGGGAGCACGTTGACCGTCACGAGCGTGACGCGGATTACACTCCAGCGGCCGTCCGGTTCGGCCAGGGACCAGCCGAACAGCTTTTGAAGCAGCCAGTATTCGCCAGCCACCAGGGTTGGAAAGATCGGCGGCTTGCTCGAATAGAAGCGCAGACGATTCGGGTTCTCCGGATCGGGCTCGGGCCGCAGCACCTTGTCCACGCTGCCCCAGCCGTCTTCGAAAATGATGCCCGAGTCCTTGTACTTGCCTGTCTCCGGATCGATGTCGCGGTAGCCGATGACGTAGGTGCCGTGATCGACCAGGGCGCGGATCGTTGCCCAGCGCGAGCGGTCGTTGGAGCTGAAGGTCGGCACCGGTTCGGGACGGGTCTTCGGCCACACCGGGCGCGCCTCGCGCGGGTCAGCGCCCTGGGCGGAATCGGGACGGAACAAGTTGGGCTCGTAGTTGCGAATCGTCGCCAGGATGCGGGCGCACAGGATCGCCAGTGCCACGGTAATCAACAACGGATACACCTGGCGACGCAAGGGGAGGGGAGAGGTTTCGATTTTCATCACTTCCGATCCGGGGTTCGCGGTCCAAGTCCGTCGGCATCTTCCAGGGCGCCATGAAGCATGGTCAGAGGTCCCACGCGCGTTTGCTCGACAATGCTGTAGCTGTCGTCATCTCGGCTCTGATACGCAGTGATCAACTCGGCCAGGAAGCCGATCGACATCATCTGGGCGCCCAGCAGCAAGGCGACGGCCGCGTAGACCACCAGCGCCCGTTCGTGGACCGGCTCGAAGTCGGCGCCGAACCAGTTGCGCAAGATCCACGTCAGCGCCAGGTAGAGCAGTCCCAGGTTGCCGAACACGAAGCTGACGAGCCCAATGCTGCCGAGCAAGTGCTGCGGACGCTGACCGAAGCCGGTCAGGAACTTGACGGTGAGCAGATCGAGGAAGCCCTTCACGAAGCGCCCCGGTCCCATGTACTTTCCAAAGCCATAGCGCCGGGCCCGATGTTCGATCTCGATTTCGCCGACGCGAAAGCCGCGCGCCGCCGCCAGCACGGGGATGAACCGGTGCAGTTCCCCGTACAGACGTACTTCTCGGAAAACACCGGCGCGGTAACACTTCATCCCGCAATTGTGATCGTGCAACGGAACCCCGGTCACCAGGCTCACCATGCCGTTGAAGATGCGGCTCGGCAGCACTTTGTGCCAGGGATCGTGACGGATGCGCTTCCAGCCGCTGATCACATCGAAGCCATGCTCGATCTTTTCCAGGAAGCGGGGGATCTCCTTGGGATCGTCTTGCAAGTCCGCATCGAGGGTCAGGATCAGCTCGCCCCGGCAGGCGTGAAAGCCCGCGGACAATGCTGCAGCCTTGCCGAAATTGCGGCGAAAGCGGATGCCGTTGACGCGTTCCGTCTTCGTTGACAGCTCGGTAATGACGTTCCACGAACCGTCCGTGCTGCCGTCATCCACGAACCAGATCTCGAAATCCAGACCGGCCGCCTGCGCCGTCCGAACGATCTCATCGAAGAGAATGGGAAGACTGTCGCACTCATTGTAGACCGGGATGACGATGGAAATCATGGGAAGTCAGAAGTCAGGGATCAGGAGTCAGGGATCAAGAGTCAGGGGCAGGAGTCAGGGATTTCTGCCTCCTGGCCCCTGATGCCTGACTGCTCGCTCGGCAAAAAATACACACCCACGGCCATCGCCACCTCGGTGAGGGTCCAGAGCAAGCGGAGGATCAGCGCGATTGCGGCTGCCAGGGGAGCGGCCTGCTCGGCGGTCATCAATGGCGTGAACTCGGTTTCGAGTAACTTCTGCAAGATCAGTTCGCGCACCCCAAGGCCGCCCGGCGCCGGTAGTGTCAAAAAGCCGGCCACGTAGGCAAGCGCGATGAAAGCCGTGTAACGACCCCAGGCGTCCAAGCTCCAGGCTGGCGGTGATGGTAACACGGCGTGGATCATTGTGCCCAGGCTCAGGCCAAACAGCGCCCAGCCACAGGCAGTCAGTGCCAGACCCAGCGCCAGGGTACGATAGCCGATCGGCGGCAGTCCGGCCGCCTCCGTATTTGCTTCCTGCTTGCGGGCGGCGCGGCGGGCCAGGGCGGTCAGGCGATCCACGATGCGATTGAAGACCCCTGGCAGGATCGGAACACCCGCCACGGTAAGCAGTACCAGGGCCTTCCATCGCTCGGATTCATCCAGGGCGTGCAGTGTAAACAACAGAACGGCGACCAGTGCTCCCGAGGCCATCGTTGTCAGCGTTTCGTAAGTCGCCGTCAGCGCTGCGGTGCCGGCGCGCACTCCGCAGCCTTGGAGCAACGTCGCACGGAGCACCAGCGCCCACGCCTTGCCGGGGACATACTTGCCCAGGTGGCCGATGTAATAAGCGCGGACCACGGCCGAGATCATCGGCTTCGCACCCAGCACGCGTAACAGGTGATACCAGAAGCCGGCCGAGAAGCCGAACCCCGCGACGTACAGCGCTGCGCACATCGCCAGCCAGGCCGGTCGCGGCTCCAGTTCGCGTTTCCACAGTTCGGGGTTGTCCAGGAGCCGCGCGAACTGCCAGCCCACGCCGCCCACGATGGCGACGGCCAGGAGTGTCTTGGCAACAGGCCATAACTGCTGAAATCGCCCTCGCATCGGTGGGCATTGTACTTGGAGGCACCGGTTCCGTCTCGTGGGGCCGGCTTCCAGCCGGCCTTGGTGAATGGCCGGCTTCCAGCCGGCCTTGGTGAATGGCCGGCTGGAAGCCGGCCCCACAAAAATCGCTCCTCCCAAGATTGCACGGTCCGTGAACGTCTGTTACCTTCCCAACCGTTCCATCGCGTCACGTCACGTTCCGGAGGCCAATCATGGCGACCGTGAAAGCATGGAAATTTGGCGACAACAGCGCCCCCGCCTTTCCCGACGATTTCGAAATCGTCCGCAAGGCGGTCCTGCAGGTCACCGACATCAAGAGCAACCACAACAAGTACTATGCGATCGAGCTGCACTCCGCCAAGCACAAGGGCGAAGTCGTCTACCGCGTCTTCACCCACTACGGCCGAACCGACGATCTGGAGACCAACCCCGACGCCGGACAGAAGGAGTGCCGCTTCTTCGACGCCCAAGGCGAGGCCGAGGCCAACTACCAGTCGATCTATCGCGAGAAGACGGCGCCGCGCAAGGGCTACCAGGAAGTGGCCCTGGCATCGAGCAAGATCGGCTCCCAGAAAGCGCGCGGCACGTCCAGCGGTGCGGTGGACGACAAGACGCTGGAGCGCATCAAGAAGCCCGAGACCGCGGCTCCCAAGCCGAAGGCCAGTACCCTCCACCCCGGCGTGCAGGCGCTCGTCCGCTACCTCTACGATGAAGCGACCAATGCCCTGACCAGCTCCGTGGCGGCCAAGATCACCGCCAACGGCATCGAAACGCCGCTCGGCATCCTCACCGTGGGCCAGATCGAGAAGGGCGAAGCGATCCTCGGCGACCTGTACGACCTCTTCAAGCAGAAGGCCAGCAGTCGCCGCGACCAGCGCATGGTGGACCTGACAGGCCAGTTCTATACGTCAATCCCGCACCGCATCGGCCGCACCCGCTCCGCGGTCGACAACGCCATCATCAACACACTGGAAACGCTCTATCAGAAGCAGGAAACGCTGCAGCTGATGAAGGACATGCTCTCCGTCAACGGCGAGTCCGGCAGCGTCCTCTTCGACGCCCAGGCGGACAGCGAGTACAACGCCCTCAAATGCCAGATCGGCTGCATCGATCCTGCCGCACCGAAGTATCGCGAGCTGGCGGACTTCGTCATCAAGAGCCAGGTGAAGAGCAAAAACATCCAGGTGAAGAACATCTACACCCTGCGCCGCGAGGACGAGTGGGGCCAGTTCGAGGACGTGGGCAACCAGCAGCTTCTCTTTCACGGCTCGCGCATCCAGAACTGGGTCGGCCTGCTGTCGCGCGGCATCCTGTTGCCCAAGATCGTGGTCAGCATGGGCGTGCGCCGCACCGACGCCGGCTGGCTGGGCAACGGCATCTACTTCGGCGACGCGGCGTGCACCAGCGCCTTCTACACCACGCCGGGCAGAAAGCAGACCCGGCTGATGGCGATCGCGCGAGTGGCGCTGGGCAAGGTGAAGGACTTCACCAAGATTACGTATGGACTGCCGGGGCCGCCGGACGGCTTCCACAGCTGCCACGGCGTGCGACAGAAGACCGGCGTCGCGTCCGAGTTTCAAGACGACGAGTGGGTGATCTATCGCCCGCAGCAGCAGCGCCTGGAATACCTCGTGGAATTCGCCGCATGACGGGAGGCCCCATGCTCGTACGCGTCGTTCTCGTGGACGTGAACCCGAAGATGGTGGCCGCCTGGCGTGCCAGCTTCGAGGAGAACCCCGAAGTGGAAATCGTGGCGGGTTCGATGCTGGAACAGTCGGTGAGCGCCTGGGTGTCGCCGACCAACTCGCGCGGCAGCATGGACGGCGGCCTGGATGCTGTCATCAAGAACCGCCTGGGCGCCCCGATCGAATCGCGCGTGCAAGCGGAAATCGCCCGCCTCTACAGCGGCGTAATGCCCGTCGGCCATGCCACATGTGTGCCGACGCTGCTGCCGGCGCCGCGCTTCCTGATCTCCACGCCCACGATGGTGGCGTCCTCCGAGGACATCAGTGATTCGCTGAACGTGGCGCTGGCCTGCGCCGCCGCGTTCCAGGCAGTCCACATGCAGAACAGCCGGGATCCGGGGAGCATTCGCTCCGTAGCGCTGCCGGGCTTGGGCGCCAACACGGGCAAGGTTCCCGTGGAAATCTGCGCCGACCTGATGTGGACCGGGTACAACCTGTTTCGCGAACGGACTTTCGATGACTTCACGGCGTTGCGGGCCGCGCTGGAAGAGGAGTTGGGCGACCTTGGGAACATGCCGGCCAGCAGCAAGCCGGCGAAGAAGAGCCCGAATGCCAGTCCCACGCCATCCAGTCCGACGACGCCGAGCGCCAAGAACCAAGATGTGGATTTTGATGATGCGGAGTGACCGACCAGGCGAGCCGGGAGCGTCAGCGACCGGAGTTTTCCAGACCTTGTAGAACTCCGGTCGTAAAAAGGTTCCGGTTGTTGCAAAACTCCGGTCGCTCACGCTCCCGGCTCGCTGGGACGACAAATAACTGGTGTTACGGATGTAACCGATGACCCCGCGCATCGCACGTTTCTATCATCCGAACGCTGCCGACCGCGTCGCCGCAGTCTCGGTGCAGCCCGCGCCGGGTCGTGCCGATCGCTTCACGATTCAGACCGCGCGTGGCAGCCGTGCAACGCACCTGCCCAAGGTCGTCACGACGGGACCGTTTTCCGAGTCGGAATTGCCCGCACGTTTTGCTGAGGCGGAGCAAGCGCTACGCTCCAGCGGCTACTTCCCCGCCGGTGTCCACGCTCTCCTTGAAGCGCTCGAGAGTCCCGAACCGCAAGTGCGTGCCCGCGCGGCCGCTCGCCTTGGCTGGCTGCGCAGTCCCGATGCCGTGGAACCGCTGCTTGCTCGCGTACCCATCGCCGTGGATGACGTGTGTGCCATCCTCGACGCTCTCGGCGCCATCGGCGATGCCCGTGCCGTGCCGATCCTGAGGCAACAGGCGGCGCGCAAGCTGCTGTCGCGCCGCCGCTCCGCGGTCGAAGCACTGCGAAACCTTGGCGAGGCGGAAGGTCTTTCGGATGCGCGCACCGCAGCGCTCGAACGACTTCCCGAAACCGTGCGCCCTCTGGTCGCGAGCGAAGTCGATGCGCTGATCGAAACCGTGCTCGCACTGACGCCGCAAAACCTGGGCCTCGCGATCGACACGCTCTACGAACTCGCCACGCCATTGACGGTCGCCGCAACTCGTGCCGTACTTCGTAAGGTCGCAGTGGATCGACCGCACATGTGGCGTTACGTCAAGAGCGTGCATAAGCGCTCCATGCTGCGGCACGACTACGCAATGTTCGGTGAATTGAGTCATGCCATCGAGGTGCAGGCGCGGTCCAGCAAGGGCACGACGGCCACCGTCAAATCGGGGTACGATGGCGCTCAGCGAAAAACGAGGATCTTCGGGCCGAACACGCAGCGCTTCGTGCGCCGCTCGACGTGGCGGTATCTGCGCATGCTCGCGAAGCACCGTCCAGACGCGTACGCGCTAGCTGCTGCCGAGGCGATTGTCGCCTACAAACCGGATGATGAGCAGGAACCGAAGGGTCTCTACGGCGCATTCGCGTCCTGCTACTTGCTGCATCGGATCGTCTGGGGCAAGAGTTCGCGGTTTCACCTCGATGATCGGCGCTTGAAATTCCGTTTTCGCGATGCCAAGCACATCAAGGCGCCGGCCGACACGCGGGAGGAGGCGTTTCCCGAGCTGTGGGACCGGCATCCGCATGCCTTCCTCCGCGTACTTGGCGGATCGACATTGCTGGAAGTGCAGACGTTCGCGGTTCATTCATTCCTGAAAACCGGCAAGCATCAGGAAACGCTGGCGGCGGCGCCCGTGGAAGCCATTCTCGCCTTGCTCCAGGCGCCGTACGAACCGACCGTCGCGCTGGGGCTGGAAGAAATCGACCGCCGCTTCGATCCGGAGCAGCCCGACTGGATGCTCTTGCGCCGGCTTCTGAGTGACGAACGCCCCGTCGCCCGGCAGCTGGGGCAGCGGTTCGTTCGCCGCTGTGCCGGATTGTGGACGTGCGATCCGGAACGCATCATCGAATTCCTGGCCGCGCCGCACGGCGAGATACGTGCCCTCATTGTCGAGCTGGCTGCGCTCGTGCTGACTCGGGACGCGGCACTGCGTGAGACGCTGGCGCCGCGTATCCTTGCCATCCTCCGCACGCCGGAGCCGAGCGAAGGCGCGCATGATGGTTACGCCCGACTGGCTCAGGAGACCTTGCGAGCAGAACTGAACGCCTTGCTTACAGTGGCCGAGCTGGCCGAGATGGTCTTTCGCGGCTCGCCCGCAGCCCAATCGGTGGCTGCCGAGTTGCTCAGTCACCGGCCAGAAGCGATTGCCGAGCTCGGCCTGGAGCGAATCACGTCAATGGCGCAGCACGCGATGGCAACGGTGCGTTCCGCCGCACTGGGCCTGCTCCGTTCCACCGAGTCGTTGCTGCGTGCCGATCCCGCGCCGCTGTTCGTGCTGGTCGAAAGCGAATGGGCCGACACACGCGGCCTTGCCTTCGACATGCTCCGGCGGATTGATTTTCAAATGCTGGGTTTTGACGGCCTGCTGGGCCTGCTCGACTCCAATCGCGTGGACGTGCAAAACGTGGGACGCGAGCTGGCGCTTGCGCATTTCCCCGAACTCCAGGGCGACGAATTGACGCGGCGGGTAACGCAACATCCGCATCCGAACATGCGCCGGTTCGCGCTCGACCTGGTCGAGAAGCACTTGCCGGCCGGTGCCGAGGCGCTGGAACCGCTGGCCCGCTTCTGTCGCACCGTGCTTTTCGACCTCTGGCCCGACCGGGCGCTCAAGCGGCGCGTGATCGACTTCTTGCTGAAACGCGGCCTCGAAGATGAAGCCCAGGCGGAGATTGCCGCAAGTCTGCTGGGCGACTTCGTGCGTATCGAGGGCCGAGGCGATTTCGAGCGTGCCCTGGAGGCGCTCGTCCGGCTCAAGCTGGCCCATCCCGGCATCGAGGCGGGCATCAACCTGCAACCGGGAGGTGTGGCATGATTGTGCCGCTCCAGTACGCCGGGCGCAGCGCCATCGTCAACGCCCTTGGCCAAGCCCGCGTCGCCTTTGCCACCAACGCGCTGCGCGATCCGACGTTCTTTCGCGGCACCCTGCGCGAGCCGGTCCTGTTCCGGGAGGCCCTGGCAGCGCTCTACCAGGTCGTCGTCAGCGATTACAAGTATCGGCCGCGCGATCGGCTGGCGTTTCGCGCCTGGCTGGAGGAACAGGACCGCAAGTTCCTCGCCGGGCTGGGAATGAAGTCGCAAAAAGCTCGGCAAAAGATGGAGGAGTTGCAAGGTCGGCTGGCGGAGCTGGACCAAGCCCGCAACGAACGCCTGCGACCCTTCCATCGCGCCCGCATGTCGTTCTTCAATTACATCTACGAGAACGAATACGAGCTTTCGTACCTGCTCGATCCCGTGGTGACGGTCCACCCGGACGAAGTCTCTTTCGAAGCGTTCTCGCGCGACGAGAGCACCTACGCCCGTCTGGCCGCCAAGCACGAGCTGTTTCAGAAGGTCGACGCCTTCGAGTGCGGCACCACTAACATCGATTTCAGCGCGAAGCTCCATCACGAGCTCGAACGCATGCGCTCCTATCGCCGGACGCGATTTGACGTCGCACCGGAAGGGTTCACGGTGACGACCGAAGACGGCGCCGGCCACCAGGAGAAGAAGATCGATCTGCCGGATAGCTGGGTCATGGGCTTCTTGCAGGTCCACTCGACCATGGGCCTGGGCCTGCACCGGCTGCCGATGGCGCCCGTGGAGCTGTACAACCTGTGTCGGTTCCTGCGCCGGCACCGCACCCGTCGCTCGCCGCGTGCCCTGCGCTATGAGCTGGAACGCGGCCAGCGCGTGCGCCTGGTGCTGGAGCCGTGGGAACATACTTTCGAACTGACGGCGCCGCCGCTCTACGACGGCCCCAAGCCGCTCAAGGTCCGCACCTGGGGCCGCGACCGCTTGCAGGTGCTGGCCCGGCTGCTGCCCGTGTGCCGAAACGTGGACGTGTACCT
>JAIEMG010000352.1 GCA_019752375.1 Gemmataceae bacterium | reverse complement strand
CGGGGCCCGGGGGGCGGGGGGGGCCACCCCCCCGGGGGGTTACACCCACCACCGTTTTACCCCCCCGGGGGGCCCCCCCCCCCCGCTCGCCGGTCCATTGCTCTACGACTTGCCGAGAATGAGGTCGAGTGCCCAGCAGCCTTTGGGATGCTCCTTCTCGCGAAAGTGCTCGGCAAGCTCGACGTGGCCGGCGTCCAGCAGGGCGTCGTGCAGGGCGAAGGCGCAGTCTTCGCCCGAGTAAATCGCTTCGGCGAGCAGTCTCGCGGGAGATGGGCAGGACGGTGGCGCGACGAAAGGGCGAAACGGGTTGCCAACAATATGCCGGACCAGCGACGCCGCGTGCGCAAACTTCTTGTCGTTGAGCACGCGGAAAGCGCTCCACGCAGGCTCCCAGCCGATAACGTAGTACTCTTCATACTCCGACTTCGTCCATTCATCGACACGCCATTTTCTTCCGCGGCCGGTCGGCAGATATGTTGCAAAGACTACTCCTTTCGCTGCCGCCCACTGCTTGATCTGGCTTTCTCGAGAGCCTTTCAACAGCGCGGTACATATCTCGGTGGCTTGGTGATGCGATTCCTTCAGCTCTTTCACGGAAGCGAACCCATCAGCATACTTCGCGACCGTAAGCAGCGACTTCAGGAGTGATTGGTGCGTAAGATGTCTCTTCATGAGCGCGCAGCAAGCGCATGCAAACAGTCGCAGCTTCCTCTCGGAGAACTGCAGTCCATCAGCGGTGAACATCTGCGTTGGATCGTCACAACGCAACCATTCGCGCTCCGTCACAGTAGCGATCCTTCCCTTTGCATCCCCGCCGCGCTTCCGTATCCTGAAGTCTACCCCGTGGCCTTCCCTCGTGCAGGAGTCTCTCCCATGCCGGCCGTGCCGTTGTCGCAGGTCGCCGTTCATCTGCGTCCCGAAGATAACATCGCCGTCGCCGCTCGCCATCTGCAGCCCGGCCTCGAAGTGCAGCACAACGGGCATGCGCTGACCGTCAACAAACGGGTGGGGCTCGGGCACAAGCTCGCCCTCGTGCCGATCGCCAAGGGACAGTCGGTCCTCAAGTACGGCCAGATCATCGGCTTCGCCAGTCAGGACATTGCACCGGGCGAGCACGTTCACGTCCACAACCTCGGCGCCGGCGCTTTCGAGCGCGATTACGCCTTCTGCCGCGACTGTCCGCCACCGCCGAAAGCGGGGGAGCCGCGGCATTTCATGGGCTACGACCGCGGCGACGGTCGGTTCGGCACGCGCAACTACATCGCCATCATCAGCACGGTCAACTGCTCCGCCAGCACCAGCAAGTACATCTCCGAACGCTTCCGGACCACCGATCTCTTGAAGCAGTATCCCAACGTGGACGGCGTCGTTGCCATCACGCACAAGAGCGGCTGTGCGATGCAGTACGACGGCCCCGATCACAACCAGCTCGACCGCACACTGGCCGGCTTCGCCAAGCATGCGAACGTGTCGGCTTACATCCTCGTCGGCCTCGGCTGCGAGACGGGGCAGGCGATTCATCTGATCGAAAACCAGGGCCTGATCCAGCTGAACGGCTCGAAGAAGCAGCCGCTCGTGCTGACGATCCAGGAATGCGGCGGCATCGGCAAGACCGTGGATGCCGGCGTCCGTGCCATTGCCGACCTGCTTCCGAAGGTCAATGACATCAAGCGGACGAAGCTCTCGGCCGACAAGCTGATCCTCGGCACCAATTGCGGCGGCTCCGACGGCAACAGCGGTGTCACCGCCAACCCGGCCCTCGGCGTCGCGTCCGACCTGATCGTCGCCCAAGGCGGCACCAGCATCATCGGCGAGACGACGGAAATCTACGGTGCCGAGCACCTGTTGACGCGTCGAGCCGTCAGCCGGGCCGTCGGCGAGAAGCTGATTGAACGCATCAAGTGGTGGGAGTGGTACACCGGCGTCTTCGGGGCCGAGATCAACAACAACCCGTCGGTCGGCAACAAGGAAGGCGGCCTGACGACGATCTACGAGAAGTCGCTGGGCGCCATTGCCAAGGGCGGCAGCACGGCCCTGGTCGACGTGCTCGGCTACGCGGAGCCGGTGAAGTCCAAGGGCTTCGTGGTCATGGACACGCCCGGCCACGACCCGGTGAGCATGACCGGCATCGTCGCCGGCGGCGCCAACATCGGCGTCTTCACCACCGGCCGCGGCTCCGTCTTCGGCTGCAAACCGTGCCCGTGCATTAAGGTCTCGACCAACACGCCCCTCTACCAGCACATGACCGACGACATGGACGTCAACGCCGGCGTCGTGCTGGAAGGCACGCCCGTGGAAGAAGTCGGCCGCCAGATCTTCGAGATGATCCTGGACGTGGCCAGCGGCAAGAAGACCAAGAGCGAGCTGTCGGGCGTGGGTGAGGAAGAGTTCGCGCCGTGGAGCATTGGGCCGACGCTGTAGAGTTTGAAGGAGGTGAACGATGTCGAGTGCGGTCTTCAAGGGCGTTGTGCATGGAAAGACCATTGAGCTGGAGCGGGAATCCGGGCTGCCGGACGGCCAGGCCGTCACTGTTACCGTCCAGCCCACTCCGGTTCCAGCCGCCGGCCAAGTTTCGACTGAAGATCTAATGCGGCGGACGTTTGGAGCATGGTCCGAGGACGCCGAAGAGCTGGATAAGTTTCTCGAAGAAACGCGACAGCTCCGCAAACTGCCCCGTCGAGAGGTTGCTGCAAACTCCAGCACTGAGTTCTGGGACAATCCGTTGGACGACGAGGACTGGAATGATGCTTGATCTGAGCGACGTGTCCTCGTGCTTGTGAGGCAGTGTTCACGCCCCGCAGGCTCAGACGTTGGGAGGGCTCGGAGGCCACTGCAATGGCGGAACCGCAGGACTGCCGACGTGCCTGGTGGAAGCCTTCTCCCCGCTACGTCCGGAGTCGAGCGCTCGCAGCCATTGTTCTGATCTCGGTGCTCCAGATTGTTGCAGCATGGGGTGCCGACGAGGCGTGGTGGCTGGAGACTCCCGTCCACTTCCAGGCACAATATGTTGTCGTGTTGACGATGAGTCTCGTCGGACTCGGGTGGGCCTGCTGGGCGGAACAGAAGCTCACCTTCGTCAGCGCCCTGGCCAAGATGGCCGCTCTGGTGGCTGGCGGCCACGCGCTGGCACTCCTGCTGGGGTTCACTCCTGCCCAGTCTGCGCTCGCTCCGCCGGCGCCGCCAGCCGACAACCCGGACCGTGGCAATCTTCGGATCTTGAGCGCGAACGTCCATACCGGCAACGCGCAATACCAGGCCGTGCTGGAGACCTGGTCTGGACCGAGCGGCCCGACCTTGTATTGCTCATGGAACTGGACAGCCGTTGGGTGGCAGCGCTGCAGCCGCTGGCTGAACATTACCCGTTTCACCAGACCTGGCCCGACGATAGCGGGAACTTCGGCATCGGCGTCTGGTCCCGGCTGCCGGTCGATCGGTGGGCGCTGGAAGGTTTTGGGGAATCCAGCGCTCAGGTCGACGTTGTAGCGCGTCTGCCGGTGGGTTCGCCGGAGGGAGAGCGCCCCTTCCGGTTCCTTGGGCTGCATCCGGCGCCGCCCGTCTCGGCGGACTACACGGCCCGGCGCAATCGGGTCTACGGCGAAGTCGCGGCCCGGCTGGCGGCCGAACCCGAGTTGCCGGTGGTTGTGGCGGGCGACTCGAACAACACCCGTTTCGCTCCCTCGTTCCTGCGATTCTGCCAGCAGGCGGGGCTTTATGATACAGCGCACGGCCGGATGGCCTGGCGCACCTGGCCGGCGGGCGCCCCAAGCGCCATACTGGGCGTCCAGATTGACCACGTCCTGGTCAGCGGCGGCTGGCGGGTGTGCGACTTCCGCCGCGGCCCGGACATCGGATCGGATCACTATCCGGTCATCGCCGATTTATGGTTGATTCTCCCTGCGGGTCAGGCTTCTCCCTGAAGTATCGGGTCGACGGGGTGAGCGACAGCGCGTAGGGTGATTGTCGGGTAAAATACAGGTGAGAAGAGTGGTGCAGCAAGATTCGAGAACGCAATCATGCAAGAGAGAAATAGCGAACGTCCTGAGTTTACTGACGAACAACTCCGGTCCGTCTTGAAACAAGTAGGCAGAGATGCGTGCGCACAAGCATTCGCGGCGGGACGTGCCGTGGTGATCGTGCGGAACGGACAGCTCGTGGCATTGCACGCCGACGGCACAGAAACGCCGGTCGACCCGCGGGCTTCTATCATCGAGAACGGCGACGACGAATGACCCCTGACTTGCCGAAACGCTTGCGGATGTTTGCCGGGCCGAATGGTTCCGGCAAAACAAGCCTGGTCCGCAAGCTCGGCAAAGAGTTCTCAGCCGACGGTCTGTTCCAGCTCTATCGCTACATCAATGCCGACGACATCTTTCGCAGCCTTCGAGATGGCCAGGCCGTTCGACTTGATTTAGGGGCTCGTGCGCTCAGCACTGAGCAGGTCCGCGCTGCCCTCATCACAACCGGTCGTTTGCCGGCCGATCATCGGTTCTTTAACGACATCCAGGTCATTGATGGTGCATTGACGGTCCCAGCTGCGGCGTGCGATGCGTATGCCGCGGCTGCCATTGCAGACTTCGCTCGCGACGAATTGTTGGCTGCCGGCCGGCCCTGTTCATTTGAGACGGTGATGTCACATCCCAGCAAGATTGATGTATTCGCGCGTGCCCGTGCCGCAGGCTATCGAAACTACCTGTACTTCATGGCGACCGAGTCGCCGCTACTCAACCTTCATCGCGTCGAGAACCGCGCCGCACTGGGCGGACACAGTGTGCCCGAAAACAAGATCGTGGAGCGATATCAGCGCTGCCTTCAGCTCGTGGGCGATGCTCTTTCCCATGCGCATCGGGCATTCCTTTTCGACAACTCCGGTCCGGAACCGCTCTGGCTAGCTCAGCTGTCTCCGGAAGGCAAGTTGGAGCTCAAGGTCCCACCTGCGGCCTTGCCAAGCTGGTTCCAGACATGGGTCGTGCCGCGGTATGAACTGGGAAGGTAACGAGAGCCCGAATAGAATCAGGGCACAGTCGGAACGATGCGGTTTCGCCGTGAACCCGCTAACTTTGCGCCGAAACCGTAAATCGCGACGTCTAGAACCAGAATAACCTCTTGAAGAATCGCTTGTTCACCTTCCATCGCGGAGAATGAACGCTCATGTCCCAGCTGAAAAAAGTCGTCGAACCGTTCGGCGAAGTGAATGTCTATCCGGCTTCCAGCGGCAAGGTGCGCGTCACGGCCACCATTCTCATGGAGCCGCACAAGGAAGGCGCCCAGACCGGCATTGCGCTCGATGGCTCCGGGTCGATGCACAAGCTTTACGGCGTCGATGACGGCGGCGGCATCCTTTCGTCCATCTTCGGCAAGAAGCCGCTCGCCAACGAGGTCACGCCCGTAGCGCAGCGAATCTGCGCGTACCTGGCCCGCAAGATCGATGCCGATGGCGGCACCACCTGCATCTACTGGGCGGTCGGGCCCGGCGGCAGCGAGGTGCAGGTCATCGGCGATCTGACCGCCGACCAGGCCGAACGACATACCTTCGGGCCGCCGCGCGACTTTGGTACCGGCACCCAGCTCTTGCCGGCCGTCAAGTACTTCGTCGAACGCTTCAAAGACGCGCCGTGGGGCTTCTACGTCTTCGTCACCGACGGCGAACTGCACGACCTCGAAGAGGTGAAGCGCTACAGCACGCAGCTCGCCTGGCAGGTCAGCAAGGGACAGCGCAAGCCGCTCAAATTTGTCCTCATCGGCATCGGCCCCGACGTCAACGAAGCGCAGATGGAAGAGCTGGACGACCTGGACACCGGCACGGCGGTTGACCTCTGGGACCACAAACTGGCCGCCGAGATGCGGGTGCTGCAGGAAATCTTCGCGGAAGTGGTGGACAAGCACGCCCGCGTCGCCGATCACGGCAAGGTCCTCGATCCCAGCGGCCGGGTCGTCAAGAACTACAGCGACACGGGCCTTCCCGCGTATCTCGAGTTCGAGATGCCAACGGGTGCGGAGTACTTCACGCTGGAAGTGAACGGCAACCGCATCCACCAGGGCCTGTCGGACCGCGCCCGCGTGCCGGCGGCGGACACAAACATTGCCGATGCGCTGCCCGCCGACCCGAAGCCGACGCCCCAAGCTGCGCCCAAGCCCGCGGCAGGGCAGGGGACCGGTTCCGGTGATGAGCATGAAGCCTGGCACGTCGCGATGGGCAAGTCCGAAGCAAAGCCCGGCGACCTGGACCTGGGCAGCGAGGATTGGAAGGGCATCGACCTCGAACTCGCTGACCCGCCGCCGGACATTGAGCTGCGGCCTTCCGAGGGGGATAAGAAGTAGGGGAAGACAGAGAAAGAGCGGCGACTGGGAGAGGCGGCGTGAGATGTCCCGCGCCGCCTCTCTCTTTCCTCTCGTTCCCAGGCTCCGGTTTTTCCTCTCGTTCCCAAGCTCCGGCTTGGGAACGCACAGCCGCGAAGCTCCAGCTTCGCGGGTCAGAACGCAACCAGTGGATACAGGGTCGCAAAGCTGGCGCGCTTCATGTAGCCGGAACTCGCCAGAGTTCCGAACGGGACCCCGTCGCACGGAAGTCTGGCGACTTCCGCTACACGGCGCCTTTCATGTGCTGTAGCGGAACTCGCCAGAGTTCCGAACGGGCCCCGTCGCACGGAAGTCTGGCGACTTCCGCTACACGGCGCGCGACAGGGGAGAGGGGAGCAAGAGCGCACGAAACTCCCCTATCTCGGCTTCTCCTCCCTGGCTAAGGTGCCACCAGGTCCCGCCAGTTGGCTTGACAGGGAGGTCTCGATGAGCAGCGTCGCTTGCACGCTTCCGCAACGAACCAGGATCGTCGGCTTCCTTGTCTTCCTCGGCGCTGTGGTCGTTGCCATCTGCACGACGCGCAGTGAAGTCGGCGGCTGGAATGATGGCAGCCGGCTGGCCACCGTCGAATGCCTGGTCGATCATCACACGCTGGCCATCGATCGCTCGGTCCTCATCGACAAGACCTGCGACAAGCTGTTCATCGATGGCCATTACTATTCCGACAAGTCGCCGACGCCGGCGCTCCTGATGGCGCCGCTTTACCAGGCCTGGCGATGGCTGACGGGATGCACCGCTGCCGAGCAACTGCCCCGCTTCGCCTGGGCGATGACGTTGGGAAGTTCGGGTGTCGCCTACGTCATCGCAGTCTGCTGCGTCTTCGCCCTGACACGCAGGCTCCGATTGCCGGCGCTCGACGCCGGCCTGCTGACGGCAAGCTTCGCCCTGGCGACGGTCGCGCCAGTCTATGCACAGCACGTCAACAACCACGGCCTCCTGCTCGGCGTCGCGGCGCCGCTCGTACTCGGCCTGGTGGCACTGGCTCAGCGGTCGCAGGCCGGACAGTCGTCGGGCTCGCTGGTCGTCGGGCTCGGTGCGCTGGCGGGGCTTGGCTACACGATTGACCTGGGTGCCGGGCCGATGCTGCTGGTTTGTGCCGGGGCGCTGGTCGTCTATCGCTGCCGAAGCGTCGGAGCCACGACACTGTTCGTCGCGGGAGCGTTGCCGTGGCTGGTGCTGCATCACTCGGTCAATTACGCGGTGGGCGGCACGTTCAAGCCGGCCAATGCGGTGCCGGCGTATTTCCTCTGGCCCGGTTGCCCGTTCGGCGCCCAGAACATGACCGGGTCGTGGCATCATCCCAGCATCGGCAAGTTCGTGCTGTACGCGTTCGACCTGCTCATCGGCAAGCGCGGGTTCCTCGGCCACAACCTGCCACTGTTCCTCGCGGCACCGGGCCTGCTGCTTCTCCTGAAACAGCGTCCGAAGGAGTTGCCCGAGCTGCTCTTCGCCGCCTGCTGGTCCGGAATGACGTGGCTGACTTACGCCCTGACCTCAAACAACCTGTCCGGCCTGTGCTGCTCGATTCGCTGGTTCGTGCCGCTCCTGGCGCCCGGCTGGCTGGTGCTGGCGGTGCTGCTCCGCGACCATCCGCGCTATCGCCCCGACTTCCTGATCCTGAGCACCGGCGGCCTGATGCTGACCGCCCTCATGGCGCTCGACGGCCCCTGGACGCTGCACATGGTTCCGGGCTTCTGGTTCATCTATGCGGCGACGATGCTGTGCTGGCTGGGTTATCGGCTCTCGACGTCTAACCAGGTGCGGAGCGCGAGGATGGCAGGCGTGGAAGCGTTCTGGTATCGTTGCGGTGTGGCCCTGCGCGTGCGACAAAGCCGGTGACAAGGAGTGATCCGAATGGTCCAGCGGACTCCGGTGGCAACCGCCGCCTTGCACGAAGCGGACGAAACGGCCTGGCTGGAGGAAACGGCCGAACTGATCCGGCAAGGCCGACTGGATGCGATCGAACTCGGCCCGCTGGCGGAGTACTTGACGGACATGGCCAAGCGGGATCGCCGGGAAGTGTTCAGTCGATTGGTGGTGTTGCTGTCCCATCTATTGAAGTGGGAGTTCCAGCCGGATGGCCGATCGGGGTCGTGGCAAGGGACCATTTTGGAGCAGCAGCGCGAATTGCGGCAGTTGCTGGAGAGCGGGACCCTGCGCAACCACGCCACGGCGGTGTTCGCCGATGCGTTCACAGACGCCCGCAAGCAAGCCGCGGCGGAGACAGGGCTGGCCCGCGGAGCGTTCCCAGAGGAGTGCCCTTGGGACATGGCTGGCGTACTCGCTGACCGTGGCGAAGCGGCCGAAGCAGGACAACGTGGGGCTAAATAGGCAATGGCAGCCTTAGCGCCTGGCTGCCCGGGAGAAATGCTGTGCCGGATTCAGAAACAACGCCTGGCCGCGATCTACCAGGGGAGGAAGTCCTTACTCTGGCCGAGACCGCTGCGTATCTTCGCGTTCCGGAGCCGGCGATATTGGAGTTGGTCGCCAAGAAGGCCCTCCCTGCGCAACAAGTCGGCGGCGAATGGCGATTCCTGAAACGAGCGGTGGTCGAATGGCTGCGCTTTGGGCCTCACCCTTGCCACGAATGCAGGATGTTCCCCTTTTGGGAAGAGCTGTTCCAGGCTCTGGAATCGCGAATCCTCGGCAGGGTTCTTACGCCTGAGCGTCCATCGGCCAAGCTTGGATCAAAACAGGCCGTGCTCAAGCACTTCGGCGTTTTCCAAGACGACGCCGACGTTGAAGAGGAACTCGCCGGAATCCGTGCCCGACGGGAGGCGGCGGAGGAATGATCCTGTTCGACACGTCAGTTGGGTCTTCGGGCTCTTCAAACATGAGACAGAGTCTGGCGAGAGGATGACTATAGTCATCCGGGGCAAGCCCGGGTTCTGCCAGGCGGTGTTGCAACAACTCAGAAACAATGGAGAGCTATTATCTTGGGTCAAGCAGTTGCCAAATGACACAAGATAGATCTTGTCGGTGCGTTGAAAGAGAACTGCCGAGCCGTTTGAGCACTCCCTCTCACTCCTGCGTCTTCTTCCCCCCCGGTATGTAATTCAACGTATAGTACGCCTGCGGATGCAGCAGCGGTTGCCCTTCGGACGAGAGCACGCCGTTCGCGGTCAGGTCGTGAATGTGGCCTTCTTGCAGGCCGTCCACCCACAGGCGGACGCTCTTGTTGTCCTTGCCCACCTCAACCTTCGTGATCTTCGGCGTCGTGGCGTCCACCTCCGGGCTGCCGTAGGCGGCCTGGTAAATGTACGTGAACGTCTTCATCTGATACGAATCAGTCTTGCCGGCCGCCACGGGGTCGACGGGCTTGGTGAAGGTCAGCTCGAAGCCATCGGGCTTGGCGCGCATCTCGTGGATTTCGAACGGCGTCTTGCCGGTCCAGGCCAGGCGTTCCACGGCGAACGGCTTGCCGCCGCGCGAGCCCCAGCCGCGGCTGGTGCCGCCGACGATCAGCGAGCCGTCCCTGGCGAAACGCACCGGCACGTTGCCGGAACCGAAGCCCTGGCGGAACGGGAAGCAGGCGCCCTGGTAGCGGTCGTTGACCTTCTCCAGGAACACACGCATGATCGTGCTGTGCGTCTGGTCGCCGACGAACAGTTGCTTCTCGAAGGGGCCGAACTTGCCGCCGGAGAGATCGCAGTCAATGCCGCTGGCGGACTGGCCCATCTTGCCGTAGGGGAACGTGACCGGCGGCGGCACGAACTGCGGGATCCGCTTTGCCTCGGTCATGATGCGGCTGCCGCTCTTAGGGACGGTCGGGGCATCACCCAGGTAGGCTGCGTCCTTGTCCTTGTACCACTTGAAGCTGTCGGGATGGCCGACGAAGCCGCCGACGGTGATGTGCTTCAAATGGCAGGCGCCGTTCCACGGGCCCTGGTTGTCGGTATAGAAGACGTCGCCGACGTCGTTGAAGCCGACGCCGCCGGGCGAGCGCACGCCGCTGGTCGTCGGCACGAACTTGCCTTCCGGCGTCACCTTGCCGGCCCAGCCGCGGAACTTGCTGCTGGAGTTGAACGAGCCCGTCAGGCACAGCGTGATCCAGATGTTCCCCTGCTTGTCGAAGCGCGAGCCGAAGGCGTACTCGTGATAGTCGCCGTTGATCTCCCAGCCATCGGTGACGACTTCGAAGAGATCGGCCTTACCGTCGCCATCGGTGTCCTTGATGCGCGTGACGTCGGGCCGCTGCACGACGTAGAGCCAGCCGTCCTTGCCGGCCGCCAGGCCGAGGATCTCGTGCATGCCATGCGCGTAGCGAGTGAACTTGGCCTGCTTGGGATCGTCGGTGAGGGCGTTGTCGATCATCCAGATCTCGCCGCGCCGTGTGCCGACGGCGATTTTACCGTCGGGCATGATTTCAATGGCCCCCGCTTCGAGGACTTTGCCGGCGGGAATCTCGTAGCGCAAGAGCTTGTAGTAATCGTCCTCGGCGGCCTTTGGCTTCTTGTCCTGGGCGCCGACCGATGCGGACAGGGTGACGAGCAATACACCGAGAATGAAAAAGCGCAGGGTGCGGGTCATGTCAGCAAGTCTCGCTTGGGTAAGGGGGCGTCCGGCGATTGTCTTGTGGGCACGTTTGCAACGTGCCGGTACGTTCCCGGCCAGGCACGTTACAAACGTGCCCCACAAACCGCCTGAAGGCGGAACTACGAACTAATGCGATCTACCACACAAATTCCTGGGCAATCTGGGCTTTGCCGTCGGTGAATTTCACCGGGACCAGCAGCTCGGTCTTGCCGGCGGACTGGCGGATCTTGGGTGCCTCGGCACTGTCGATTTTCATCTTCCAGCCGTCGATGCGATACCAGCCCTGGCCGATGGCCTCGATCTTGGTGCCGACGGCGGCGCGGAAGTAGAGGTCCTCCGTCGCCTTTGCGGCACTCAGCTTCAGACTGCGTTTCAGCGACGGATCCTTGCCCGCCACTGCATTGGGAAAGTCCTCCACCTTCACGTCGCCCAGGCTGTAGAGGAACGTCGGCCGCTCGTCCGGCGTCAGGCGATAGCCGTTGAACTTCCAGCCCAGTTCCTTCACTGGCCCGGTCGGCCATGCCGCATCGGGCTTGCCCAGGATGGCGAACGAGGCGCCGGTCGGCAGGTTCAGGATGTTGTCGCCCAGCGGGCCCTCGAAGCCGGTGCCGCGGTCGGTCCAGTGCTTGCCGGCATCGATGAACGCGCCTTGCCAGATCATTGCCAGGCGGATGTCGTTGGCATCGAAGGCCAGGTGAGCCTTCTCGGGATAGCCGACGGCAATGCCCCGCGTCCCCGCGCCCTGGATGAAGTTGCGATAAATGATCGCGGTGCCTTCCGGCTCCAGCGGGATCGCCTGCTTGCCCATGCCGAAGGGAACCCGTGCTGCCTTGCCCTCGCCCAGGAATGCCCAGATGGCTTCGACCTGCGTCGCCGTCTTGCCGTCCAGGACCTTGGGCAGCACGCTCTCGCCGTCGGGCCAGGCCGTCGGCATACGCGTGCCGGGGCGGATCTTCTGCGGATCGATCAGGTAGGCGTGGAACCAGTCGCGCTTGAGGCGCGTGGTCATCACGGTCATGTCGATGCCCTGGATGCCCTCGGCCTTCACGCCGTTGAACGTATGGCACTTGATACAACCCAGCGCCTGGCCGCCGACCATGTGCCGTCCGGCGGTCTTGATGCGCGGCATCGGCTCCTCGAACTTCACTTCAGGGATTGCGGGCAGCTTGTCCAGCGCCTCGAACGCTTCGACCAGCGCTCCCACGTTGGCCAGGCCGAAGCCGGGCATGTGCGTGTGCATGTACGGCCGATCGGCGGCGCCCTTGTCGAGCAGTTGCTTCAGGTACGCCGTCGTCAGCTTGGCGCCGACGCCGTCGAGCGGCGGCGGCACGCGGCCCTCGTCGCCCATTTCCGGCTGCGTCGTCTGGAAGAACTTGTCGAGCGCCTCCTGCGAGCCGCCGACCTTGTCGCGCGAATGGCAGGCATAGCAGTTGAACGTGGTGAAAGTGCGGGCAATGACCTCCTTCGGCTCCTTGCTCAGCGGCGTCGGCTTCTGGATGGCTGCCGTCAGGGCGGTGCGCTGGGCGGGGCTCAGCGCGAACCACGGCTTGCCCTTAGCCGGCGCCTCGGCCACGCAGCCGTTCTGCCCCTTTAGCTTCGCCAGGGCAGGGGCCATGAGCGTCGAAACGAGCGGCTTCTTGTCGACGTTCATCGGATGGCAACTGGCGCAACCCGCGGACGCGAACAGCTCCTTGCCGCGATCGACCAGCTCTGGCTTGATTTCGAGATCGTCCTCGGTGACGACCCGCTTCGGCTGCTCGATCTTGTCCAGGGCCGCTTCGGTCGCGGCAACGAGGCCGGCAAAGTCCTGCGAGCCCACGCCGGGGCCGTCGACCTGGACGCTCAACTCGGCGCCGCCGCCGGCCTGGAAGAACTGCACCGAAACCTTGTGTACGCCCTTGGTCAGCTCGACGGTGCCGGCCACGGCCTTGGGCGGATGGACGCCGTCGTTGTCCACGACCACCTTGCCATCAACCAGGAGCTTGCTGCCGTCGTCGCTATTGAGGTTGAAGCGGTACTTACCCTCGCGCTCGACCTTGAAGAAGCCATCGAACTTCATCGCATAGCTGTTGCCGCGCTTGGCATCGCCCAGGTTGAACGCCCCGCCGGTGCCGGTCGCCACCGGCTTGATCTTGTCGAAGTCGGGCACCTTGCTGAAGTCGCCTTCGTAGTAGGCGAAGGTGGTGCTCCCCTTGCCGGCCGGCATCTCGACTTTGATGCCCTGGAGCAGATAGTTGGCGATTTCCTTTGCCGCCTTGGCATTGGCCAGGTGCGGCATGCGACCGGAAGGCCGAAGCGCCGTCGGGTTCTCCAGCAGACCGGTCAGGCCGCTGATTGAGTACTTCGCCTTGAGATCGCCCAGCGGCACCGTGACCGCCGCGGCCTTCTCCGCCTGTCCGGCCGCGTCGCGCGGCCCATGGCAAGCCACGCAGCCGATCTTGGCATAGGCATCGCGACCCAGCGGCACGGCCTTCGCGTCGGGCCGCTCTTGCTTCAATGGTCCCGTCGAGGCGAGGAAGTGGACGAGTGCTTCAACCTTGGCGTCCTTGTCGCCGTCGTCGGCAAACAGGTGCGGCATCGTGGTGCCGGGCTTGGTCGCCTGCGGATCGCTGAGGAACTTCTTCAGGTAGCCGATGCGAGCCCGGCTGCCGACGTGATCGAGGATCGGCGCCTGCTTGCGCTGAGCGACGTTGTCCTCGGCCTGATGGCAGCTGGTGCAGTTCAATTCGCCGAGCAGCAGCGAACCACCCTTGACGGGATCGGCCTTGTCACCCGTGTGAAATCGCTCGAAACCGGCAATGATCGGCCGCGCGTCGTCCGCGGCAGGGGTTCGTGAGGAGAACCAGAGGGCGAGGGTGAGCGCAATGAACGAAACGTATCGGCGGGGGTGCATCGTGGATTTTCCTCAACGGGGCTGCCGTGGGCGCGTCGGAAGGTTGTCGCGTAGGGCAGGATCGTGGGCCGGACTTCACCGATATTGAGGGATCGCTGTGGACGTGTCAAGGGTGTGCAACGGGATTTGGGAATCGCAGTGTTTCGGGTTGCAGGGCCGTGGCGATAGCCAGCAACGCCGAGACTGGCGAAGATCGCTTCAAGATGTTGAAGCCGGTCCGTCATGCCTTGTATCCTTTGCTCTTCCCCCACTGCACCCATGCGTCGGCCATCGCTGCAGGTTGCCACCGCTTGCTGGCGGCATCGGGTTGGCGCCGTGTTTGAAATTACGGGTGGGATCCGGAATGCCATTAACTTAAGGCGAGCGGGGCGTGTAAACGCCCCGGTTTTGGTCGCTCAACCGGGGCGTTCACACGCCCCGCTCGCCTGGCGCCTGCCTAAGTTAATGGCATTCGGTGGGATCCGGTTTTTTTCACCAGCGGTTGCAAGCGCCCGCCTTCACTCGTCTGTTTATAATGGGGAGACTTCGGTTCGCCGTTCCGTCGCGGAGGGAAGGATACCATGCGTTGCCTTCGACCCGCTCTTCTGGCCGTCGCGTTTCTGCTGCCCGGCCACCTGCCGCGGGCAGCGGAGCCGTCGCCCGCCGAGCTTGACGAAAAGGTCCTCAAACGCGCCGGCGTCGGCAGCAGGCCCGCCGACGTGGCCCGGTTCTTTCGCGCGCGCACGCTCACCGACGACAAGCGTAAGCAAATCCTCGGCCTCATCGAGCAACTCCGCGATAACGCGTTTCCCGTGCGCGAGAAAGCCCAGAGCGATCTCGAAGCAGTGGGCGACCTGGCCATCCCGCAGTTGCGTCAGGCCATGGTCGGGGCCGAGCTGGAACTGGTGCGTCGCGCTGAAAAGATCATCGCCAGCGTGGAGTTGACCCCGCCGGACGTGGCTGCGGCTGCGGCCCGGCAGTTCGCACGCCAAAATCCCGGCGAAACGGCAGCCGTCCTGCTCGCTTATCTGCCGACAGCGCCCGACGACGCCGGCGAAGACATCCGCGCTGTCCTGGCGAGCGTGGCCGTGCGCGACGGCAAGCAGGACAAGGCCCTCCTGCAAGCTCTGGAGACGCCGGATCCGCTGAGCCGTGCCGCTGCCGCCGAGGCGTTTGTCCGCGCGGGCAGTGACGAGCTGCGCCGCGACCTGCACCGCTTCCTCAAGGACAAGGATGCCGGTGTCCAGCTGCGCGTGGCCCTGGCCTTGGTGCAGAAGAAAGAGAAAGCAGCGCTGCCCGTGCTGATCGCGTTGCTGACCGACTTGCCGCTGGAGCAGGCCTATGCCGCCGAGGAGGTGCTCTACCGGCTAGCGGATGACCGCGCACCGATGATCTCTCTGGGCAAGGAGGCCGCGGCGCGCAAGAAATGCCAGGACGCCTGGCAAGCGTGGTTTGCCAAGCACGGCGACGGCGTGGATCTTGCGAAGGTCGCCGATGCGCCGCGGTTGGAAGGTTTCACCCTGGTGGTGCAGCACGGCAGCGAGGATGGCGACCGCGTCATGGAGCTGGGGCCGGACAACAAGGTCCGCTGGCAGGTCGGCAACTTGCAGTATGCTGTCGATGGCCAGTTCCTGCCCGGCAAGCGCTTCCTCGTTGCCGAGCACTCAGCCCAGCGCGTCACCGAGCGTAACTTCAAGGGTGAAATCCTCTGGGAGAAGAAGCTGCCCGCCGGGCCGATCACCTGTCAGCGGCTGACCAACGGCAACACGCTGATCGCCACGCACATTCAGGTCCTCGAATTCGATCCTACAGGGAAAGAGGTCTTCACCTATAACAGCGGCGGCAACACGCGCCTGTGCGGTGTCTACAAGCCGCGCAATGGACCACTGGCGCTGCTCACCTCGGAAGGCACGTGTATCCGCATCGATGCCAACGGCAAGGAGACGATGAGCTTCAAGACCGCGCACGATCCGACCTGGGTGAGCGGCTTCGAGGTCCTGCCCAGCGGCCGACTGCTGATTCCCTCGCGCACGACCAACAAGGTGATCGAGTACGACGCCGACGGCAAGGTCGTCTGGCAGGCCGACGCGCAGCAACCCAAGGCAGCAACCCGGCTCGCCAACGGCCACACGCTGGTATCGAGCTTCGACACGAACATGGTGATCGAGCTCGACCGCGCCGGCAAGGTGGTCTGGGAGTACAAGGATTCGTATTCGCAATACCGGGCACGAAGGCGGTGAGTGGAAGCAGCGCGGGCGAAACTCGTGACCGAGCGCTGTCTGTGTGGTTCTTGGAGTCGTCCGATGGCAGATTCACTGGACCACCCCGTTCTTGGCCAACTTCGCTGGGAAGCAGAGTTCTCATGGTGGATCACCAAGATTCCGCTTCCTTCCGGCTTGCACGTCGATCTCATCGTGGCACCAGAAGACTGCGATCGGGTGGATTTTGTCGAACAAGATGCCGTCTCAAGAAGGTCCGGCTTCTCGGACGCGAAGCCGGCGGTGATGGGTTCAGTCCCGAGAAGCTGGAGCTTCTCGGCCGTGCGTTCCCAAGCCAGAGAGCCTGTGAAAAAATTGCAAAATGGGCTATCGCATCGTGTAGCGGAAGTCGCCAGACTTCCGTGCAACAGGATGTC
>JAIEMG010000199.1 GCA_019752375.1 Gemmataceae bacterium | reverse complement strand
CACCCAGGGTAGCCGAGTACGGCAACCCTGGGCTATGTCACGCAACCCCTTCGGGGTAAAGAACAGACGCAGCGAATCCATGCGGAGTCTCGGAAGAGGGCGCAACTTCAAAACGCGCAAGCAAGCGGCAGGCCGCCGTCCCTTGCTTGCGCGTCGGGCTCGGGAAAGATCGTTGCTCCAACCTGTGTGGCTCCATGAGCGCGAACGTCAACGAACTCAACCGCATCGTCGCCGAACGTCGCGACGGTCTGCTGCCGCTGTACAAGGAGCTGGAAAAAGTCATCGTCGGCCAGCGGCAGCTGATCGATCGCTTGCTGGTCGGCCTGATGACGGGCGGCCATATCCTCCTGGAAGGCGTGCCGGGGCTGGCCAAGACGCTGGCGATTCGAACGCTCGCCCAGGGATTGCGCCTGAACTTCCATCGCATCCAGTTCACGCCGGACCTGTTGCCCGCCGACATCATCGGCACGCAGATCTATAACCCGCGCAGCGGCGAATTCTCCGTCAAGAAAGGTCCCGTTTTCGCCAATCTCGTCCTGGCGGACGAGATCAACCGTGCGCCGGCCAAGGTGCAGAGCGCCTTGCTGGAAGCCATGCAGGAAAAGCAGGTAACCATTGGCGAGACGAGTTACCCGCTGCAACAGCCGTTCCTGGTCATGGCGACGCAGAACCCGATCGAGCAGGAAGGCACCTATCACTTGCCCGAGGCGCAGGTCGATCGCTTCATGCTCAAGCTCAAGATCTCGTATCCGTCCAAGGAAGAGGAACTGATCATTCTCGAGCGCATGTCGAGGGTGGAACCGGACCTGGCCATTCAGCCCGTGCTGGCGCCGGCGGAGATCTTCGCGCTGCGGCAAACGATCGACCAAATTTACCTGGACGACAAGATCAAGCGCTACATCGTGGACATCGTCCATGCGACGCGGCGCCCGGCTGAGTACCAGCTCGACATCGGGCCCTACATCCAGTACGGCGCCAGTCCGCGGGCCACGATCTTCTTGACGCGTGCAGCCAAGGCTCAGGCATTCCTGGACGGCCGTGGTTACGTCACGCCGCAGGACGTCAAGTCGATCGGCCAGGACGTGCTCCGTCATCGGCTGCTCGTCACCTACGAAGCCGAAGCGGAGGACATCACGTCCGAAGTCCTGATCCAGCGGATCTTCGATCATCTCAAGGTGCCGTGAGCGGCGGAGCGCTGCCGATGGCCGCCGAACCACCCACGGACCCCCTCGAACTCGAACTGGCCCGCGAGCTCGTTCAGAGCGAACGGTTGCGCGGGCACCTCGCCGTTCGAGAATGGGGCGAACGACGCTCCCTACGGGCAGTTCGACTTCGGCGCGGGGCTGGGCGGCGCTTTCGAGGGGGGCGGCAATCCCCACCCGGGCATTGGCGTCGGTGCCACCGGCACGTTCACGTTTGCGTTGACTGAAAACCATCTCGATGCGCTAACAGCACAAAGCTTCGTCTCTTCTCTCTCCGTGGACCGCGCCCAACACCCGTCACAGACTGCACCCAGACACGTCGGGCTTACGCCTCGACGCTTGCCAAAGGGAATTCGTAGTATTCATGTCGGACGAAGGCGAGCGACCGTGCCAGGTAAGTCTCTCCTGCCGCTCGGCTAATGGCGCAGTCGCAGCGTGTACGCTGCTGCCTCCTGGAACGCCCCCGCCTCCGCATCGAACACGCGCCGCATAACCTGCAGCTCCAGTCCCTCTACGGTGTATTCGTGGTAGCCCCATGTGTGTCGTTGCGTGGAACTGCCCACGCAGATCACCGGAAACGGTGCTGTTTTCCGGTCGTCCAGCCGATACGCATGGTGCTCATGACCGTGCAGCCACAGGCCCACACCCCCCTCGGCGGCAATGCGGACCACCGCTTCCAAATCGCGCAACGCGTGATTGGGGCGCACGGGCTGGCCATTGGCTTTGCCAACAGGATAGTGCGTCACCAGGATGCGTGGTCCCGCGGCTAGTCGCTGCAGCAGCACGCGCAGCCGCTCGCGCTGGGCTGGGCCGACCTCGCCGCTGGCATCGCCGGGCCAGACATTGCCGGTGCAGGAGTTGACGCCAATCAGCCAGAGCGGACCGGCCCGCTGGGCGAACGGGTACACTTTCTCATCAGTTCTTTCGCCGTTCTGCCAGGGAGCAAAGCAACGCTCGAAGTAGCCGCTGGCCGCCACCCGCGGTAGGTAATAGTCATGATTCCCCGGCACCGCCAGGCCGGGCGGCAACGAGGGGTCGGCGACACCCAGGGCCGTCGCGGCAATGCTTACCTCTTCCGGGAAGCCCAGGGCCGTGGCGTCCCCTGAAAAGACGATGTGGTCCGGGCGTCGGGGCCCGCGCAGCTCTGCCATAAGCACTGCGAGTACCTCTCCGGCCCTGCTGAACCGTTCGCCACGCCCCAGGCACCGCAGGTTGAACCAACCGGTCATGCGCTTGCAGAACCAGTCACGTCCCCGCCATGGCAGCGGATGGGTACTGAGGTGAATGTCGCTCAGGTGTGCGAGGCGGATTGGCGCGTCGCTCATGGTTAACTTCCGTCTCGTATTGCGGTTGGCGGAACGATGCCTTCGTCGCGGACGGATGGCCCCCGCCGAACGGATTCGTACAATTCCCGCGACGCCGATTCCGGGCTTCTCCCGCACTTGCCGTGAGGATTTTATAGCCATGCCGAAGGTCAGTTTCGTCAAAGAAAAGCGTGAAATCGAAGTACCCGAAGGCGCGAACCTGCGGGACGAGGCGCGCAAGGCCGGCATCCAGGTCAACTTCCAGATGGGCAGTGCCAAGCTGGGGAAGTACTTGCACTGCATGGGCCACGGGACCTGTGGCTCCTGCCACGTGCTGGTCACCAAGGGCGCCGAGAACCTGACCCCCAAGGGCGCCTGGGAACGCTTTCGCCTGGCCGTGATGATGGCGACCATCGGCCACGAGGACGAATCGCGCCTGGCCTGCAAGACGTACGTCAAGGGAGACTGCGCGGTGCAGACCAACCCCGGCATCAACTGGGACGGCGATAACTTCTGGCAGAAGCCGTATCCGAACAAGTAGGGATTCCGCGAGGCCGGCTCGTCAAAAGACTGGCGACAACCCGCTCGGCAGCGATAATGTCCCCTGAATAAGCATCCCTTCCGAGGCAGGGCCGAGCGATGAGCAACTACCTCCAGACCGTGGCCGACGTCTACGCCGAGGCTGCCGACAAGCCCGACGCCACCCTGTGCTGCGTCGCGTCTCCGGTGTGGCACTTGCCGGACCTGCGCATTCCGCAGGTGATGCAGGAGATGAACTACGGCTGCGGCTCGACCGTTGACCCACGCGACCTGCGCGGCGACGACACGATCCTCTACGTCGGGGTCGGTGGTGGACTGGAGGCGCTGCAATTCGCCTACTTCACCCGACGGCCCGGCTCGGTCATTGCGGTCGATCCGGTGGCCGAGATGCGCGAGAAAGCCCGCGCCAACTTCGAGGAAGCAGCCCGACTCAATCCCTGGTTCCGCCCCGATTTCATCCGCCTGCACGATGGCAATGCCCTCGACCTGCCGGTGTCGTCCGCGAGCGCCTCCGTCGCCGCCCAGAACTGCCTGTTCAACGTCTTCACCAGCGACGACCTGGAACGAGCGCTCTCCGAAGTGATCCGGGTGCTGCGTCCCGGCGGCCGGTTCGCCACCTCCGATCCGATCACGCCGATTCCCTTGCCTGCCAGCCTGGTGGGCGACGCCCGACTCCGCGCCCGCTGCATTTCGGGCTGCCAGACCTTCGAGGATTACCTGGCTGCGATGACCCATGCCGGGTTCGGCAAGGTCGAGGTGCGGGCCCGCTTCCCCTATCGCTACCTGCATCCCAACGAGTATCCCGAACTGCTGGCCCCCGTGATGCTGGAGAGCGTCGAGGTGACTGCCTACAAGGTACCCGACGGCGTCGATGGCCCCGCCATCTTCACCGGCCGCACCGCGACCTATTTCGGAACGCTGGAGACATTTGACGACGGCCACGGCAACTTGCTGCGCCGCGGCATGCCGACGCCGATTTCCGATGCGGCAGCGCAGCGCTTCGGGAAGCTGAAGGACGTTGTCCTCACCCCTTCGACCTGGCATAGCAAGGGCGGCGGATGCTGCTGAGGCCGGTCGTTGGCCCGACGCGCAAGCGAGGCACAAATTATCCCTCGCTTGCGCGTCGGGCCAACGACCTCGCCCATCAATCTGCGTACTGTCTTTCCGGCGGCACGATGGGCACCCGTCCGTCCATCCAGATCCAGCAGATTCCTGAAAACACGAACAACCCCGCACAGGTGTAGAGCGCCGCTCCCCAACCAAAGTCGTCTCTCACCCGGGCCAGCAGCAGCGGACTGGCGGTGGCGCCCAGGTTGCCGAACATGTTGGCGAAACCGAGCAACGGGCCGACATAGGAGCCGCCGGCGTCCTGGAAGTACGCCCACGTCGCGCTCAAGCCCAGGTCGTTGATGAACGCGGCGATCACGAGCATCGCGGTCGCCGTCATCGCGTCGGCGGCCGGCACACTGAGCAGCATGAAGAAGCCCGCGCCGACCTTGGAGCCGATGCCCAGCACATTGCGGCCCCAGCGAATGCCCAAACGACGCACCAGCCGGTCCGAGGCGATGCCGCCCAACAAGCAGCCGAACATGCCCGCCAGCAGCGGCAGGCTCGACAGCGTGCCCGTGGCTCCGATTCCCAGTTTGTAGGTTTCCTGGAGGTAGGTCGGCAGCCAGGTGCCCAGGAACAGCCAGGCGATGTTGCTCGTCACCTGGAGCAGACATTGCAGCCACAAGCTCACGCTGCGTAGTGCGATCCCCCAGGGCAGCCGCTGTCCCTTGCCACGCGGGTCGGACGCGTCGCCCGGCAAGCTATTGCGAATCAGGTCCACTTCGGCGGTGTTGCAGCGCGGTTGCGCATCCGGATGGTTGCGATAGTACAGGGCGAAGTAGACGGCCCAGGCGATGCCCAGGCCGCCGTAGATCCAGAATGCCGGCCGCCATTCGTCGTTGAAAAAGAGGATCAGTGCTCCCGTCAAGCTTGGAGCGAGCGCGCCGCCCAGGCGCCCGCCCATCGTGACCAGGCCGTTGGCGAGGGCACGCTGCGGGTACGGCACCCACAGGCTGTTGATCCGCGCCGCAATTGGATACGCGCCCGCCTGGCTGACACCCAGCAGTAGCCGCACGATCAGCAGCTGCCACAGGCTCGACACCAGGCCCATCAAGCCAGTCATCAAAGACCAGACCAGCACGCAACCGGAAAGCATGACTCGCGCGCCCAGCCGTTCACCGAGCCAGCCTGCCGGCACTTGTGCGAGCGCGTAGGAGAGGAAGAAGGCACTGAAGACCAGGCCCATTTCCATGGTGGTCAGCTCGAACTCGGCGCTCAAGAGCGGCACGGCCATCGAGATGCAGAAGCGATCCAGGTAGAGCAACAGCGACATGACCGCGGTGGCCGCCATGACTTCATAGCGCACGCTGGTGGGCGACTCCGGAGCGCCCACACCAACCGGCTCATTCCATGGCGCGGCCACCCGTAAGTCCTCCCGTCAAGAAAATAACTACGGATGACAAGAAGACACGAAATCGAACCACGGATGTCACTGATAACCCGGATAACTCGGATAAAGACCGCAATGCAGCGCTCAGGTGCGGAATCATTGCGCTTCCTATCCGTGTTATCGGTGACATCCGTGGTTCGATTTCTCTTCGGAGCCATGGCGCAAAGCCGTTTGGCGCAGAATACATCACGCAGGAAGGCGGCGGCAGCCGAAAAAGAGACGAGTAACTCACCTACAAAACCTCGGATCGGCGACAGTGTTTGCGGAGGGACTTGGCATGGACCGCGTTCGACTGGCACCCATGAATGACACCAGTGCGGCAATGTCTTGTTGCCGATGCGAGGCCGGCGAACACCGCTGGGACCGCATTGCCGGCCGCGCGTATTGCCCGAACTGTCAGGAAGCCATCGTCCTCGGCGAGGCCGATCCCCTGGCCGAAAAGGCCGAAGCGCACCGTTGCGTCGTCTGCGCCCGCCGCGGCACCGTGCGTTTCCTGACCTTCCCGCTCAATATCCAGGGCGTGCTGGAGCTGGACCTGTGCGCTGAGCACCTGCGCGGTATGCTGTCGCGCCGGCTCGGACCGCATGCCTTTCACCAGTTGCAACGGCAGCTCCGCGGCGTCAATGTCGCCACCGACGACATTTTCCTGCTGCACGGGGAGTTCTACGACCATCACGGACGAGCGCTGAGGCCGGCGGTCGAAGCGGAGTAAACGGATCCGGTCCGGGAATTACGTGCGCATCTGTAGCCGCAGGCTTCAACCTGCGGAGCGGTGTCGCGGCGGCGACAGACGCACTCCGCAGGCTGAAGCCTGGGGCTACAGATGCGCACGCCGATCCTTCCACCTCTGCCTCTCGTTCCCAAGGTCCGAGTCTGGCGGGCAGTGCGTGACCGGGCAGAGCCCGGTCACGAGGAGGTGCGGAAATGACGCGAGGAGGATGAGCCATCGTGTTGCTCATCCTCCTCGCCGTGTTTCCACCGGGTTGGCTTTTTCTCGTCAGGCCGCGCGTCGCTGCTGCGTCGTTTCCCTCACGCCCGACACGTCTCGCCCGGCGAGCCAGTCCTCGATCAGAGCGGTCAAGTGCGGCCTTTGGATGATGCGCGTCTTGTTCTTGATCAGCTCCGGCTTGATGTACTCATGCAGCTGGCGCATGCGCGTCCAGTGCTTCTTGGGATCCCAGTGATGCTCCTGGTGGTAACCGTTGTTGAACCACACCAGGTTATAGAGCCAGTGATACGAGCTGACCGAGTTGGCGTACTGGTTGCCCGGCTGGCAGCCGTAGTGTTCCAGGTAGCCTTCCGCGTAGCTGAGCACCCAGCCGAGGTAGTACGAGGGCAGGTAGAAGCAGACGAAATAGCGCCAGTTGACCGCCAGCATCGTAATCCAGAACGTGGCCATTGCCACGGACTCCACGATGAGCTGGTTGACCTGCCCGCGGCCCTTGCGCAGGACTTTTTGAACGATAGGACCGACCTCGACTCGGAAGAAGCTCACGAAGCAATAGCGAAGGAACGACTCGGGCTGATCGTTTGTTCCGTAGCGGTAGATCGATGACCAGTCCTTGGTGGTGCCATCGGGGCCGACTTTGTCGTTGTCCCCGAAATGGTGATTCATGTGATAGTGATGGTAGAGGATCTGCGGCACGCCGAGAGTCAGCGTCTCCAGGACGCCATAGGCGCGGTTCAGCCAATCGTTGCTGAAGAACGGGTTGTGGATGAAGTTGTGCGAGACGCACTGCAAGTTCCAGCAGTATGACCGCATAATGACGACAAATGCGGGCGCCAGGAACCACCACGACAAGGAATCGAAACCCAGGAAGGTAACGAACAGGAGCGTGACGATGCCGACGCCGCCCAGGGCCGGCAAGACGTCCCAGCTCGAATAGCGGAAGAACGGTCGAGACTCAGCCACGGGCACCTCCATGCTCTTTTGCCCGTCCCACGCTTCGGCACGCCGAGCGGGTCGGTCCTGTCCGATACGTCTTGCAGTGTGGGGAGTCAAGCTCACCCGGCAAGCCACATCCGCACACTTTCACCAGTCTTCCCAATTCGACGCGCCAACCGGAACCCGGCGGGGTTTAATCGGATGGAACGCAAACGTCCGCAAATTCGCTCGCCTCGACAAATTTCTCGGCGCGCGGCCCCATTCGCGACCGCGTGGTGACTATCCAGGGGAGAGCTAGGGAATGACGATGAGCGCCGATGTCGGCCCGGAGCGGCTTCTGGCCCTGGCCCGCGACGGCGATCCGCTTGCTTTGGGACAGCTACTGGAACAGTATCGCACCTACTTGAGCCTTCTCGCTCGCGTCCAGATCAGCCGCCGACTACAAGGCAAGGTGGATCCCGCCGACCTGGTGCAGGAAACCTTCCTCGCTGCGCACCGCGCCTGGCCGAGGTTTCAGGGCACCAGCGAGGGCGAGTTGGTGGCATGGCTGAGACAGATTTTTGCCACTCACCTGGCCAACCTCATTCGTCATTACTTTGGCACCCAGGGGCGCGATATTCGCTTGGAGCGTGACTTGGCCGCGGAGCTGGATCAGTCGTCGCGGATCTTCGACGCGGCGTTGTGGGCCAGGCAAAGCTCTCCCAGCCAGCAAGCGTCGCGACGCGAACAAGCCGTGTTGCTGGCCGATGCATTGGATCAACTGCCCGGCGATTACCGCGAGGTCCTGATCCTGCGCCACCTGGAAGGCCTGAGCTTTCCCGACGTGGCCCTACGCATGGAACGCAGTGTGGATAGCGTGAAAAAACTCTGGGCACGCGGCCTCGACCGCCTGCGCCAGTTGCTCGGAGGTGTGCTGTAGTGGAACTCGAAACCCGTTGCTCCCCCGACGGGCCGCGCCAAGCCGTCAGCGACGACTCCCTGGACGATCCTCGCCTGACGCAGGCCCTGGAAGAATACCTCGCCGTGCTGGAAGCCGGACCGAAGCCGGATCGCGCCGCGTTCCTGGCACGCTATGCCGATATCGCCGAATCGTTAACGGGTTGCTTGCAGGGCCTGGAGCTCATGGTGACCACCGCCCCGCGGTTGGTGCCTGCCGTTCCGCCTCCGCCGCCGTTGGCTCCCGTTGATGCAACGGCTGCGCTGGGCGACTACCGCATCGTGCGTGAGATCGGACGCGGCGGCATGGGAGTCGTCTACGAGGCGATGCAGCTGTCGTTGGGTCGTCGCGTTGCCCTCAAGGTCCTGCCGTTCGCCGCCGCGCTCGATGAGAAGCAACTTCAGCGCTTCAAGAACGAGGCGCAGGCAGCGGCCCACTTGCACCACAACAGCATCGTGCCGGTCTTTGCCGTCGGCTGCGAACGCGGCGTCTACTACTACGCCATGCAGTTCATCGAGGGCCGACCGCTCTCGGCCTACATCCAGGAACTGCGTCAGCGTGCCGGACTCGACGGAGTCGAATCGGGTGGCTCATCCGACGCGCCGACGCGCGAAGGTCGGCCCTCCACCCCGGTTGTCACGCAGGACCCGCCCACCGTTCTTGGCAGTACCACCCCACACGCGGCCGCGACGACCTGCCACGGTGCTGCAACCGTCGCCACGGAGCGCCTGGATCGGGATGCGGCGTTCTTCCGTCTGGTGGCCCGGCTGGGCGTCCAGGCGGCCGAAGCCCTGGAGTATGCCCATCAGCAAGGCATCGTCCATCGCGACGTCAAGCCGGCCAACCTGCTCGTGGATCCCAAGGAGCATCTCTGGATCACTGACTTTGGGTTGGCCCGCTGCCAGAATGACGCCGGGTTGACCGTCAGCGGCGATTTGGTCGGCACGGTTCGCTACATGAGTCCCGAACAGGCACTGGCGCGGCGCGGCCTGGTGGACCATCGCACCGACATCTATGCCCTGGGCGCCACGCTCTACGAGCTGCTGACGCTTCAGCCGGTCTTCACCGGCACGGATCGCCGTGGACTGCTTCATCAGATCGCCTTCGAAGATCCGCGTGCGCCGCGCGACCTGTGCCCCGCGATGCCGGATGAGCTCGAAACCATCGTCCTGAAAGCACTGGGCAAGACGCCGGAAGAGCGTTACACCACCGCCCAGGACATGGCCGATGATTTGCAACGCTTCCTCGAAGACCGACCGATCCTGGCGCGACGGCCGAGTTTCCGCGAAAAAGCAACTAAGTGGGTGCGAAGGCATCGCGTCGTCGCCGTGTCGGCCTTTGTCGTGCTCTTCCTTGCCGCGGTGGGCGGAGCAGTCAGCACGATCCTCATTGCCCAGGAGCAAGCGCGGACGCGCCGGGCCTTCGAGGGCGAAGCGGCACAGCGCGGCCGGGCCGAGGAAAACTTCCGGCAGGCGCGCAGCGCCGTCGATTTCTTCGTGCAGCTGAGCGAAGAAGAAATGGCGGACCGGCCCGAGATGCAGGGTGTTCGCCGCAAGCTCCTCGAGGCGGCCCGCGAGTATTACCAGGAATTCATCGACCAGCACCACGACGATGCGACGGTCCAGGCCGAGCTGGCCAGCACCTACCTGCGCGTCGGCCGCATCCTCGGCGAGATGGGCGCTCACGCGGACGCCCTGGCCTCGACCGAGCGTGCTCGCGAAATTCAGGAGAAGCTGCTCCGCGACAATCCGACGGCCCCGGAACTGCAGCATGGGCTGTCGAACATCTACCAGACGCTCGGACTGTTGCAGGGCGGCAGTCAGTTCCTGCTCTTGACCCACAAGTCCGTGCAGGAAGATTTGAAGCTGTCCGAAGAGCAGGTCAAGAAGATCACGCCGCTGGCGGAAAGCCGCCGCGATTTCTTCCGCGATTACCGGCACCGCAGCCCTGAAGAGTGGCGCAAGAAGCTCGACGAGCTGAGCAGCCATGCCCGCACGTTGGAAGCGATTCTCAATCCGGAGCAGGGACGACGGCTGGCGCAGATCGCCATCCAGCAGCAGGGGACGCGCGCATTCATGGAAACGGACGTGGCCGACGCGCTGCAACTGACCAGCGACCAGCGGCAGAAGATTCGCATCATCCACGATGAGTTGTTCGGCGTTTCGACCCGCTACGGTCCGCCGGGCGGTGGCTGGAAGAAGCCGGACGATTCCGCGAAGATCGCGAAGGAACAGATCCTGAATGTGTTGACGGCGGAGCAGAAGGCAAAATGGAAAGAGCTGACGGGCGAACCGTTCAAGGGCGAGATTCGGCACGGGTTCTTCGGAGGGCACGGACCTCCCTCGGGGCCGGATATCCGGCGGCGTCCGTGACGTCGTTTCTCTTCACCCAAGACCAGGAGGATTGAATGACCCATCTATTGCGCATCGCCGCGGGGACCGGAGCACTGCTCGTGCTCTTGACTCCGCTGCATGCCGCGCCGGGTGAACCGGCCAGCGGCAAATCGACCGATCAGGTCGCCCAGGGCGGCCGGCCTCGCGACTTCGGATTCCCGGACTGGGACGGTCGCGGCAGCGGCTACAACCGGAAGGGGATGGAAGCCCCGCCGAGCAAGGCTGCTCCCGCGTCCCCCAAGGACACGGGGCGTGGCGGTCCGTTCTTCGATCGTGGCGGTCCTCCGTCCCGCTTCGGCCCGCCGAGCGGCGGACGCGATTTCCGTCGTCCGGAACCCGCTCCGGCGCCAACGCCGAATGACGCACGCGGCAAGCAGCCGTCGCCGTGGTCGCGCTTCGAAGCCGACTCGCGCGGCCGTGGCGGCCCGCAGTCGCGCTGGCGGCAGCAGTCCGGTCCCGGCAAATCCAACTTTGCGCGCGGCGGCCGCGGCGGATACGACCGCTTTGGCGGCTTCTCCCGGCAGGGCGGCAACTGGCGCGGCCAGTTCGCCGGTCGTAGCCAGGGCTGCGGTGCGTCCAGCCGCTTCGGCGGTTTTGCCGGACGCGGCCAATCGTTCGGTCGCGGACGCGGTGTCGCGGCACGCGGCCACGGTTTCCGCGGTCGTTGCGGTTCCGTTGGACATCGCGGTGGACGTGGCTTCGGTCAGCAAGGGCGTGGCGGCTTTGGACGTGGTGGCCAAGGCTTTCGCGGACGTGGCCATTCGTTCGGTCGCGGTCATGGATTCGGCAAGGGACAGCAGTCGTTCGGTCGCGGCGGTCGCAACCAAGGCTTCCGCGGACGCGGTCAGAGCATGGGTCGCGGTCGTGGCTTTGGCATGAGCCGTCATCACCACCACGGCATGGGCCGTGGGCACGGTTTCAGCTTCCGTGGACGTCAATCCATGAGCCACGGGCGCGGCCACGGCATGGGCCGTGGGCAGCAGTTCCATCATCGCGGCCGCTTCGGCTGGGGTGGACCGCAAGCCTGGCGGCAGCGCATGCACCGGCCCGCCGCTCCCAAGGCAGCCCCGAAGGGACCGCAACGCATGGAAGACCCCAAGAAGGGGCCCAAGGGACCGCCACGGATGGAAGACCCCAAGAAGGGACCCAAGGGACCGCAACGCATGGAAGACCCCCGCGGAACTCCTCGCATGGAGGACCGGTCGGCCGACATCGAGAAGCGTCTCGACCGGCTGATGCAGGAACTGGACGCGCTCCGCAAGGAGATCCGCCAGCCCTCGCGCAGGTAGTTGCAGTCGCAGCGTTCGGTTACACTTGACGTGAGCTTGTTCGGCGGGTCACCGGAAGATTCGTATTCCGGTGACTCGCCTTTCTTCACCTGGTTCCCCGGAGACGGCAATGAAGCGGATCGTGGTGCGATTGATAAGCGTGGTCCTGCTGGCTGGCCTGCTCGGGGGCGTTGCGGGCGGATTCGGCTGGATCGAAAACTTGACGGCTGCCGAGCCGGCGGCCGTCGCGCAGAATGATACGCCGGCCGCGGTGTCGGCCCTGATCGACGCGCTCAAGGACAAGGACGCCACGGTGCGTAAGAACGCGATCAAGTCCCTGGGCCGCATCGGCCGTGAAGCGCGCGCCGCCGTCCCCGCCCTGACGGACACACTCAAGGACGAAGACACCGACGTGCGCGGCGCCGCGGCCCTGGCTCTGGGACGCATGGGGAAGGACGCCAAGGACGCTTGCCCCAAGCTCGCCGCCATGCTGAAAGACAAGGAACGCGACGTGCGCGGCGCCGCGGCCCTGGCCCTGGCCCGCATCGGTAAGGACGCCAAGACGGCCATCCCCGCCCTGAAGGAAATGGCCCGCGCCGACGAGAAGCAACTCCAGTCGTACGCCCGTTGTGCCCTGGCCGTCCTCGAAGACGATGCCGAGCCGCACGTCGCGGCGCTGGCCGAGCTGTTGAAGGACAGCACCATCGAAGTGCGCGGCACCGCCATCTACGTCCTGGGCGAACTGGGCTCGCTAGCCAAGTCGGCCGTGCCCGCGCTGGCTGGCACCCTCAAGGACAAGAGCGCCGACATCCGTCGCGCTGCCGCCCGCGCCCTGGGAGAGATGGGCGCCGACGCCAAGGGCGCCGTCTCGGCCCTGGCCTCCGCACTCAAGGACGACGACGTGGAAACACAGGCTGCCGCCGCACTGGCCCTGGCCGACATTGGCCCCGACGCGGAATCGGCCGTTCCCGCTCTGATCGAAGCACTCAAGAGCAAGGAAGTCGAAGTGCGCGGCGCCGCCGTCTACGCGTTGGGCGAGATCGGCCCCGGTGCCAAGGACGCGATCCCGGCCATCACCAAGGCGCTGAAGGACGACGATGCCGACGTTCGCAAGGCCGCTGCACTGGCATTGGGCAAGATTCAGGAGTGAGCTTACGAGGAGCTCGCGGCGAAAAGGCAGTGCGGAGGAGTGGCGGTGTAGTTCAGCCCTCCTTCTCACTGCCTTTCATCGTTTCGATTGCCTCCGCGGCTGCCGTCGTGAGCATCCTTGGGCGGCTCAGCAACCACGCCGTCGGCGCCACTACCAATCCAATTCCGGCCAGCGTCATGGCGTCGAACCGGCGTTGAAAGAGCACCGCATCCAGGAGCATGGCAAAGACAATCTGCGTCAGACCGACCACCGACACCTTGGTCGGCGGCCCGGCCCCAAAAGCCCGCGTCAGGCAAAGCTGCCCCGCGGTCGCCGTCGCGCCGACGCCGAGGAGCAGGAGCACGTTTTGCCACTCGAAGGCACTCGCCATCGGCACCGCGCGCTCGAACGCAAAGCATGAGGCCAGGCAAAACAGCACAGCCACGCCGGAGAAGTGCGCCACGATGGCCCGCGCGTCGATCCAGTACAGCTTGTGCAGGCCAAGCATGGCAATCGCGGTGAAGAAGGAGCTGATGAGCGCGACGAGGGCGGCAAAATTGCCTTCGGCGAAGTGCGGCTGCTGGATGAGCACGACTCCCGCCACGCCGCTGGCGACCGAAATCCAGACGGAAACGCCCGGCACCTCGCCGTAGAGCGGCCAGCACAGCAGTGCCACCCAGATGGGGAACGTGTTGGTCAGCGTAAGCACGTCGCTGACGGGAAGATTGGCGAACGCGTAGAAAGTGCAGACCATGCTGACGCTGCCGGAGATGCTGCGCACCCAGAGGATGAGCGGCCGCCGGAACACCAGCGTGGCGTCGGCTGCGCGGGCGAGCACGATCGCGAACAGGCAAGCCAGGCTGGCGCGGACCAGGGCGACCACTTGCCAGTCGCATGTCTGTCCCACCGTATGCGCGAGCGTGCCCATGACGGCGAAGGCCACGCTTCCGACCAGCATCCAGACGTAAGGAAGCACTGATTCGTTGACCAAGGACCCTCCCTGCTGGAATGCCGAATGACGAAGCCCGAATGACGAAGCAATGACCAATGCCAAAGGTCCAATACCACTGTCCTTGTTCCCAAGCTCGGCATTGCCATTTTCATCATCCCAGGTGCCGCCGAGCGGTATGAAAGACTACGAACAATCGCCCGCACTCCTTGGCAACACCTGCTCGATCCAGCCGCGCAGCTCGGCAACGAGCGCGGGGCTAATCTCGTGATCCATCGGATAGGTCTTGTAGGTCGGCTGATAGCCCTGCTGCAGAAGGAAGGCCACCAGGGCCTGGCTCCACTCGAATGGAACCAGCGAATCATTCTTACCGTGGGCCACGAAGATCGGCTGCGTTCGCTCGACGGGAAGACTCCCACGCAAGTCATCCACGCGCCGGAGGGAACCGCTCAGCACCGCGATGCCTGCAACGAGTTCAGGACGCGGCAGCCCATAGCGCAACGCCATCGCTCCGCCCCGCGAGAAGCCCGCCAGCAGCGCCCGTCCGGCTGGCACGCGGAAGCGATCCAGCACTTCCGTCACCAACCTATCGAGTGCTGCCAGCGCTTCGCGAACGGCATCCGGACTTTCCTTTCCGCCGCGCTCGTACCAGGCACGGACGGTCGAATCATCCGCGGTTGCCAGCGGCGCATCGGGGAAGACGTACAGGTAGCCGGTACGGCTCACCACCGGAGCCAGTCCGCTCAGGTCGTCCTTGTTGGCGCCGAAACCGTGCAGCCAGATGAGGAGCGGGTGGGGACTCCCTTCCACGTAGTCATCGGGATAGACGGTCAGGTAATCCAGGGACGAACTGCGGTCAACGCTGCGTTTCATCGGTGGCATGTCATTCCGGCGGCTTCAAGGGCAGGTTCTTCTTCCACAGGTCGTCGCGCGCCGGCCCGTACTTGGGATCGGTCGCATGACCCAGTCGCGGGGCCGCGACCATCGTCTTCGGCTCCGGCAGCGCGTTGAACGCGGAGTAGACCGACGTGGGCGGACAGGCCGTGTCGATGAAGCCGACGGCCAGCACCGACTTGCCCTTGAATTTCCGGGCGAAGTTGACGGCATCGAAGTAAGCCGACGTCTCGAGCACCTTGGCCGCCTCGTCGCCCTTGACCCGCCGCAGCCACTGAGGCCAACCGCTGATGCGGTCGCTGGCGATGCCGCTGTGATCGCACAGCGCCGGCACCGCGGCAGCGAGGAGCGTGACGCGCGGATCGGCGCCCGCCGTGATGATTGCCAGTCCGCCGCCCTGGCTGCCGCCGGTCACCGCCAGGTCCTTGCCATTGAAGTCCGGCCGCGTGGCGATGTAGTCCACGGCACGCAGGCAGGCCAGGATCGCTTGGCGGAAGTAGCTCTTCTGGCGGTCATTCATGCCGATGTTGCGGTAGTCCTTGAGCGGACCATCGGCTTGCTTTTCGTAGAACTCGCCCTTTTCGTCCACCGGCAGGTCGTGAACGATGATGTTCATCGCCAGCGCGCCCATCTGGGCATGACGCTTGTCGGGCTCGATGCCGTAGACGCCGGCGTACGGGACGGTCAAGATCGCGGGGAACGGCCCTTTGCCCTTGGGCACGCTGATCCAGCCGTGCACGCGCTTGCCGTCGACGCTGGCCAGGCTGATCTTGTAGCAGTCCACCCTGGCATCGCTGTGCTTGGGCGAGTGTTCGAGCTTGGCGTCGAGCGGGATCTTGGCGAGCTCTTTCTTCTGCGCCTCCCAGAACGTGTCGAAATCGGCCGGCACCTTGGCGGTGGGCTCAATCTTCGTGGGATCGAAGGCGGCGGCAGCCAGGACGTTCTCCTTGCCGAGCGTCACCTGCAATTGCAAGAACCCTGGCTTCTCCAGCGTGCCGGCGACCTCGACGGCCTTGCCTTTCTCCAGTTTCAGCGTGCCGTTCTTCACGGCCTTGTGGCCATCCTCGGTCAGCCGATAGGTCGCATCCCCATCGACGTCGCTCTCGATCTTGAACGTGGCCGTTTCACCGACCTTGTACACCGCGTCGGGCCGGGTGGAAGTCGCCTGAATCGCCGACTTTTTCGGCGCCTGGGCGGAGACACTGAGCACGCAGCCGATGCCAATGGCGGTTGCAATGACCAAACCACGAATCCAGCGTCGTTGTTGCATGAAACGGCTCCCTGGGTTGAGAACGTCGCGTGTGCGGCTTCAGGGTAGTGGGCCGGGAGAGCGGTTGCAACGATCAACTGCCTTTGTTCGTAGTTCCGCCTTCAGATGCTATGAGAGGAAAAGGCCGCTGCTGGTAAGCTCCGTCAAGGAAGTCC
>JAIEMG010000313.1 GCA_019752375.1 Gemmataceae bacterium | reverse complement strand
GGAACTTACAATGATGGTGCGTTCCATCCGGGGGCTCACGCCCCACGGCTCGCCAGGCTCACGCCCCACGGCTCGCCAGGACCGCCTACTTCATTGCCTTCGCCTTTAGCTTCAAACTCGAATGCCTGGCGATGAACTCGAGCATGGCTTGCGTAGTCGGGTCTTCTTCACTGGTCGCGCACTTGATGATGATCGTCATGTGCGTGCGGTCCGGCATTTTAATGGTCTGTGCCTCGCACTTGCAGCTCTTGAGTTCCTTGCAGAACTGCTCGGCCATGGCGTCGAGGGTCGTGAAGTCCTTGTCCGCGTAGATCAAGCAAAAGGGACAGAGGTTCTCCTTGACGTGCTTGATCGGTGCCGCGTTCTTGACGACTTCCTCGTCCTTGCCGAACGCGCTCTCGAAGATGCGGTTGGCGACCAGGACGTAGACGCCGCTCATGGCGATCACGCCCTTGATGTTCGACAGCTCCAGCTTGTGCGCTCTCAGGTAGGTCTGGTCGGTGGCCAGCAGTGCGGCCAGGTGCCCGCCGGCCGAGTGCCCGCTGACGAAGATCTGGTCCGACTTGCCGCCATGCTTGGCGATGTTCTTGTGCGTCCAGGCGAAGGCGCGGGCCACGTCCTTGCTGTGTTCTGGATGCTGCACCTTGGGGGAGAGGCGATAGCTGATGGCCACGACGCCGACGCCGTTCTTGGCGAAGACGTTGCCAAGCGGTCCGTACTGTTTGCGGTCGCCGCCGCGCCAGCTGCCGCCGTGGACGAAGAACAGGACTGGGTAGTCCTTGTGCCCATTGGGCAGGTAGAGGTCGAGCTTGTGCTTGTTGGCGTCGGCGTCGTCGCCTTCGTAGTAGGCCACGTCCTTGACGATCTCGACTTCGAAGTCGCCGCCGGTCTTGATGACCGCCTTGACGTCTTCGGCGGAACGTGCCGTGGGAGTGGTGAAGAAGCCGACGAAAAGGAGTGCCGCGAGCAGGTGAACGGGCTTCATCGGGAAGGACCTGGAGAACGAGGAAACGAAATCATTGCCCGAAGGATTATACCCGAAACACAAGAAAGGGTTTCGCTTTCGGACCCGGCTCGCCGGAACGTGGCGAAACGAGATCACGCAATCATCAGTTCGTCGACGGGCGCTCGAACTTGATCTCGAACGGCTCGCCGGTCATTTCCTTCCACTGCTTCTTCTGATCGGCGTTCAACACGTCGACCTGCTTTTCCTTGCCTTCCTTGTTGAGCTTCTGGATCTTCTCGAGCGCCTCGGCGCCCTTGCCATCCTTGAAGACCTCGCGCACCTTCATGCGCGTGTCGTCGGAGATGGTCTTCAGCTTGCCCTTCTGCTCGTCGGTCAGCTTGAGCTCCTTCTGAGCGTCGGTATCGGCCAGGCCGACCTGCTGGAGTTCGATTTGCTTGTAGCGCTTGAGTTGTTCCGCCTTGAGGACGTCTCCCAGCTGCTTGTGCATCTCGGCGGACACCTTCTTGCGGCGCGCTTCGCGTTCTTCGGGCGTTGCGTCCTTGCCGAGCTTGTCGTCCTTGAACTTGGCCTGGACGTCCATGCCGACCTTTTTGGCCTTTTCGATCTGGTCGTCGGAAAGCTTGAGCTCCTTCTGGACGCTGGCATTGGTAATCAGGCCGCCGCGCGGGCCGAACTGGGCCAGGGCGGGCGCTGCGAGCAGGATTGCAGCACCCATCACCGCCAACACCTTCGAAAACGTACGCATCACGGAACCTCCTGGAGCACGGGAAATGAGAGAAATCGTTGATTGTCAGTGCGCCCAACCATGGGAGACGTTCAGTATTAACCCCGCGACCCGTCCGGGGATTCGCGCGGCGGTGCAGATTGCCTGCACCTGGGAGAGACTTCACGGTCTGTGCCAATATTTGTTGGAGCGTCCTGCCCGTCCTCTTATAATCGAAAACACTCAGCCTTCGCCGGTCGCGGGATCGGTCCGGCGAAAGTCCCTGTCGCGCTTCCCCTTCGGCAGAAGACACGGCAGGTATTTCCCTTCGCGGGGTGCTATAATACGCTCGACGCACTGGTCCACGGCACAGGCGCCCGTTGGACCGAGCGAGAACGGACAAATTGCTCTATGGGGACGATCAACTTCCTGATTCCGAACGGCCTTTCCCCCGAGGCTGTTCGGGAGCTGGAACGGGCCTGCGTGACCGGCGGTCCGGACAACATGCCGTGGCCGACGCAGGTGCGCCTCGAATCCAATCAGCTGGTCGTCAGCCGCGACGTGGACGAGAGCGGCTGCCTGGCGGTGCCGTGGGACATCAACGGCGCCGGCCGCGTCATGAGCGCCAGCGCCACGCTGATGGAACGCGACCTGCCCTATCATTTCCAGATCGAGCTGGCCCGCGGCAAGGTCAATCAACTTCGCTGCCAGGCATCCGACTGGCGGTCCGGCGGCTTGCAGATGCCGCCCGAGTTGCAGCAGAAAATCCGCGAAGCCAGCCTGACTTTTGGACGCGCTGCCACGCAGATGCCGTCGGAGCAAGCCATTGAACAAGCCCAGGCTGCCTTGAACCTCGGCTATCGCACGGCCGAGGAGCTCGTGCGCGTCTACATCGATCAGGTGTTCCAGGTCCGGCACCAGCGCCAGCCTCGCCTCGACACCACCCTCGGATGCCGGCTTGGCTCCGCGTTGCCGGAGGGAGAAGCCGCCGCCAGCGTGGCGAAGTTCTCCAACAGCGTCTTCCTGCCCCTGGCGTGGAAGGACATCGAGCCGGCCGAAGCGAGCTACTCGTGGGAACCGCACGATGCGATGCTCGACTGGGCGGAATCGCAAGGCCTGCCGGTGTCCGCCGGTCCGCTCATCGACTTCTCGCCCAACCAGCTGCCCAAGTGGCTCTGGCTTTGGGAACGCGACCTGCACAGCATCGCCAGCTTCATGTGCGACTACGTTGAAACAGCGGTCAAGCGCTATCACGGCCGCATCCGCAGCTGGCAGCTGACCGCGGCCAGCAACAGCGCCAACGTCCTGTCCCTGGGTGAAGACGAATTGCTCTGGCTGACGGTGCGCCTGGCCGAGGCCGCCCGGCAGATCGACTCCGGCCTGGAGCTGGTCGTGGGCTTGGCACAGCCGTGGGGCGATTACATGGCGATGGAGGATCGGACGCACTCGCCGTTCATCTTCGCCGATACGCTGATCCGCGCGGGGCTGAACCTCGCTGCCGTCGACCTGGAATGGGTCATGGGCCCATCGCCCCACGGCAGTTATTGCCGCGACGCGCTCGAAGCCTCGCGCCTGCTCGACCTTTACGCACTGCTCGGCGTGCCGCTCCAGGTGACGCTGGGCTACCCGTCGTCCGCCGAGAACGACGACAACGCCGACCCGGACCTTGCAGTGACCGCGGGCCACTGGCACGGCGGCTACACTCCCGACGTGCAAGCGGAGTGGGCGACGGCCTTCGGCGCCCTGGCGCTGTGCAAGCCCTATGTCCGGGGCGTGCATTGGACCCACCTGAGCGATGCCCAGGCGCACCAGTTCCCCAACTGCGGCCTCGTCGACGCCGGCGGAAAGCCGAAGCCGGCACTCGAAAGCCTGCGTCAGCTGCGCGAGCAGCACCTCCATTGAAAAAGGCGTTCGCCTCCCCTCACGCGAGGGCTTCCTGAAATGAGGACAACGATGCCCCGTTCCATCCGCATTCCAACCCTCGCGGCAATTCTGGGATTGGCGGCTCTGACGACCCTCGCCGAAGGTCAGCCGGGTGGTCCGAAATGGGAAGCCCTCAACAACAAAGCTACCGGCAACTTCATCGTGGCCCTCGCCCAAGACCTCCAGGGCAATGTCTGGGTCGGCACCGAAGACAAGGGCGTCTTCCGCTACGAGCCGAAGGCCTCCGAAGGCAAGCAGTGGACCCAGTTCACCCGCAAGGACGGCCTCGGTGACGACAACGCTTATGCGATTGCCGTCGATAAGCTCGGCCGAGTCTGGGTGGGGACGCTGAACCACGGCGTCAGCGTCTGGAGTGGAGCGAATTGGAAAAACTACGACGTGTTGGACGGCCCCATTGGCGAGCGCATCTTCGCCATCGCCACCTGTCCCACGGACGGCGACGTCTGGATGGCCACCAGTGCGGGCTTGACCCGCCACTCGCTGGAGAAGGAAACTTGGACGCATTTCACGCGCGCGGACGGCTTGCCCGAGGACCAAGCCAGCGCTTTGGCGTTCGACGCCCAGGGGAACCTCTATGTCGGCACACACAGTCACGGGATCGCCTTCGCCAAGGCCTCGGACGACTACAAGAAGTGGACGGTGCAAACGGGGCCGGTGCCTTTGCCGGTGATTCCCAACGGCGCCGGTCTGCCAAGTGCGCTGATCAACGCCCTCCTGGTTGCGCGGGACGGCACGGTCTACGCGGGAACCACCGCCGGTTTGGCCTGGAGCAAGGACAAGGGCAAGACGTGGGCCTACCTGCGCGGCCGCGACTACGCCCCCAAAGTCAAGGACCGCTGGGGAGGGGCGCCGCCAGGATGGAAGGAAGCGCCCAAGGAAGTTCTCGACGCGCTGCTGCCCGAAGACTACGTGACCTGCCTGGCCGAGGACGACGCTGGTCTGCTCTGGCTCGGCTTTCGGCAAAAGGGCTGCCTGGCGCTGGACGCCAAAACGCGCCGGCAAGTCTTCGCGGGGACGAAGAAGGCCGAGGGCCTGCCGGATGACTTCGTCTCCGCCGTGCTGCCTACCGCCGATTTCCGGCCGTTTGTCGGCACATACGGCGGCGGATTGGGCCGAGCCAAGGAAGCCCTCAAGCCGGCGGGCGCAAAACCGCTCCCTGTCCCCAAGGGGCGGCTGCCGGATGGATGGATGTGTCCGGAGCCGGCGGCGACCGCGACGCTTGGTGAGTTCGACAAGCTCATCCAGGCCGTGGAAAAAGTCCCGGTGGCCAAGGCGCCCGCCGGTCCAGCGGCCCATTTTGTGGTCGATGACTGGCGAACGCGCGGCGACTTCTACGGCGAGGACAAGTTTCAGGACTACCGTTACTCCGAAGGCTTCGCGGTCCTGTGCGCCCATAGCTCCCCCGAGGACGCGGTCTGGGGCGGCAACTCGGTGCTGGACAGGCTCTCGTTCGGCTGTTACGGCCGGACCGGCAGCCACGCCACCAAGGACGAGGCCCTGCGCCACTGGGTCCACTGGAAGACCACCGACGACCCGCGCGTCCTCAAGGACCCCTTCGGCGGCCGGCGACGGCAGTCGGAGTGGGACGACCACAAGGAAGCCTACGCCTTGACCCACGAAGGGCCTGGGTTGTACATCGACCTCCACGTGCCGCGCGGCACCTGGTACCTGTCCTTCTATTTCATGAACAAGGACGGCCACGACGCCAACAACCGCTGGCGCGACTATGTGCTGACCATCAAGCCGCAGAGCAAGACCGACACGGACTTCGCCCGCGCGCCGACGCTGGCGCGAACGCGCGTCCGAGACTTCTGGGGCGGGGTCTACAAGACTTTCGTGGTCGCTGGCGACCGCAAGTACACGGCCCAGATCCACCCGAACTGGAGCTTCAATACGATCGTCAGCGGCGTGTTCCTCGACCCCGTGATCGATCCGCCGAAGGCCAAAGACCTCAAATATCTGCTGTTGGAAACGCCGTACCCTCGCGTGCGCTACACGTTTTCAACCGAGGAGGCCGATGGCTTGCGCAAGTTCTGGACCAAGCCGCCGAAACTGGCAGCGCAGGGCGCTTTGAGCGCCCTCGGGGCCCTGGAGCAGCGTCGTTACAAGGACCCGCTCGGTTGGCCCGTCGATGCGCGGCGGCACTATTTGACGGTCGAGCGCGTCCTGATGAAGGAAAACAAGCCGTCCGGCATGTGGACTGAGATTTGGGACCGCGCCCAGGCCGAAGGCGCAAACCAGCTGCGGCTGTTTGATCTTCGCGATAAAATCTACAAAGATAGCCACTTGCCGGTGATACCTTTGCCCAGCAGGATCCTTGACAGGGACACCGACGACAAATGAACCATTCCTCCCTCGCCTTGCGGACCATCGAAGGCTTCCGGCGTTTGATTGCGGTGGGCGCTCTTCTTGGGGCGTGGGCGTCGGGTGCAACTGCGTTTTCTACAAGGGAAACAGCAATCCTACACGGGAAAAACAAGGTTTTCGGCCATTCGGAGACCGGAAAATCGACCATTAATGCCCAAATTTGGGCAGCGATTGCAGCACGAAACTGACACGAGCTTTGAGAAAACCCTGAAAAACAGGGCATCTGCTACTCAAGCTCATCCTGTAGAATTAGCAGCTGCACCCGTGGGCGTCGTTGACCGCCCAGGCACCAGCGCCCGGCCTGCACGTGATGGCGGTCCCGCCCACGCTGATTCGCCTCGTCACATGTGTCAACGACACGGTGGGCGCCCGCTTCCGCCTGCGCTTCGACGATCCCACCGTCAATGACGAGGCCATCAACAAGGGCGTGAAGGCCCAAAAGTACGTCATTGCGTTTGGCGACAAGGCCGACGACGGCGGCGCCATCGACAACGTCATCCTCAAGACCGCCAAGGGCGACGTCTTGCTCTGGCGCAATCAACTGGCCAAGGACGGCTTCACCTTGACCATGGACTCCGCTTCCCAGTGGACGATCAAAGGCGCCGCCGGCACGCCTCTTCCGCGCGAGATCGACGTCATCGGCGGGTTCAGCAAGGCGGGGACCAATACCGTTACCCTGCGCGCGGAGGTCACGCCGCTCGGGGCTGCCGCGGCCGCGATGGGGCAGGCGCAGGCCGTGGGCGTCATTGTTTCGGAAGAGACGCTCTTCTTGCGCGACCTGGGCTCGACCAATTTCTCGGTCGACCCGCCACGCCCGACCGATGCCGTTCTTGTCTGCGCGGACGCGAATCGCAACGGCGGCATTTACTTCGGGACCGTCTGTGCGGACATGCGCAAGAACGTCGAATACGATTGGTCCATCGGCCGACCCGTGGCAGCCATTCGGGAGGGCGTGTTCAACCTGAAAAAGGGCTACACAGCGACGGAAGAAAAACTGAGGCCGGGCGTCTACACGCTCGTTCTGAAGAAGAAGGTGGACGGGAAGGTACAAGATTTCACGCGCCAGATCGACTTCCGAGTGGTGAGCGTGGAACTAAATGTACAGGGCGTCCCGGCTAACGACAAGCGCAGGCCGGGGGCTTACATACCCCTGAATGGCGGCAACGTCAACAAGTCCAAGACCACGTTCGGCATTCCCGACAAGTACGACTTCGAGGTGAGTCCTTTGCCCAAAGCCAGCCGGTTATTCAAGGCAGCGCTGAGTATTACCGCCGGCATTCTGCCCAAGAACGTGACCGTGCGCCTCGACGTCGCGAACGAAGGGCGGGCGCGCATTCGCGTCTGGGACACGCCGAAGAAGGACAATGAAATCGTCCTCCCCAAGGACTGGGACGCCGGCAAGGTGCCGGACACGGTCTGGATCGAAGGCGTCAAGGAAGGCGCGGCCGAGCGCGAAACCATGTTGTCCCTGCAACTGGTGCGCGACAAGAACGTGCTGTGTTCGGATACGACCGCGATCACCGTGACGCCGGTGCTCGAAGTGCTGCGAATGGTCGCGAGCAAAAATAGCGCCCCTGATCTAAGATTCAACGCAAGAATTGGCGGCCCTATCCTAGACAGTCAGGCCGGAAACCCCGACTTCGTCACAATGACTTTGGCTGCCCGAGCACTGAGAACTAACCTTGGTGGAGAGCTGAGATTTGTCCAGTTCACTCGCAATGTGAATAACCTAAAAGACGGATTCGGTGCTGACCTGGGAGGCGGGGACAGGCGCAAGTGGGATTTTGAGAAAGCCAGTGCAGGAAAATGGCTGCTGGACTCTAAGCGAGGCGACGTGCCTTTTTTTGCGACTGGCGAAGAACACCCCAACACCACGCGCGACTTTGACCGAGTGCTTGCCGAAGACAGTCCCGCGCTTCCCGTGGGCCAGACCAGAGCAAAAACAAGAAGTGTCCTGCCTGACAAGGGAAAGAAAACAGAAATCGATGTCAGCTTTGAGTTCACTACGTTCGCGGTGTGGCAGTTCTCCGATGGAACCGTGTATTTCCTGGGGGAGGCCAACTGGAACATTCGCTTTGCCGGTGTATTGACGCCAGACCCGGACCCAAAGAGTGAGCTTGGTTACAAATACGCGAAGGGCGAAAAGAACAAGAACACAGGGAGCGGCGATATGTTCAGGCGAAATAATGACAGGCACCTTGACCCCAAGGGGTCGATGGTCGTCAAGGAACCGGTGGCGAATGACGCGGACCCGAATTGGCGCTAAAGAAACGATGTTCTCGGGAGGGATCATTCATGCTTCTGCGAACCATCTTCATCGTTGTGATCGGTGCATTGACAGCAGGGGCTACTATTGGTCAAGTGCGCCCGGAACGACCCCCACAGGACCCTGTCCAAAAATCAGATACTAATGACGATCCTGATACCAAGGCGAAACCTACGTCATGGGAAAGGCCGTCGTGTTTCCGCTACTTCGTGGTGCGAGCGAAGGGCGCTCGCTTAGAAGATTGCAAGTTCACACCAGGTTATTATGACGCAAAGTCCAAGACGATCCACTGCTGGAAAGGGATCCTCTTTCCCCCGGAGCAATCTCCATATCTGCCCCCATATGACCGGATGCCAGAAATTGACCCGAAGGATGTCAAGTGCAAGGTCGAGGACTATGACCCAGTGGTGTCGTACCTGAAACTGGCGTCAAACAAGGTGGTGCCGGGCTACTACGGCCTCGGCCGAAAGGATTTCTACCGTTGGAAGGGCGTGGAATTGGAACGAACGGAGCTTCCCGACGACGACCCCAAGCAGCCTGATCGGCAGATCCTCGATGCCAAGACTTATAAGGGCAGTGTCATCGAAGTCGAGCCGCCCAAACACGTCGTGGACAAGCCAGAGCTGTGGAAGAAGGTCAAGAAGGAGAAAACTGACCCGAAGGACAAGAAATGAGAGCCACTCTTTGCGTTCTTGTTGTTCTTGGCGTTCGTTCGACCCGCCGCGCCCGATCAACGCCGTTCTCGTCTGCGCGGCCGCGAAGCGCAACGACAATGCAGACGCGTGAGAATGTCATCCGGTGAGTGCAGGTTGTGGTGCGTCCGCGCGAGTACGCTTGACGACGACGATGTCTTCCACCTTTTCTTCGCGGGCGATCAACCCGGCCTGCACCGCAGCGCCGATGCCGACCACTTCGTCGGGATTGAGCCGGCAGTGCGGTTCCTTGCCGAACAGGCTGGTCACCAGCGACGCGACCGCCGGCATGCGTGTGGCGCCGCCCACGAGGATCACCTCGTTGATATCCGTCTTCTTCAGGCCGGCGTCACCCAGTACACGGCGGATCGGCAGTTCCGCGCGGGCCAGGATGTGCCGGGTCCACTCCTGGAACTGCGTGCGGGTGACGGTGACCTCGGTGGCCGTGTCGTCGAAGTCTCCCTTGCGATCCGGAACGCGCACCGGCGCCGAATCCTGGCGAGACAGCTTGCACTTGGCCCGTTCGCACTGCTGGATCATGCGCGAGACCAGGGCCGGCGCCTCCATCTCGGTCTTCTCGAACGGCATCCCTTGCTGGTCCAGCAACCGGGCCACCAGGGTGCGCGTGAAGTCCTCGCCGCCGAGGAAGCTCTCGCCCGACGAGGCCCGGACTTCCAGGGCGCCGTCGAACAACTCGACGATGGAAACGTCAAACGTACCGCCGCCCAGGTCAAAGATGAGCAACACCTTGTCCTCGCGCGCCTCGTGAAAGCCATAGGCCAGGGCCGCGGACGTCGGCTCGTTGAAAATGCGCTCGACCTGGAAGCCGGCGATGCGTCCCGCGTGGATGGTCGCCTTGCGCTGCTGATCGTTGAAGTACGCCGGCACCGTGATGACGGCACGCGGCACGGGCTGCTTGAAGTGTGCTTCGGCGTCTTCCTTCAAGGTGCGCAGGACGAGGCTGGACAGTTCCTCCGGCGAGTAGGTACGGCCAACGAGGTTGACCTTCCACTCGCTGCCCATGTGCCGTTTGAACAGCGCGGCGCAGCGCTGCGGATGGGTGACCTGCAGTTCCTTGGCCGGCCGGCCGACAAGCAGCTTGCCCTCGGGATCGATGCCGACGACCGACGGCGTCAGCGTCTCGCCCAGCGCGTTGGGGATGAGGTGCGGACCGTTGTCATCCAGGTACGCGGCAACGGAATTGGTCGTACCCAGGTCGATGCCGATGATGAGGCTCATGGTTGCGTGCGTGTCCGAGGCTTGGTGACGCGTGTTCCGTCAATTATGACGCATTGCTGAGTCGTTTTCCACCACTGGGAAGACACCATTGCCGCCGCACCGTTCGCACCGTTTCGTGACGGTGCAAATACCTCTTTGAACGGCGCAGAAATGGTCATGTTTTGCCCGCGTGTTCATATTCTGACCACTCACAACTTCTTCACAGGACCGATCCAAAAACACCTTATTCCACAACTGCTTAAATTTCAAACTATTGTGACATTAGCAATAAATTCCATTCTCTGGCACGGCGCTTGCTATTTAATTTACCGGTCCTGCGAATGGTTTCTTCGGTGATGGGCGACACCGACGAGGCCAGGAGCGGGACTTTTTTATTGCGCGGTCACTTTTTGAAGAAGAACTCCTCCGCAGTCTTCCTCAACATCCAGTCTCGATCCTCGTCGCTGAGGAAATCCAGCCGCTTGCGAACAAGGTCGAGGCTGTCGGTGTACCTGTGCTTGCTGACCTGGAAGGGACAATCGCTTTCCCACATGCAGCGGCGCGCTCCGAACGCTTTCACCACTTTCTGAATCAGCGGCGCCAGGTCCGCGTAGGGCGGTTCCTTCTTGCCCACAGGTGGTCGATGACGACGGGCGTGCCCGGGTGCTTCTTGCACATGCGATCCAGCTCCGGCAATGCATTGAAGCACCTGCCCGCTCCTGGTACCATAACGGTTGGCGTGGTTTGTTGTCCCTGAGGATCCCGTATGGCTCGGCGCCCGGACGATCGCGAGTGCCAGGCGGCAAAGCCGTCCGTCACCGACGAGACCACCACCGACCAGACGCGTTCGTTCATCCCAAAGGAACGCGCCGGGGAGGATGGCCCGTCCGCGGATACGGGAGCCACCCGTTACTTGCCCAATGTTTCCGCCGTGGGCCCGCCGAACGGTGCGGGTGATTCTTCAGGCCATACGGATCCGGAAGCGACCAACTACCAACCGGTCCGCGCGGATCGGACCACGGGATTTGTGCCGCACCAGCTTGGCGAATACGAGCTGCTCGAAGAGGTCGCGCGCGGAGGCATGGGCGTCGTCTTCAAGGCTCGGCAAGCCACGCTCGATCGCACCGTTGCCCTCAAGATGATTCTTGCCGGCCGCTTTGCAGGGTCGGGCGCCCTGGATCGTTTCCGCCTGGAAGCGCGAGCAGCGGCAGCGCTCAACCATCCCTGCATCGTGCCGATCTACGACATTGGCGAGTTCGAGGGCCAGCCGTTTTTCACGATGGCCTTCGTCACCGGCGGCAGCCTTCAGCAAGTCCTGGCCAGCGGCCCCCTGGCGCCGCTGACGGCGGCACGGCTGCTCCAGCGCGTGGCGGAGGCGGTGCAATGCGCCCACGATAAGGGCATCATCCACCGCGACCTCAAGCCCCAGAACATCCTCCTGCAACAGGACGAAAGTCTCCACGCATTCGAGGGCGGCTCGGGGGTGCGGATGGCGGGTGCGGCAGGGGCCTCCTGGTCGACGGCGATCCCCATGCTGACTGATTTCGGTCTGGCCCGCGCCGCATCGGAAGGCAGCGGCATGACACGGACCGGCGAGGCCATGGGCACGCCGAGCTTCATGCCGCCCGAACAAGCCCTGGGCGACTTGAAATCCATCGGTCCCTGCTCCGACATCTACAGCCTCGGTGCGGTGCTTTACTGCATGCTGACGGGGCGGCCGCCGTTTCAGGCGGGCGACGCGCACCTGACGATGAAACAGGTGCTGGAAGACGAGCCGGTGCCGCCGCGCAAGCTGAATCCGAAGGTGCCGCGCGACCTGGAGACGATCTGTCTCAAATGCCTGGCCAAGGAGCCCAACCTCCGGTATGCCAGCGCTGCCCTGCTCGTGGAAGACATCGGTTGCGTTCTCAACGACCAGCCCTTGCGCCATGCACGGCGGGTCGGTCCGGTCACCCGTGCGTTTGTGCGTTCCAGTCGAGCGGTTCGCCGGCATCCGCTGTGGTGGGCGCTGGGCGCGCTGAGCTTGGCGGCGTTTGTATGGCTAGGCCTGGTCGTTCTTCAGACGGCGCGCGATCGGCAAGAAGCCTTTGCCCGCACTCTGCAGGAGGCCGAGACCAGTGTCCGCGCTGCCGAGATGGAGCAGAACCGGTCCGCGGCCCTCAACCGGTACACGCAGGCGCAGGGTCATTACGAGGAACTGCTCCGGCAACGGCCGGACCCGCGCTTCCAGCGGGCGCTCGCCGACGTCTACATTCACAAGGGTGCCTTGCTGCGCCAGATGCGCGACCTGGACCAGGCGGAAGCCGAACTGACCCGCGCCCGCGATGAACTGACCGCATTGTTGCGCACCCAGCCCGACGACAAGGAAGGCCGATTGAAGCTCGCCGAAGTCTTCCACACCCTGGGCATTGTCTACGATGCCCGCGTTAATCGCACCGCTCAGCTCCGGGCGCTGGATTTCTACAAGGAATCATTGCAGATTCGCGAGGCCCTTTGTCAAAGCGATCCGGGCCAGCGCGAGTTTCGCCGCGACCTGGCCCGGAGCTGGGGATACATGGCGGACACGCAGTTATCCCTGGGCCGGCATGCGGAAGCGAAGCGTTCCTACGATGAAGCCGAGGCGATCCGCCAGGCGCTCGCGGAGCAAGGAGGCGAGGGAAGCCTGGAAGCGAAGTATCAGTTCGCGCGCAGCCTGGGCAATACGGGCAACTACCTCGACTGGACCGAGGCTCGGCCGGACAAGGCGATCGAAGCCCATCGCATTCGCAAGCGCTACGTCGAATCGCTGGCTGGCCCGGAAGTCCCCCCCGACTTCAAGACCGACCTGGCCGACTCCAAGATCGACATCGCTCGCTTGCAACTGGACGACCTGGCCAAGTACGGTGACGAACCTCGCAGCCTGCTGTTGGAAGCCCTGACGTTCTATGAGGCGATGCTCAAGGACAACCCGACCGATCGCGGGTTCCTTTCTTCGCTGGCGACGATTCACGTCCAGCTGGCCAAGTACTATGTGCTCAAGGGGGACCTCAAGCAGGCGGGAATCCACGTCGAACGCGCGTTCGACACGTTCGAGAAAGGCCGCTTGAACGAGGCCAGCGATCTCTACACTCGGTCCCTGGCCGAGGCGCTGGTGCGCAAGCTGCCGGCTTCGGAGCGGGCGTACGGTCCGAGGCAAGTGCTGGGCGACCTGGAGCGGGCGACAAAGAAGGGCTTCCGCAACGTGCTGGGCCTGAAACGGGACGTGGGCTTCAGCGAGTTCCACAACTCGCCGAAGTTTCATGAGATCGTTCGCTTCATCGAGGCCGAGTGTGCGGCAGCCGCACCTGACCAGTGACCAGATCCGCTCTCGCAGATTCCAATCATGCCTGCTCTCAAGCTCCGCATCCTCGAAGACGATCGCCTCAGCTTCGAGGTGCCCCTGACCATGACGGTGGAACTGGGCCGCCAGCGAACCGGCGAACCCGGGCCGTACCGGGCCCTGTCCGGCAGCGCGCCCGGCACCACGCGCGTGGTGATGGCTCACCAGCAAGAGAGCAATTGCTCGCGCCAGCACGTCCTGCTCCAGCCGCTCGCGTCCAGCGCGGTCCGCGTGACCAATCGCAGCAAGGTCGTCTTGCCCCGGGTGGGCGCCACGGCGATCGCACCGGGTGCCTCCATGGACCTGGTTCCCCCTTTCAGTTTGCGACTCGGCTCGCGCACGCTGTCCATCTCCGACGCCGAGTCGGTGGACGAATTCGACCTGCACGGGCTGGATGGGCAAACGATCGCGCCGGGCAGTCTTCAGGAATTTCGTCAGCCCATTCGGCCCTTGCCGTCCCTGAGCCCCCCGCAGCTCAACGAGTTGATCGGCTGGCTACAAACGACGATGGGCGTGCTCCAGAGCACCGTGGGCTCTCCGGATTTTCTTTCGCAGGCGGCGGATGCCCTGGTGCGCATCGTTGGTCTCGATTCCGGCCGCGTGCTGCTTCTGCAAGGCGGCGAGTGGACCGTGGCGGCCGTTCACGAAACGGCGCTCGAAGGCGACGCCCAGTGGCATCCCAGTCAGCGCGTTCTGACGAAGATTCAACAAGAGAAGCGCACATTCTGGCAACGACCCCAGCAGCAGGCGCCGCCGCCCGAATCGGCCAGCTTGATTGCCGTCCACACGGCGGTTGCATCGCCGCTCCTCGACGGTGACGGCAACGTCATCGGCGCCCTGTATGGCGAACGGCGCCGCCTGTCGATGCAGATGGCGGCGGGCGACGGCAAGCTGGAAGCGATGCTGGTTGAAATGCTTGCCTGCAGCATCTCGACGGGCCTGGCCCGGCAGGAGCAGCAACAAGCCGCGATGACGGCGCGGGCCCAGTTCGAGCAGTTCTTCACGCCGCAGCTGGCGAAGCAACTGCGCGAGGAACCGGACCTGCTCGCAGGGCGCGAGGCCGTCGTCACGCTGCTCTTCTGCGACATCCGCGCATTCAGCCGGGTGAGCGAACGGCTCGGGCCGGCGGGCACGGTGCGCTGGATTGGCGACACGATGGGCGACCTGTCGCAGTGCGTCCTCGAACAGGAGGGCGTGCTGGTCGATTACGTCGGTGACGAACTGCTGGCGATGTGGGGAGCGCCAACCCCACACGCCGACCACGGCGTTCGAGCGGCCCTGGCCGCGCTGGCCATGCGCCGCGCCCTGGAAACATTGAACGATCGCTGGCTGCCGACGCTGGGTGAGCCAATGGACCTGGGCATCGGATTGAACACCGGGCCCGTCCAGGTCGGCAACACCGGCTCGCGCTACAAGTTCAAGTACGGCCCGCTCGGGAATACGGTCAACGTGGCCAGCCGCGTCCAGGGACTGACCAAGTTCCTGCGGTGCCGGATGCTGGTGACGGCAGCGACTCGCCAGTGCCTTGACGATCGTTTCATCGCGCGACGCGTCTGCCGGGCGCGCGTGGTCAACATCGTGGAGCCCGTGGACCTTTACGATGTGGAAGCCGCCAGCACGCCGGAGCGCGCCCAGTTCTTCCTTGCCTCGGAGGCGGCGCTGGAGGCACTGGAAGCACGCGAATTCGCACTCGCGGCGCGGCGTTCGGGGGAAATTCTGCTGCGGCATCCCGGCGACGGACCGCTCCTGCTCATTCTCTCGCGCGTGGCGCAGCAGCTGGTCCAGGCCGATTTGCCCTTCGATCCGGTTTGGGAACCACCCGGAAAGTGACAGGCGACTGGGATGGCGAATCTGAGCAGTCCCCTGGTCGGCGAGCGGTTCGCGCTGGCGTTGTGCGGCGACGGGGGCGTCCTCCTGGATTCCCGGAGTGGCGCGTTTTGTCGCCTTAACGCCACTGCCGCGCACATCTGCGCAGACCTGATCCGCGGCGGATCGCCCCAAGAAGCCGCGCACTCGTTAGCACGACGCTTCTCAATAACCCCGGCAGCCGCGGCACGGGATGTCGCAACGATCCTGGGTTCGTGGAAAGCGCCGCCGGTGGAATGGGCGACGGAGAACCCGATCTCGTTTGATTCAGGCCCATCGGGTCACACGTTGCGCTGGAATGGGCTGCCCACCTGGCGCCTGAGCCCTGATGGAACGACCCTGACGCGGCAAGCCAGGCATGCCGAACCCGATCCGGTCACGCAACTGCTGTGGGTCGTGCCCCACGTGCTGATTCTACGCGGACAATTGGTCCTCCACGCGTCCGCCGTTGAGCGGGAGGGCTCGATCATGGCCTTTGCGGGACCGAGCGGACAAGGCAAGACGACCCTGGCTAACCTCTTTGGTCGGCAGGGATCACCGGTGGTCTCCGAGGACCTTCTCCTGGTGAAAATGGATCGTTCGATCCCCGAAGCCATCGTCGGCGGCGAGCGAGCGATCCGAAGCTGGGTGAACGCTCAGGTCTCCGGGGCCGCGGGCGATGTCATTCGGACGGAAGGCCTGGTCGAAGCGTGCCGAGGGCCGCGGCTGCCACTGGCTGATATCCTGTTTCCGGTCCGAGAAGAAGTCTCTGTCCCCGCACTGGTGCATCGACCGCTGGACGCTGCCGACGCCCTGGTGCAGCTGATGCAGAACAGTTTTGCCGAGTTGGGCCAGCCCGCCGTCTGGCAACAACTATTCGAAGCCAATCACCGCCTGGTGCAGACAACGCACGTAAATTGCCTGTGCGTGCCGGAAGGGCTGGGGCCATTGACGCAGGCCATAGCGAACTACCGCGGCAGTGTCGACGCTAAGGAGACGCGTAACAATAAGTTGAACAATTGCACGTAGGACGGATTTCCAATCCGTCCCTAGAAAACCGGACGGATTGGAAAT
>JAIEMG010000268.1 GCA_019752375.1 Gemmataceae bacterium | reverse complement strand
CAGGCGTGATCGCAATTCCAGGATACCCCTAGTTTCAAGCGTTTCTTTGCAGATAGACTCTTAGTTCGATCGGTCGATCGGTCCGTCCTGCGGGGCGGTCGCGAAGCCCCCGGCATCGCTTTTGCACACCGATTGACGTTCCGGCCTTCAGGTGCTCTCCATCGCTTGCTTTCCACCTGGGCGTCTCCTTTGGACAGGCAACCTGCGCCCGGAGTCGGCCTATGCCGCGCACTGCGACGGCTTTTTTGGGGAGTCGGCGCTTGAATTTCGTGCGCCGGCATGCTCTCATGCCACTCCCTACTCTCCCGCGCGTCGAATCCATGGCCCCACGGACTCGCCCACGGTCCGAAAGGGCTGCTTCCTCCTCTCCCAGGCGGAGGACGGCCGATGGCTGATTGCACCGTCGCACCCAGTTCTGCCGAAGAGCTGCTGGAGTGGTTGCGCCAGTACCGGCTGCTGTCCACAGCACGTCTCACGGAGTTGGCGGATACCGCGCGCAAGACCGAACCCCGCGTCCTGGCCCAGATGCTGCTCGAACGCGGATGGCTGACGCATTACCAGCTGAACCTGCTCTTCCAGGGTCGCGGCGCGGAGCTGCTGATCGATCCGTATCTCATCCTCTCTCGCCTCGGCGAAGGCGGCGGCGGGCTGGTGCTCAAGGCGCGTCACCTCCGCATGCAGCGGATCGTCGCCATCAAGCTCATTCGCAAGTCGCTGCTCACCGATCCCGACATTGTCGCGCGCTTTCAACGCGAAATCGAAGTCGCCAGCCAGGTGTCGCACGCCAATGTGGTCCACGCTTATGACGCCGGACCGATGCAAGGCACGCTCGGACTGGTGATGGAGTACGTCGAGGGCACCGACCTGGCCAAGCTCATCAAGGATGAAGGCCCGCTCCCAGTGGCGCGTGGCTGTGACTACATTCGTCAGGCGGCCCTGGGAATGCAGCACGTCCACGAAAAGGGCCTGATTCACCGCGACATCAAGCCATCCAACCTGCTCGTCACGCTCCCCAGGGAAGGCGAGGCGGGGTTCGGCACCGTCAAGGTGCTCGACCTTGGCCTGGCGCGACTGAGCGGGCACAAAGCCCAGACCGCATCGAGCCAGCTGACGACCATGGGCTCGGTGATGATGGGGACGCCGGATTACATGGCGCCCGAGCAGGCGATCGACCTGCGCAACGCCGACATCCGGGCCGACGTCTACAGCATGGGCTGCACGCTGTTCTTCCTGCTGACGGGCCAGCCGCCCTTCCCGGCCGGCACCCTGGCGCAAAAGCTCCTCAAGCATCAAGCGGCGCCGGTGCCGTCGATTCGCCAGGTACGGGCAGAACTGCCGCCCGCGCTGGATCGCATTCTCGGGAAGATGCTCGCCAAGGACCCCGCACAACGCTACCAGACGCCCGCCGAGGTGGCCGAAGCGCTTGCCCCGTTGGCTGCCAGCAACCGGCGCACGGCGGTGCGCAAGCAGATAGGCAGCACCTGGAATGGCGACCGCACGCTCACGCTCCCGCCGGACATCGTCGGCAAGAAAAAAGCGACCAAGATCCCGACGACGATCCTGCGCAAACGGCGCTGGCTGTGGCTTGCCGGCGCGGGAGCGGGTGCGTTGGTCCTGTTCAGCGTGCTGGCCATGTCTCTGGTCATGGCGTTTTCCGGATCCAAGGACGAGGCCAAGGCACGGACCGGTGGTTCCACCACCGAACGACCGCCCGTTGCGGCGCCTCGCACTCTGGACGCCATGACGGCCCTGGGCGATCCGCGCGGCCGTTACTGGGGCAGCGCCTCCGCCATGGCCTGGAGTCCCAACAGCAAGCTGGTGGCAGTGGCAGTCCACGGCAACGTCCATGTCTGGGATGGTACGACCCTGGCCGACGTTCGCACGCTGGAAGTTCGCGTGCCGGAAGGCCGCTCGATGGGGATGGGGCGGCAGATCAACGCCCTGGCGATTTCACCCGATGGCCAGCGGCTGGCCTCGTGTCAGCCCGCCACCGGGATGCAGGGCGGCGAGGTGAAGATCTGGGACTTGACGACCGGTGCAGAGCTGAAAAGCTGGACCCATTCCGGCTTCGTGGGCGTCGGAGCGGCATTCAGCCTGGACGGCGAGACCATCAATATCGTCAACAACCGATCCACGCCGCCGCCTGGCGGCCAAGTCATCGATTTCCGTTGCTGGGAAGCCGCGACCGGCAAGGAAAAGCGCCCCGCGATCGAATCGCCAAGCAGCATGAACGGCCGTCTCTCGCCGACAGGCGCATTCGGGATCTGCAACACCACGACGGCCTGGAAATACTGGGACCTGACCAAGGGCAGCGTAGAAATTGAAGCGCCCTTGCAGGCCAACCGCGGCATGCCGCTCACCGCACTGTCGGCGGACGGCTTGACCTTGCTGCTGACCAGTCAGAATCCCACCATCGTGAACGGTGTCTTCAGCTTTGAAGTCCAACTCGCCAACCTTGGTCCGTTGGCTCCGGACACGCCCGTCGCCAATCGTATTCAAACGCACACGATTTCGGATGAGTACGGCGCCAATTTGATCGCTCCCGGACCGCGGCCGCAGACCTTGTTCCTATGGGGCCGCAGCCTCGACGGCAGTAAGGGGGCGATTCGCCTTTGGGACCTGAACGGCACGCCCAAGCGCCTCGCCTTGTTCCCACTTCCTGCTCACATCGCCACACTGAGCCTGTCGCCGGACGGCAAGACCTTGGCTGCGGCCAGCGGCGACGGCAACCTCCGACTATGGGACGCGGCCACCCTGAACGAGCGTTACCCCGATAGCGGGCACCGTGGCCAACCGCATCTGCTGGCGTTCGCCGACAATGACCAGATCCTCTACACCGCCAGTCTGACGGACCATACCGTCCGCGTCTGGGACCAGGGACGCGGCAAGGAAAAAGCTCGTCTTACCATCGGCACCGGTCAGAACGTCAACCTCAATCCGACGTACGGGCTCCAGTTCGCCCACGGCGCGGACGCGCCCGGATTGGTGATGTGGAATTCCCAGGGTATCTTCTCGCTGGATGGTCCCACGGCCAAGCCTCGCGAGCTCCTTTCGGGCCCCAGCACCAATGTGCAGACGTTGACCGTCTCGCCCGATGGCCGCACGATTGCCATGATCGCAGCCAATACCCTCAAGTTCCTTGACACCGCGACCGGAGCGCCCCGTTCGACCGTCGTGCCGAATATCATCCCATTCAACAATCACCTGAGCTTTTCGCACGATGGCAAACTGCTCGGGCTGGCGACGCAGGTGGTCGAAAACGGCAGAGTCGGGTGGACCATTCGGGTGCTGGACGTCGCCACCGGAAACGATCGCTTGAGCGTGGCGGGCGCCTACACGTACATTTCCTCGTTCGCATTCTCGGGAGACGGGCGCTACCTCGCCGCCTGCGGACAGCGCCACGAAGGCAACAAGTTCTTCCAGGACTGGAAAGTGTGGGAGGTCGCCAGCGGCAAGGAGCGGACGCTGTCCCCCGCCCCGCCCGCGAACATGTCCGCGAACCTGATCTTTTCGCCGACCGGATCGACCCTGGTCTCCTGGACGCAACAACGGCTCGACGTTTGGGACATGGTCACGGGCAAGGCCAAGGCACAGATCGCATTTCCAGCGCAGGCGGGGGTTGGCAAGGCATCCGGCGTCCGCGCCGTGGCGATCTCTCGCGACGGCCAGCGCGTCGCCTATTCGCTTCACGACCATCGCCTGGTGCTGTTCGACCTGGCGACTGCCTCTAACGTGCAGGAGTGGAAGGTCCAGGGCGTCGCTTTCATGATGGCTATTTCCAGCAACGGCCGTCAGGTGGCTGTCGCAAACTCGAACGGGCTGATCAACGTGTACCGCCAGCCGGGAACGACTGCCCCGAACTGAGGTCTCCAGGCAGGACAGGTGTCATCACGCCACCACCAACGGCTTGGCGGGGGGATTGATACCTGGCAAGGTGGGCCAGACACTCTTGTCTGGCCGGCCAGACAAGAGTGTCTGGCCCACCGAACACAACCATTCTCTACCGCGCGAAGTATAACCCAGGCGAGTTCCCTGTGGCACGGACATTTCTGTCCGTGCAGTCTCCTCATGCACGGACAGAAATGTCCGTGCCACGGGAACGTCTCCAGCGACTGCAGGCTACGCCAGTGGCACTTTTTCTCCCACGATTCCAATCTCATTCTCCTCGGCTCGAAGAAGTGGTAGCATCCCATGGATACTCATTCCGAACCCGAGGGCCGGTGCCATGAACGCTACTCACCTGGAAGACCTGCCTGAGGCCGTTCCGCTACGTCGCGTTTCGCCGCTATGGCGGGTATTCGCCGTGCTGGCGGTGCTGATGGCGGTTGGACTGGGTGCCGTGATCGTCTTCATGAGCATTCTCGTCTTTCGGCTCCGCGAGGAAATCGAGGACCTGGCGTCCAATGATCCTTCCTCCTTCGCCAAGGTGGCGGTGGTCGAAACCAAGGTGATCGACGCTGACCCCGAACCGGCGGACCCTGCCGAGGCCGCCCGGCTTCCCTATCCGGTGACGGAGGACCTGCGAAAGCCCCTGGGCCAGGCGGAGAAGACCCGCACGCAGCCGACGCCGCGCGACCGGTTCGTCAACAAGAGCCGCCAGGCCTGGAAGGTGCCGCGCGATCATTTCATCTCGGAGTTGAGCGTCTCGCCGGACGGAGCGCAGCTTGCCTACTTCCAGGGCGCGGACCTGGTGGCCGGTCCGCTGAACAGTCCGCGATTGGTGGAGCTGGAAGCGCAGCGACGCGAAACGCAGTCGAATGGCACCCCGGCTCGACGCGATTCGACGCTGTATCTCACCGGCGCGCCGTTGTGGTCGCCGGACAGCCGCCATGTCTATTTCGGTGATGCCGGTGGGCGGCTGATGCGCTATGACGTCCAGAACCAGACCCTGGAGAACTTGCCGTTTCGCGGCTACTCGCCGGCACCGCTGCCCGGTGCGCCGGAACGCATCGTATTCGTGCGTGCGATTTCCGGGATCAAGGTCGAAGGCCCGGGTGCGGCTCCCACGGCCGATGCCAAGGAGCTCGCCGTGGGCAACCTGGCGACCAAGCAAGCCACCGTGGTCGTGCCTCGCGGCAAGGCGTTATGGCATTTGCTGTCCGCCTCCCCGGACGGCAAGCAGCTGGCCGCGGTTTCCAATCAGGGGCTCGATGAGACACCAGGACTCCAATGGCGCGTTTGCCTCGTGGAGATGGGGTCCGGCAAGGTGCAGCCGCTATCACCGGCCGCCGGCATGATTGGGCGGCCGTGCTGGGCACCCGACGGAAAAGCGCTGATCTATGCCCGATCGCGGCAGTTGGCGCTGCCCGACAGCTGGAGTGGTGACGATGAGGAATCGGTCGTCGACTTGTACGAATTCGACCTGCGCAAAAGGAACGAGACGCGTCTCAGTCGCGGCGGTGGGAGCTTTTCCCCCAGCGTGGCACAGGACGGAAGTTTGCTTTTCTTGCTCCGACCATCGGCGACACAGCGCGCCGTCGGGCGAACGTCTTTGCAGCAAATGACCTTGGCCGTCGCCCGGAAGTTCGCCGCGGCGGAGGCCGATCCGCCGGTCCGGGACGTGGCCGCCTGGACCGCGCTGGCACAGGCCGTCTTCGAGGATGCCAAGGTCGCTGCCGACGTCGATGGAGCAAAGTTGTCCCCAGAGGTGCTGGCGCGGCTCGCCGGCAGTTTCAGCCGGCTTTACAAGGAGCGGTTTCAGGATGAGGCTCCGGCGAACATCGCCCGACTCAACGCCATGATGCGCGAAGTGTCCGGCCTGTCCGTGCCGCACGGCGAGCGCAATCGCCTGGCTCTGTTGCTGGCCGTGGTGCAGGGCGAGTACCTGCGTCGGCAGCACGGCGCCAGCTGGCACGTCGTCGAAGGTTCCCCGTTCCAGATCGGCAAGTCCGCGGCCAATGCACCCGCGGAGAGCCCGTTCGGATACGTTGCCAACCCGTTTCAGCAACTGGCTGGCAGCGTCGGCGATGGCGAGGGACGAGACGCCAGCCTTCGCTGGTTCTCCCTGGAAGAGCTGCTCCAGGTCGCGGACGGCCGGCCACTGGTGCTGACCAATGACCTGGCGGCGGGACGGGCCAAGGTCGCCGAGCGCACGGATGCGGACTTGCAACGCGGCACCGACCTGCTCACGGACGGCGACCCTGTCGACGGCGAAGGCGTACTGCTCGCGATGCTCAAACGCGATGCGGAGCGCGGCAACACGTACCTGACGTTGATCGTGGCGAAGCTCCTCCTCGACCACAACCGCAAGCCCGTGCTGGGACGGCTGATGCAGGATCGCTGCGCGCTCAACCCCGGCGATGCTCGGCTCTATAACTATCTCGGGCTGGCCCTGCTGGACGAGCAGCCGAGAAATGCGGTGAATGCATTCAAAAAGGCGCTGCGCTGCGATCTGAGGTGCGGGGCCGCGTACCTGAACCTGGCGGACGCTTACAAGCGCACCGGCGACGACTCCGCGGCGCGGGCGTGCCTGCGCCGTTACCTGGAACTGATGCCCGGCGGCACCTATGCCGAAGACGCCGCCCGGCGGCTGACGGAGCTGGACGCAACGAACCCCTGACGCTACAGCGCCCAATTGAGCGGGGTGCATGCGCACAAATGCCTAATTCCTAATGACGAATGTCTAATCAATGACGAATGGCCCAAGCCCCAACCCCTCAGGCAGATTCCAGAAGCGGAAGGACAAGGGACTGGTGCTCGTTCGTCATTGGGCATCGGTCATTCGTCATTCATTAGGCATTCGTCCTTCGTCCTTCGTCCTTACTCCTCAAGGCTGAAGTGCAAAGCGGCGCAGGAGTGCTAAGTCCTTGCGTGTCCGAGTTCCAAACCGTCTTTTCACCCTGGACAGTGGCCGCGCGAGTTGCTATGCCTAGGTCTTAACGGGATGAAGTTTCCACCACCCCGGAGGTGGACGTACCAGGAATTCGGCGGGAAGCAACCCGGTATTTCAGAGGCGCCATTGAGGGCGGTGGCAGGCCGAATTCGGGGCCTGTGCGGTCGGCCTCTCCGCCGCGTCGGAAGAAAGGAACCCACTCGCAATGACTCACACGGTCTGTCAACCCTGCTACGATTGCAAGTACACCGATTGCTGCGTCGTCTGCCCGGTTGAGTGCTTCTATCAAGATGACATGATGCTCTATATCGACCCGGTCGATTGCATCGATTGTGAGGCGTGCGTGCCCGAATGCCCCGTCGAAGCCATCTTCGCCGAGCCGAACGTGCCCGCCCAGTGGACCAGCTGGACGCAGGTGAATGCCGAGAAGTCGGCAGCGCTCAAGGAGAGCGGCGGCCAGATCACCGAGAAGGCCGACGCCAAGGAAGGGCCGGAGTGCAAGAAAAAGTAAGGCCGCTGCGCGGAATGTCGAATGACGAAGCCCGAATGACGAATCAATGACCAACTCCCGAATGGCATTTACTTAAGGCGGGGCGTGTAAACGCCCCGGTTGAGAGACCAAAACCGGGGCGTTTACACGCCCCGCTCGCCTGGCGCCTGCCTAAGTTAATGGCATTCGACCAACTCCCAATGACGAAACCCATCCAGGTTCGCCATTGGGGCTTGGGAATTGGACCTTGATTCGTCATTCGGGCTTCGTCATTCGACATTCCATCCTATGATGGCAGTATGTCCTCATCGACCGCTGTCCTTCTTCTGCAGCTAGGCACGCCCGACGCACCAACGACGCCGGCCCTGCGTCGCTATCTTCGTCAGTTCCTCGGCGATCCACGGGTGATCGAGGCGCCGCGGCTCCTCTGGTGGTTCATCCTCAATTTCCGCATCTTGCCGACGCGTCCGGCCCAGTCCGCGGCCAAGTATCAGCGCATCTGGGACGCCAAGACCGGCTCGCCGCTGTTGCACATCACGCGCTTACAAACCGATGCCCTTCAGAAGGCCCTGCCGCAGCTGCCAGTGCGGTTCGGCATGCAGATCGGCAATCCGCCGGTCGGCCAGGTGCTCCGCGAGCTGATCGACATGGGCGTGGAGCGGCTGATCGTGCTGCCGATGTACCCGCAGTACTCGGCCACGACGACCGCGTCGGCCATGGATGCCCTTTTCACCGCACTGATGCGCGAACGGCGCATCCCGGCCCTGCGCGTGATCCCGCCCTATTACCAGCACCCGGCTTACCTCGATGCGATGACTGCCGTGATTCGAGATGAGCTGGCGAAGTTCCCCGAGCCCGATCATTTCGTCCTGAGCTTCCACGGCATTCCCATCAAGTACGCTCAGCGCGGCGATCCCTATGCCACGCACGTCAAGCGCAGCACCGCCGGCCTGATCGAACGCCTCGGCTGGCCGCGCGAACGCTGGACGCAGTCGTTCCAGTCCCTGTTCGGCCGCGACCGCTGGCTGCGGCCCTACACCGACGAGATCTTGCAGTCCCTGGCGAAGCGCGGCAAAAAACGCGTCTTCGTGGCCACGCCGGGCTTCACCACCGATTGCCTGGAAACCATCGACGAGATCGGCTTCGAGTCGCGTGAAGTCTTCCGCCACGCCGGCGGCGAGGAACTCCTCCGCTGTCCCTGCCTGAACGATCATCCTCGCTGGATCGAGGGCATGCGCACGCTGATCCTGCAAGAGGGACAAGGCTGGCTGTGAAGGTGACAAGGTGACAAGGTGACAAGGTGACAAGGTGACAAGGTGACAAGGTGACAAGGTGACAAGGTGACAAGGTAAAGGGACAGGTACTGGTGGCAAGGTGAACAAATGGAGGTGTCGCTTGGCCTTACGAATCATTCTCCTGCTCGCACTGGCCGTATCAGCGGGCGTAGCCGTCCAGGGCGTTGCTCCCTCACCTTGTCACCTTGTCACCTTGTCACCTTGTCACCTTGTCGCGGGCGTAGCCGTCCAGGGCGTTGCTCCCTCACCTTGTCACCTTGTCACCTTATCAGCTTGTCACCTTGACACGCCGCTCGAAGTAGGATTCGGCGAAACCGACGTTACGCCCAAGGTCGGCGGCAAGGTGCCGGTCTACATGGGCGGCTTCGGCCACAATCGCAAGGCGACCGCCATTCACGATCCACTCAAGGCGCGGGCTGTTGTCTTCAAGCATGACGGACAGAAGATCGCGATCGTGTCGGTGGATGTGGTTGGCATCTTCCATCCGCTCGTCCTGCGCGTGCGTTCTGCGTTGCCGGGCTTCACGTATGTGCTGGTATCGAGTACGCACAACCACGAAGGACCGGACACGATGGGGCTGTGGGGGCCGAACTGGTTCACCAGCGGCATCGACGCAGCGTACATGAAGACGCTAGAAGAGCAGATCGTCAAGGCGGTCAAGGACGCGGATACAAGCGCCAGGCCGGTGACGGCACGCATCGGCACCGCCAAGGCGCCGGAGCTGCTGCACGACAACCGCGAGCCCTACGTCAAGCACGATGAACTGGTGGCACTGCAGTTCTTCGACGCGAAGACGGAGAAGCCCGCCGGCATCGTGGTCCAGTGGAATTGCCATCCGGAGACGCTGGACAGCAAGAACACGGAAATCAGCGCCGATTTTGTCGGCTACACCGTCAAGGAACTGCAGGAGCGGCATCCGGGGCCGGTGGTGTACCTCACGGGCGCCGTGGGCGGCCTGATGACGTCGCTTCGAGTGCCGGTCAAGAACGAAAAAGGCGAGGAACTGGCCGACGGCACGTTCGAGAAGACGGAGCGCTATGGCCGCCTGGTGGGCAAGCTGGCCGATGGAGCGCTCCAGAAGGCCAAGGCCGTGTCGCTGACTCCGCTGGAGGCGCGCAGCCGGGACGTGTTCTTGCCGCTGGACAACAAGCTTTACCTGCTGGCCCGACAAATGGGCGTGCTGGATCGACAAGCGTTCGTCTGGTCCGGAGATCCGACCAAGGCGGACCCAGCCGGAGAGAAGGACGCCAAGAAGCCGCTTTGCCTGCGGACGGAGGTCGCCTGGCTGCGGTTCGGCGACCTGGAAGTCGCCGCGATTCCCGGCGAAATCTATCCTGAGCTGGTCCTGGACAAGGTGCAGGACCCGGCGGACCCTGGCGCCGACTTCCCGGATGCTCCGATCGAACCGGCAATCTACAAGCAGCTGAAGGCGCCGCATCGCATGCTGATCGGCCTGGCCAACGACGAGATCGGCTACATCCTGCCGAAGCGGCAATGGGACGAGAAGCCGCCCTACTGCTACGGCCGCAAGAAGCCGCAATACGGCGAAGGCAACAGCGTCGGGCCGGAAACGGCACCGCTATTGTGCGGGGTGTTCCGGGAGATGGTTGGGAAGAGGAAGTAGGCAGCACGGGGAGCTGCGATGAAACACCCTTGTGGCACGGACAACTCGCTTAAGGCGAGCGGGAAGAGGAACTCTACGCGTAGCTGAACTCGTCAGAGTTCAGACATCGTACCTACCTGAACTCTGGCGAGTTCAGCTACGGGGGAGCTATTTCCTGCCTCTCTGCTTAAGGCGTACGAGCAAACAGCTCGTGCTACGGCTGTAGCACGAGCTGTTTGCTCGTGCGCCCGACACTTATTGATTCACCAATCCTAAGTACCGCCCCGCACAAAAAGGGGTCTGAATTCGTGGGGCAGGTTTGTAACCTGCCATCCGCCACATCATAAGGCAGGTTGCAAACCTGCCCCACGCCCCACAAATTCAGACCCCTTTCACTGCGGGGCTGTACTTAGTCGTCCCCGCCGGGGCCATCTTGCAGCCGCTTGATGTTTTCCTTTTGGATCGTGAGCTTGGCTTCCTTGCGCAGGCGTTCGATGAACTCCTTACGGTACTTCTGCACCTGCTCGCGTTCGAACTCCATCAGGAGCGGGTCGCGCTGCTTGGCGCTGGCGCCGGACTCGCGGTAGGTCTGGAAGAACTCCAGCTCGGACGGGTCCTTCTTCTCCAGCAGCACGCCGACGTAGTAGGTTGCGTCCGGCTGGTCGGCGACGACCAGGGTTTCGCCGTGGGGCTTGTCGCGCAGGGCGACCAGCTTCTCGGCGAAGGGCGACGCGCGGCCCATCGTGCCGGTGTTGGGCACCTTGTCCTCGGGGATCTGGGGCGGCTCGTAGGTGAACGGGGAATCCTGGCTCAGCCGCTTCGGGTTCTGCTTGGCGATCGGGCCGACTTCGATGAGTTCCTTCTTGAGGCCTGCGGGCACGTCCTTGTTGAACTCCGCAACCAGGTCCTTGAGTTTCTGCCGGCGGCGGTCGCCCTTCTCATCGCTGGAGAGTGAAGCCAGCTTTTCCTGAAGCTCCTTGGCCATCTTCTCGGCCGCGGCCTTGGCCAGCTCGCGTGCCTGGCGGAACTTCCAGACCTTGACCAGCTCTTCGCGCAACTGTTTACCGAGCTTCGGATCGTCGAGCGGCACCACCCGCTCGGGCTTCACCTCGGTCTTCCAGAAGAGGAACGACGTATCGGCCGTGCGCCAGTCGGTCGGGCTGTCGGGCCAGGTTTCGACCTGGTAGGGCTCTTGCTTGCTCAGGAACAGGCTGTTGAAGCGCTTGCCGGTCGGATCGTCCGACGGCGGCTTCAGGTAAGCCTCCTTGATGGCCTTCAGGCCGGGGTCGTCCGCGATGTTGAACTTGTTGCTGTAGACTTCGGCGATGTCGGCGGACTTGCCGGTTTCCAGGCCGTAGCGTTCGATCGCGTGCTTGACGTAGGCCTCGAGCATGGCCTTGTCCTTGGACCGCTCGATGCTGTCGATTTCCTTCTGAATCTCGCGGAGCGTGAAGTTGCGGGCCGCCAGGGCGCGATTGCGCTGCAGGCGCTCGCTCAGGGTCAAGTAATCGTTGCCGCGTTCGGGACGGATCACCCAGTTCTTCACTTCGGGAAGCGGCAAGTATTCATCGGTGGGCGTGCCGTACGTGGCCATGGCAGCCGTCGTCAGTGCGCCGGGCATGGTGCCGCTGCCGATCGTGGTCGTGCCGAATCGAACGCGATCGACCGTCTCGCGATTGCTGACCAGCGCGTTGTAAGTAGTGAGCGCGACCGCCGGCGCGCCCGGCATGCCGACGACGCCGAAGGTGTTGCCGACGGTGCTGGCGACGGCGCCCGGGTCCTTCAAGCTGCTGGCGTGGATCGGCGCGCCGATCTGCCAGTACCAGCTCCGGGTCCAGGCTGGGGCCGGGAACATGTAGCGGATCCGGTCGTATTCGTTGATGAGCGGCAGGTCGAGGACCATCGGCTTCGATACCTGGATGCCGGTCGGAACGCCGCCGGCGAGCGTTCCCATGTTGCCGAATGCCGTGCCGACCAGTTGAGCGGCCTGCGTGGCGCCATTCATGCTGGTCGAAACTTTCTTGAAGTAGGGCGCATCCAACTTGGCAGCGACCCATTGAATCTGCACGCGACGCGGCTGCTTGAAGCCGGGGTCGGCCAGTTCCGGGGCGTATTCCTTGTCCTTGAACTTGGTGTACAGCTCCTTCAGCTCCGCTTCGGTCGGCTCGCCCTTGACGTCCTTGACATAATCTTCCACCTTGACGGGGATCAAACCAAATTCCACGGAGGTGCGGCGGTCCTTGAAGAACTCCCAGAATTCCTGGGGCGTCACGGGGGCTGCCACGCGGGTCATGCTCCCCGGCTCGTAGCCCGTCAGCGCTGCCTGGGCAGCCCGGACGCGCATTTCTTCTCGGAGCGCGGCCTTGAGCGCGCCTTCATTCATCGAGCGGAAGCGCGGGTCGCTGGCCATGGCGGCCTGAATCTGGCCAAACGTCTTGCTGGGGAGCAGGTTGGAGGTTAGCCGGTTGACTTCGGCGACCACGTCGTCGTCCGTGAACGTGATACCCAGGCGATCGGCTTCGTGCTTCCAGATGAGGAAGTCGAGCAGGTCTTCAGGATTGATGCCGCCGCCGAAGTACGGCTGGCTCATCAAGCGTTGCTGCAGCGTGATGCAGTCGGGGTCGCGGAAGATGTGGGTGAGCAGCGCTTGTTGCGCCTGCGGGCTGGTGCCGAGCGTCTTGCGGATTGCCTCCACCTTGGAGTTGAATGCAGCGTCGGTCGCCATCGTCATGAATGAGTTGGCCAGCAGACGCTGCTGCTTGAGCGTGAAGAGCTGCTTCTCGGTAACGTCCTTGCCGTAGAGGCTGGCGACGTCGGTCTGGCGGACATTGCCGGTCAGCGAGCGCGTCAGGTCGGAGAAGAAGTCGCCGCCGCCGCCCATGCCGGTGCCCATCAGGACAAACGTCAACATGCACATGATGGTCAAACCGGCGAAGAGTACTTTCTTGTGCCGGCGGAAAGCGTGAAAGGGATTGAAAGCCATTGGCATTCCTCGACTTGGGGCGTCGGCCGGCGGACGATCGGCGGTTGCCGGACTTGACAGAAGTTCAAAGAGTGTAGTATGGGTGATGGGCGGACTCGACCCAAGATAGCGATTTTAGCGAGTCTGCGGCACAACCACAACAGCAGTCCCAAAGCCCGCGGGCCACTTCCCGTTGGTTTGGCACGAGAGGACCAAGGACGTGGCAGCACGGAAGAAATCAACTGCTGAAAGCGACAAAAAACCGGCCCCAGCGCCGCGCAAGAAGGCGGTCGCCGCAGCGGCGGACGCGCCGGTCACCACACGGAAGCGCAAGGCGGCCGCTCCGCCCGCCCCGCTGACCAAGACGCCGCGCCGCAAAAAAGTTGATGCGGCGGACGTTGACGGCGCCCCCGTCACCAGTTCGGGCAAGAACCTGGTCATCGTCGAGTCGCCGGCCAAGGCCAAGACGATTGAAAAGTATCTGGGAGGCGGGTTCAAGGTGCTGGCCAGCTACGGCCACGTCCGCGACCTGCCGAAGCGGCGCCGCAAGGGCGAGCAGATCGCCGGCATCAACATCGATGCGGGCTGGGTGCCCACCTACGTCGTCGGCGACCGCGACGACGCCGGCAATTCGCGCCGCCGCACTCCCAAGGACATCCTGGCCGAGCTGAAGCGCGAGGCGAACCGGTCCACCCTCGTCTACCTGGCGACGGACCCCGACCGCGAGGGCGAGGCCATCGCCTGGCACATCGAGGATGAGCTGAAGCTCGACAACGCGCGGACCTTCCGCATCACCTTCAACGAGATCACCCGACCCGCCGTGCAGAACGCGATGGCGCATCCGGGCAAGATCGACATGGACCGCGTCCACGCCCAGGAAGCGCGGCGCATCCTCGATCGCGTCGTCGGCTATCCGCTGAGCAACCTCATCAGCCGCAAGGTGGTCAAGCAACTCAGCGCCGGCCGCGTGCAATCGGTGGCCCTGCGCCTGGTCGTCGATCGCGAACGCGAGATCGAGGCGTTCAAGACCGAAGAATACTGGGAGATTCACTCCCTGCTGGCGCCGACCGGCACTGTGCCGTTCACGTTCAAGCCCTTCACGACTGTTCTGTCCAAAAAGAAGCCTGGCGAGGACAAGCCAGGCGACGAGAAGGTTGCCGAACTCAAGGATCCCGAAGCCAAGGACGCCGAGGGCAAGGACGACAGCGACGAAAAGAGCGAGGGCCCCACGCTGCCGACGGCGCAGGCGGGCACGTTCCTGGCCAAGCTGGCGGAGTGGGACGGTCAGAAGTTCGCGGCCAGCTCCACCGAGATGGCAAGCGTCATTGCCGAGGCCCTGGACCGGGCGACCTACGTCGTCTCCAAGGTCGAGCCGAAGGACCGTAGCGAGAAGCCGCAAGCGCCCTTCACGACCAGCACGCTCCAGCAGCAGGCGAGCATCCGCCTGCGATTCCGTGCCGAGCACACGATGCGCATTGCCCAGCGCCTCTATGAAGGCGTGGACCTGAACGCCGAGGGCCCGGTGGCGCTCATTACCTACATGCGTACCGATAGCACACGCGTCTCCAATGAAGCGCTCCAGGCGGTGCGTGGACACATCGGCACGACGTACGGCCCGAAATACGTGCCAGAGAAGCCCAATGCGTACCAGTCCGGCAAGAGCGCCCAGGAAGCCCACGAAGCGATCCGTCCGACCGACCTGAGCTACACCCCGCAGCGCGTGGAGCAACTGTTGCCGGTCGGCCTCGAGCGCCGCCAGGACTTCATCCGGCTGTACACGCTGATCTACAACCGCTTCGTCGCCAGCCAGATGGCCCCGGCGCTGTTCGCGGTGACCAACGTCGAAGTGACCGCGACCGCCGCAGTGGACGGCAAGCCGACGGTCGGCCTGTTCCGCGCCCAGGGCCGCATCATGAAGTTCGACGGCTATCGTCGCGTGATGCCGCCCGCCGGCCGGAAAGAAGACGCCACGCTGCCCGCGCTGAACGACGGCCTCGGTCTTGATCGACTGGACCTGATCGCCAGCCAGCACTACACCCAGCCGCCGCCGCGCTTCAATGAAGCATCGCTGGTGCGGGCGCTGGAAGACGAGGGCATCGGCCGTCCCAGCACCTACGCGAGCATCATCGGCAAGATCACGTCGGACAAGCGCGGCTACATCGAGGTAAAGGAACGCCGTTTCTTCGCCACGAAGCTGGGCATGCTGATCACCGACTTGCTGGTGGAGCACTTCCCCAAAGTGATGGACTTGAAGTTCACCAGCCAGATGGAGGAAGAGCTCGATCAGATCGAACGGCGCAAGGCCAAGTACGCCGCCGTGCTGACGGACTTCTGGGGCCCGTTCTCCGAAGCGCTGACACAGGCCGAGTCCAAGATGCCGAGCCAGCGCGGCGTGGAGACGGGCGAGAACTGCCCCAAGTGCGGTAAGCCGCTGGTGAAGAACTTCAGCAAGAAGACCGGCCGCGAGTTCATCGGCTGCTCGGGCTTCAAGGAAGGCTGCAAGTACATCAAGCCCGGCGAGGGCGAGGAAGCGCGGCCGGAACCGGTCGTCACCGAGGTGCCGTGCCCCAACTGCGGCAAGCCGATGCTGGAACGCATGGGCAAGCGCGGGCCGTTCCTCGGCTGCAGCGGCTATCCGGAATGCAAGACGACGATGAACTTCGATGCCGAAGGCAAGCCGGTGCTGGCCAGCCGGCCGACCGACCACGTCTGCGAGAAGTGCGGCAAGCCGATGGTGCTGCGCGAAGGCCCGCGCGGCCCGTTCCTCGGCTGCACGGGCTATCCCAAGTGCAGAAACTTGAAGGACGTGGACGCCCAGGGCAACCCGATGAAGCCGGTCGACACCGGCGTGCTGTGCGAGAAGTGCAATGCACCGATGGCGGTGAAGCGCGGCCCACGCGGTCCGTTCCTCGGTTGCAGCGCTTATCCGAAGTGCCGCAGCACCAAGCCGATGACGCCGGAGCTAAAGGAAAAGCTCAAGGACGTGCTGCCGCCGGCCCCGGTCAAGCAGGCCGTGCCCGAGGTGGAGGTGACCGAAACCTGCCCCGAGTGCGATGCGGCGATGAAGCTGCGCCGCGGCCCGCGCGGCTTCTTCCTGGGATGCAGCAAGTTTCCCAAATGCCGCGGCCGCCGCGAAGTGTCGGCCGAGATGCTCGAGCAGGTGACAGCGACATAACGCCGAGGTTCTTGTTCGTAGTTCCGCCTTCAGGCGGTTTTCTGCCAGAAAACCGCCTTCTATGAGACCGCTTTTGTCAAGCTCCGTCGCTGATTTTTCTCGTGCCGTCGTGCGGGGGCG
>JAIEMG010000325.1 GCA_019752375.1 Gemmataceae bacterium | reverse complement strand
TGGACCGAGGCTGTGTTCAGTGGGCCAGACACTCTTGTCTGGTCGGCCAGACAAGAGTGTCTGGCCCACCTTGCCAGCCCGCGTGCAGTATAACCCCATTCACCCATTCCCTCACTCCATCGTTTCCCCGCCTCAAGCGGAACCTGCGGACTCACCCGGGGTTAGTTGGACATCCCTCAGGACCGCGAACGAACTGGAGCGCAAGTGCATTGTGCTCTAAACCTTGCACTCTGAAGCGTTTTCGGGAATTTGCCAACAATCCAGGCGGCCCTGTGTTTTAATGATTGCGCGAGAACGAGACCCTGAGGCAGGCCCATTTCTGAGGCAGGCCCATTTCTACCGGGAGACGCTCATGGGACCAATCAAGTACGTGCCGCCGTTGTTAGCGGGGCTGTTTCTCTTGTTCACGTCCGTGGCCGACGCTGAGCAGAAAAAGGGCGGCGGTCGTATTGCGGGCGGCATGAAACAAGCCGGTCAGGCCGTACACAAAGGCCCCAAGGGAGGCCCTGGGGGAGCCGTCAAGAAAGGTGGCAAGAAGGAAGGTGGCCAGCAAGCCAACAAGGGAGGCAAAGGCCCAGGCGGGCAAGCCGGCGGCAAAAACGGCCAGCAGGCGGGCAAGGGCGGAAAGAATCCTGGTGGACAGGTGGGTGCCCGCAAGGGCGGCGAGCAGGCCGGCAAAGGCGGCAAGGGAGTTGGCGGCGGCATGAAGGAAGCAGGCGCCTGTCTGGGCAAGGGCGCGGGCAAGGGTGCGCCCGGCGGTGCGGTCGCCAAGAAAGAAGCGGGCGGGCAAGGGAAGAAGGCGGGTGCCAAAGGCCCTGGCGGTGCTGTCGGTCAGAAGGGAAATTGCCAGAAGGGGCAGAACGCCGCCAAGGGCGGATTCGCCGGCGGCATGAAGCAAGCGGGCAACTGCATGGGGAAGGCCGCGGGCAAGGGCGGCCCTGGCGGAGCGGTGGCCAAGAAGGAAGGCGGCAACAAGCAAGTCGCCGGCAAGCAAGGTGGCAACAAACAAGGTTGCAAGGGCGGTCAGCTGGCGGGCGGCATGAAGAAGGCCGGTCAAGTCCTGGCCGGGGGCAAAGCACCGGGCGCGGGCATCGGACAAAAGGGCAAGGGCGGTGCGAACGCCAAGGGTGGACCGAAGGGGAACAACGGCGTCGGCAACGGCATCGATCCTCAACCGAAGGGCAACCCGCCGAAGAACGACGGCCCAGGTGCCGGCCCCGGCAATCCCGGTAACCGCGGCGGCGCGTTCAAGGCCCGGCAACCGGGCGCCATGGTCGGTAAACGGCCCGCATTCGCCGGCCCCAAGAAGTAACTGCCGCCGCAAACCGTTCTGAATCCCTGGCCTCTCGTCGGCCGCTCCCTGACGCGAGCGACCGACGAGAGGCCAGCTTCCATTTCCCCTTTGCAAAGCAATTCCATGGCCGATTCATCGATGTACCCCCGCGGTATTCCCTACAAGCCACCGCCCCCTGAGAAGGCAGCGGCCGAAAAGTCCACGCCCGACCCGGCTTCCACTGAAGCCGGCCGCTCGCGCCGTACCGTCGATCGACCGCCGCAAGAACCGGTCCCGCAACGGTCGCCCGATCCCGAGCTGCGGCGCTGGATCCTGCGACTGGCGCTCGCGACCGTTGCGGCCATCGCGCTGATTGCGGGCGGCAGCGTCTACCTCATCACCCACGCCATCCGTTCCGCGACCCAGGCCGGGGCCAACCCGAAGCCGGAAACCAGCCCGGCGCCGCCAACCACTGCACTGGCCTACCAACCCGATACGAAGCCGATTGCCAAAAAGCCGCCGGAGGTGTCCGCGGACCCGAAGGAAAAGGCCGATCCGGCGGTCCTTGTCCAGCGCGACCGGGCCATGGACGCAGTCGGCGGCCTGATGTCGGCGCACCTGTATCAGACCTATTTGAACATCGGCTTCCTCGGCGACGGCGTCGGCAATGACATCTACGACGAAGCCGACGCACGCAAGTGGTTGAAGGCGATCCGCGACCTGATCGAGACGGTCGATGCCCAGCTCAAGCGCCTTGCTGACGCCGGCCTGGAAGGCGACGACCTGAAACGCATCGAAAACACCCGGCAGCTCAATGCCCTGCTGCGCGTGCAAGCCCGGGAGCTGCTGGCGTACTGGGATGTGCCTGAGAAAGACAAGGAGAAGCAGAAGGAGCAGGAAGCGAAGTACCACAAGGCTCGCGACGACGCCTGGAAGGGAATCAAGGAGCTGCTGGAAATCAAGGACTGAGCGGATTGGTTGACCATCGCGCTCCGGGTATACTGGGCCGTGCTCGTTTCACCGAGACACGGCCTTTGTTTTGAATCCGGAGAAGGCGTCATGATCGAACCGACTTCCTATAGGTCCCACCGCGGCCTGCCGACTCTGGCGGGCCTGGCCACCATTACCGAAGCATCTCGGCCGGGCCTGGGCGTCGAGGCGTGTGTCGCCCGACTCAAGCGTTACCACTACGCGTTTGTCCGCCTTCATGAGATCCTGACGGCACGCATCACCGCAGAGCCGATCTACGAGCTCAAGACGGGCTTCTCGCTGCACTCCTATCTCTGTGCCGAGCACGTGCAGGCGCTGCGGACGCGCGTCGGCGAGATGCGCGAGCCGCCGCTGGGCCTGGAAGCCGTCCCCGCCGAGCCGCTGGCGATCTTCTTCGACGAGGTCCTGGCCGCGCCGACGACCGGGGAGCTGCTCGTCGCCCTCTACGAGAAGGCGATTCCCGCCCTCGATGCCGCACTGGCCCGGCACATGGCCGATACCAATCCGCTCGCGGACGCACCGTCGGTGCGCATCTGCCGCTTTGCTCGGCTGGAGCTGGGCGACATGCTCGCGTTCGGCACGAAGAGCATCGCCTGCCTGGTCGACACGCCCACGCGTGCGGCGATGCAGCCGTGGCTTGCGCTGCTGGACGACTGCCTGGCCGCGGTCGGGGGCCTCGATGGCACGGCAGGGCCTTCGGACAAGATCATTGAACGCTGGCATTCCGCGAAACCCTACGTCTACGATCGGGTGCCGAGGCGCGACGAGCGCTGGCAGGACCTGTACAACCAGGGCGTCAATGCGGAGTCGTTCATCTACAAGGAGGAATACGCCGCCAAGCCGAAGACGCTCATGATGCTCTACAAGCGGCTGCGCGAGATCGACGTGCCGGAGATGATGGCCAGCATTATCTTCGAGACCAGGGGCAAGCCGTGGGGCTACTATCGCGACATGTCGCGCCAGCTCTGGGACGAGGCCCGCCATGCGATGATGGGCGAAGTCGGCTTCGTGGCACTGGGCGTCGACTGGACGCAGGCACGCATCACGCACAACTGGTCGCTGCGGCTCAACACGGAGTGCACCCCGCTGGAGCGGCACGCGGTTCTCTATTTCATCGAGCAGGGCCTGATGACGCGGACCGGCAAGCGCTATGAATGGGAGCTGGGCGCCGAGTCCGGCATTCCGTTGATTCAGACCATCCAGGACTACGACTGGGCCGACGAGGTGCTGCACGCCCAGCTCGGGCGCGAGTGGTACATCCCCCAGGTGGGCAACTGGAAGGAAGCCCTCGACTACGGCGACAAGTGCTGGTCGCGTGTTCTGAGCAACTGGGAGACAGTGAAGGCGCAGGGCCTGACGCAACACGAAAACTGGTGGCCTGGCATCTACCTGCAGGCGTGTCGAAACTGGGGCGAGACGCCCGATCCCAAGGTGCTGGAGTTTACCGAGACGTATCAGGGGCAACGCGCCGACTTGAAGTCGGTGATGACGAGCGCGTAACCGGAAACTAGACCACGGATTTCTCGCACAACTTCGAACCTGCAATGGAGTCCTCGCGTTTCCCCGTCGCAGGAAAATCGGGGACACTACTGAATGCCATTCACTTTGGCGAGCGGCAGCATGAGATTTGGGTGCAACTGCGTTTTCTACAAGGGAAACAGCAATCCTACACGGGAAAAACAAGGTTTTCGGCCATTCGGAGACCGGAAAATCGACCATTAATGCCCAAATTTGGGCAGCGATTGCAGCACGAAACTGACACGAGCTTTGAGAAGACCCTGAAAAACAGGGCATCTGCTACTCAAGCTCATCCTGTAGAATTAGCAGCTGCACCCATGAGATTTCTCCGTGGCACGGACATTTCTGTCCGTGCGGTCGGGAAATTGCACGGACAGAAGTGTCCGTGCCACGGAGAGCTCGCTTAAGTGAATGGCATTCGGGACACTACTTGGATTTCTTTGCCGTCAACTTGCTGTTTGCGGCGGCGTAAGAACGGAAGTGCCGAAGTCGCGACCTGGCTCGGAAGGCCCTCAAGGAGGGGCCGCTGCTTCGAACTGGCAAGGCCGCGACCGGCGCAGTTGCTGGAAGTGTTTTGAGGGCCACAGACGAGAGGTATGGAGTGTTACATGCTCTCCAGATGGCCGCCAGGCTCTCTCCGGCGGCGGCCCGCGCGAAAGCATGTTGCGACTCTGGGCGATGCCTGAAAAGCCCAGATGACTACTGAAAGGCGTCAATGGCTTGAAGGCCCTTCGTCTTCCGGAATGAGGTGAATCACCAGCAGCGTCACCATCTGACTGGTGAAGATACGCATGTGGGAAGCTTCGATCGGGTACTGCATGCACACCTCGTCGGCAAACATGAACGCGGCCCAAAGCATGAGGCTCACGCCGAACGCACGGTGCACGTGCATCAGATTTTCCCGCCCGCCATAGGTCCAGGCCGCGCGGTAGAAGGCCAGGGCAGCCGTCGTTTCCCAGATCAGCACGGCCATGAACAGCGCCACATTGAGCTGCGCCGGCGCACCGTAACGTGCCGTGGCGGCCACCACCTGGTCGACGTTGCCGGAAGCGAATGGCCAATCCCTCGGCAACAGTTCCAGCACTTTTGCCAGATCGCAGAAGTTGGTCGCGGACACCAGCGTCAGCCACACGGCCCAAAAGGCCAGCAGCAGACGTTTGAGCAGGCGGACGTTGAAGTTCGTGCTGGGCATGTCAGTTGCCACGGGCGTACACCGTGCGGCCGCCGTCGACGCGGAGGCAGTCGCCAGTGACGAAGTCGTTGTCCACCAGGTAAAGCACCGCCTGGGCGATGTTCGTCGGGCTGCCTTCGCGCTGCACCAGCGTCGCATCGATCGCCTCGCGCCGCTCCGCTTCGGGCAGGTCCGGCGGAAGGAGCACCGGGCCGGGCATGATGCAGTTGACGCGCACCTTGGGGTTGCGCGTCCCCAGTTCGACGGCCAGGCAGCGAGTCAGGGTCGAGATGGCGCCTTTGGAGGGGAAGTAAGCCGCGTAGTTCAGGTAGGGCCGTGCCTCGGCCCAGTCGCCCAGCGTGATGATGCAGCCGCCCTCGGGCTGCTTCACCATGGCCAGGCCGACGTGCTGGCAGCAGAGGAACGTGCCCATCGTGTTGGTCTCGAAGTGCATGCGTACGTCCGCCGCGGTCACGTCTTCCAGTCGCTTTGACTTCCACACCGCGGCGCAGTTGACCAGCACGTCGAGGCGGCCAAAGCGATCGAGCGACGTCTGGACCAGCGTGTGGACCGATTGCTCATCGCCCAGGTCGGCCGGCACGGCAATGGCTTCGATGCCGCGTTTCTGAAACCGGGCGACGCTCTCGTTTGCCTCGGCTGCGGAACTGCGGTAGTGAATGACCAGCGCGAAGCCGCGTTCGGCCAGGGCGTCAGCGACGTAGGAACCGACGCGGCGCTTGCCGGCCCCGGTGACGAGTGCAACCTTCTTCGCGGTCATGGTTGTCATGGTATCACATCATTCCGCGGGCGGCAGCGGACTCCTCGTTCACGCGCAGGTAAGTCAATGCCGTGGGCATTCTCGGCAGTCACCGCTACTCCGATGAATGCCATCAACATGGGCAAGCGATAGGGGAAGACGCACCCGTGGCACGGACATTTCTGTCCGTGCAAGCGCCCAACGGCACGGACAGAAATGTCCGTGCCACGGAGGATTCGCTTGAGTTCATGACATTCGACGCTCCGGTCTCTACTTATGCAGCAGACGCTTGCATTCCCGTGGCCGATGCGGTTTGCTAGTGCCAGGAAATGTGTCTCTCGTGGAAGGACGTTCATCATGCTTAGACGACTTTTGCTCCTGTCCCTGTCGGCCGGGTTGCTCGGCCTCACCGCGTGCGGCCAGCGGGTGTCCATGGTCTTCACGTCGGCCGCTCCCGCTGTGTCCACCAAGGCCGGACCGCCCGCCAAGCCGGTGAATGTCGCCATCGACACCTCGATGGGTGAGATCAAGCTGGAGCTGTGGCCCGACAAGGCGCCGGTCACGGTCAAGAACTTCCTCGATTACACCGACGCCAAGTACTACGACGGCACCCTGTTCCATCGCGTGATCCCCAACTTCATGGTCCAGGGCGGCGGTTACGTCAGCGGGATGAAGGAAAAGATCGGCGGCAAACCGCCGATCAAGAACGAGTCGGACAATGGCCTCTCCAACGAGCGCGGCACCATTGCCATGGCGCGCGAGACCGGCGCGGACACTGCCACGTCCGAGTTCTATATCAACGTGGTGGACAACAAGAAGCTCGACCGCGCCCAGGCCGGCGACAAGGTCGGTTACTGCGTCTTCGGCAAGGTTACGTCCGGCATGGACGTGGTCGACAAGATCAAGGCCGTCAAGACCGGCACCATCGGCGAGCACGAAGACGTGCCGGCCGAGGACGTCATCATCAAGTCGGTCCGCCGCGTCGATTGAACCGTCCTCTCCTTATTCAGGAAGAACACCATGAATCCCAGCGTCATCATCACCACTTCGCACGGCGCCATCAAGGCCGAGCTGTTCGAGGACAAGGCGCCCATCAGCGTCCAGAATTTCCTCAGTTACGTGGACGAGAACTACTACGACGGCACCATCTTCCATCGCGTGATCCCGACCTTCATGCTCCAGGGCGGCGGCTTCGAGCCGGGCATGAAGCAGAAGAAGACCAAGCCGCCGATCAAAAACGAGTCGGGCAACCGCCTCGCCAATGAACGCGGAACGCTGGCGATGGCACGCACCAACGTCGCGGACAGCGCCACCAGCCAGTTCTTCATCAACGTGACCGACAACGCGTTCCTGAACAAGTCGCAATCCGGCGACGGCGTCGGCTATGCCGTCTTCGGCAAGGTGACCGAGGGCATGGACGTGGTCGATAAGATCAAGGCAGTGCCAACCGGCACCAAGGGCGGCCACGGCGACGTGCCTGTGCAAGACGTGATGATCACGTCCATCCGGCGGGCGTAGAAAAGCTATCAGCCGTGAGCTTTCAGCCGTCAGCCGAACCATGATATAATTTCGGTTCGGCTGATAGCCGACGGCTGACGGCTGATCCCTGCTTGTTTTCTCACACAAGGAGAATGTCATGAAGCGTTTCCTTCTGCTGGCCCTGGCGGGCGTCGCGTTCGCGGCCGCTCCGGCCCGTGCGGCCAACCCGGTCATCCTGATCGAGACCTCGATGGGCAACATCAAGGTCGAGTTGTTCGAGGACAAGGCGCCCAAGACCGTCAAGAACATCCTCGGCTACGTCGATGACAAGTTCTACGACAACACGATCTTTCACCGCGTCATCTCCAACTTCATGATCCAGTGCGGCGGCTTCGAGTCCGGCATGAAGCAGAAGAAGGGCAAGGACCCGATCGTCAACGAATCGGACAACAACCTCTCGAACGAACGCGGCACCCTGGCGATGGCCCGCACCAGCGAGCCCAATAGCGCCAGCAGCCAGTTCTTCATCAACGTCAAGGACAACACGTTCCTCGACAAGGCCAAGGCGCGCGACAAGGTCGGCTACTGCGTCTTCGGCAAGGTGATCGACGGCATGGACGTGGTCGACAAGATCAAGGCGGTCGAGACGGCCGACCAGGGCGGGCACGAGAACGTGCCGAAGAAGGACGTGGTCATCAAGTCGATCCGTCGGATCGATAAGTAAGGTAGTCTTGCCGCTTGCGGCTTCGCGGGACCGCGAAGCCGCAAGCGGCGTTCGTTTATCCCGGCGCCGGTTCGATGATCGCCGACATGGAACCCTTACAGCGAGCGATCAGCGGGTCCGGTCCGAAGGCGTGGATCTGGTCCTGTTTCAGCTCCGCATGCTCTTTCGTCGTCGTCAGAACGATGACGCGTCCGGAAGAGTCCACTTCTTTCGCCAGCAGGAAGCCCTTCTCGTCGGGATAGCCGAAGAGCTGCTTCAGCATACCGATCACGTAGTCGTAGCTATGATCGTCGTCGTTGAGCAGGACGACGTTGTAGGGCGGCTGCCGCTTCGTCTTTTCCTGCTCTTTCGTCTTCTTCGAAGTTCGCGGTCGAACCGTCGTCTCGGTCATGGCGTGGGCTCCCTTCCTCGCGGTTTATCGCGTTGGGCGTGGTTGAAAAAGGAGTCAGGCATGCTTTGTAGAAAAGCCTGTCCTTGAGCATTAAAGATAGCGTGCCCCCTCGTTACCGGGCAGAGAGCCCGGTAACGAGAAGCAAGCTTTTCTACAAAGCAGGTCAGGCACCGTTGCTGGAACGGCCCGAAGGGTGCTGCACACAACGGTGTCTGACCCCTTTTTCAACCACGCCCAATTATGGGTGCAACTGCGTTTTCTACAAGGGAAACAGCAATCCTACACGGGAAAAACAAGGTTTTCGGCCATTCGGAGACCGGAAAATCGACCATTAATGCCCAAATTTGGGCAGCGATTGCAGCACGAAACTGACACGAGCTTTGAGAAGACCCTGAAAAACAGGGCATCTGCTACTCAAGCTCATCCTGTAGAATTAGCAGCTGCACCCCCCAATTATACACTCATTTCACGCGCCCGAAGCAGACCACGGCAATATCGTCGTGCTGGCTGCGGCCGATGGCGTGCTGCTTGACGGCTTTGATGACCCGTTCGCCCAGTTCCGGCGCCGTCAGGCCGCCGCGCGGGTCCTTCACGGCCGCATGGATGCCGGCCATCTGAAACGGCTGGTTCTGGGCATTCATGGAATCGGTGATGCCATCGGTGAACATCAGGATGCTGTCGCCGGGGCGCAGCTCCACCTGGTGGGCGCTGTAGGTGAAGTCTTCCAGCACGCCCAGCGGCAGGCCGGTTGCCTCCGTGGAGATGCCATCTTCGAGCTTGCTGGTGGCGGCCCGGTAGATCTGTGGCGGCGGATGGCCCGCGTTGACCAGCGCGACCGTATGCCGGCCCGGATCGAGCAAGGCGCCGGCCAGCGTGACGAAGCGGTCCATCATGCCCGCGCGCATCAGCAAATCATTCAGCCGGCTAATGGCGACCGCCAGTTCCGGCTCGGTCAGCATGCAGAAGCGGGCCTCGGCACTCAACTTGGCCATCAGGAGCGCGGCCGGTACACCCTTGCCCGCCACGTCGCCCAACAAGATGCCCAGGCGATGGTTGCTTAATGGCGTGAAGTCGTAATAATCGCCGCCGATCTGCTGGGCCGATTCGTAGTGAGCGAAGAACTGATAGCCCGGAATCTGCGGCAATGAGCCCGGCAGGAAGCCGCGCTGCACCTCGCGGGCCAGCTCCAGGTCGCGCTGGAACCGGTCCCGCGTGATCAGGTCATTGTGCATCTGCACGTTTTCCAGAGCCACCGCAGCCTGGTTCGCCACGCCGACCAGTAGTTTGAGGTCGTCCTCCATGAACTTCTTGGTGCGGTCCTGCGTGTCCAGCTGGATGACGCCGAATGCCTTGCCCTCCGCACTCAGGAGCGGCGCGCACATTACCGAACGGATGCGAAAGTCGGCGATCGATTGGGACAGACCAAAGCGGCTATCGGTTGTCGCATCCTCGCTCAGGAACGCCTGGCCGGTCTCCAGGCACTGCTGCACGATGCTGCGACTGAAGCGGGCGCTGGCGTCGCCCAGGTTGCGCCGGGTCTTGATCATTTTAGGCACCAGCTTGCCGCTCTCTTCGCGCAGGATCAGGAAGCAGCGGTCGGCCTGGCGGAAGAGCTGGAACAAGCTCTCGGCGATCTTGGGCAGCAGTGCATCGAGTTCGAGCGTCTTGCTCAGGTTGGTGCTGATGTCGAGGAGCGCCTTGATCTTTTCGGCCGGCTGCGATTCCAGCAGCAGATGATGACTGCCCCCGCTGGCGGTCAGCCGGGCTTCCACGGTGGAGGAGCTTTCGCCTTCCTCCGTCGGCTCGGGCTCTTCGGGCCGCAGATCGATCGGCAACGGCTTGACCACCGTGCCGTCGTGGAAGGTGCAGAGGAAATCACAAATCTTGATGCGATCGTTATTTTTGAGCAGGGTGCGCTGGGCAATCTGCTGGTTGTTGACGAAGGTGCCGTTTCGGCTGTCGCGATCTTCGATATAGAACTTGCCGCCGATTTTCAGGATCTGGGCGTGCTCGCGGCTGACGGCGGGAAAGTCGATGACGACCTGGCAATCGCGGTTACGGCCCATGATTGTTCGCTCGTCTTCGAGCGGCATGCGCCGGCCCTGGTCGGTGCCTTTGAGGATAAGGAGGGTAGCCATGAGACAACCTCTGCCCGCCGACACCCGATGGCGCGGCACGAACGCATTCGCCGTTTCTGCAAGTGATACCCGCACCGGGACTTGTAACCCGGCTGCAGGAGTGAGTGGCTCGTTGCGCGCAACCGCAACACTCCGAGCGCCCCAATTCTAACGGCACGGAAACCGCGTTTCAAGAATTCGCGCCCCAAACGACACGCGGTCGTACGGAATGTCCGTCACCACGCCACCACCAAGGGCCTGGCGGACCGAGTCGGCACGATTCTTGATGCGGTTCTGTAGCCGCAGGCTTCAGCCGGCTTCAGCCTGCGGAGTGGCATCGCAGCGACGGCAGACTCACTCCGCAGGCTGAAGCCTGCGGCTACAGACCGTACGCCGTTTCTGCCAGGGGACGAAGTAGCGGAGATCTTCGTAGGTGTCATTTTCCCTGGGCAGGGACTGTAAGCCAGACGTGCGGCGTCGATGCCGAAAGGCCTTCCAGGGTAGCGCGGGCCGTTCGCTCAGCCTCTGGCTGGCCCTTGGCCTTGCCGATGATGCGAACGGTGCCTCCAGCCGGCATCGCTTCGGCGGTCAGCCGCAGGGTAACCGTCTTGGCATTGGCGGGTGGGCCAGTCTGCACCGTGATCGCGCTGACACCCTTGGGCAGGCCTTCCACGCTCAACTCGATCTCGAGGTTGAAGCCGTGCCTTCGTTCAATCGTGAGGGGAATGTCGAGCGGCTTGCCCGGTACGAGCGTGAAGCGGTCGGCCGCAAGGGTCAGCGCGAAGTCCGGCTCGGCGGGCACGGCACGAAGCCGGTAAAGATGGCGCGGGCTGCCGCTCGCATGGAGGTCGCGGACTTCGATCTGGTACTTGCCGTCCTGCGGCACGGTGAACGCCAGCTCCGGATCGCGCCCCAGCATCGGGCCTTCCGCCTGCGCGAGCGTCTTGCCGGAGGCATCGGTTACACGCAGGACTGGTTCAATCGGAAAGCCCAGCCCCCGCGCTTCGGCCAGGAACGACAGCTTCTGTCCTTTCTTCGCCTCGAAGGCAAAGGCGTGAACTTCTCCCTTTCGCTCCAGACGGCCGCTGATGGTCAGCGGCAAGCTGATGGCTTGTGGCTGCTTCTGTGGATCGGCCAGCCAAATGATCGTCGGATGCGGTTCCAGACGCACCTGGGCCGCCCCGGCAACCTGAGGATGGAAGAACGAAACACGTTCGTCAGCGAGGCCGCGGGCGAGCGTGTGCTTTTTGGCGGCATCAGAAAGGTTCCAGCCGACCAGTTCGACCGAACCGGGTTCCGCCCGTGCGGCAGCCAGGGGAAAGGCGTGATCGACGAACCCCTCCGTGGTCAGCGTCAAGCGATAGACGTACTGCTCGCCGCCGGCAAGGCGAACGCTGGCGTCGGGCATGGCCGGGAAGGCGAACAGGCGAACGATGTAGGTGCCATCCTTGGGCACCGTGAAGATCACCTGCGGGTCCAGGCCGTGATAGTCGTTGTTCTCCTCCAGCAAGAAGCCGTCTTGTGAAAGCACCTGCAGGACGCCGTCCATCGGCGAGCCAAGCGTGCGATGGGCTTCGATGGATGCAACCAGCGTCTGTCCCTTGGTCAGCTTGAGCGCAAAGCAGTCGACGTCGCCGGCTTTTTCCAGCTTGCCGTTGATGGTGACCGCATTCCCGGAAATGACCTGCGCCTTCTTGAAGTCGTCGTTGGGCTCCTGCTCGAGGACCTCGGGCAGCGTGCCGACGATGAACGGACGCAGTGCCGACGCGCCCTGCTCGTCGTACAAACGGATCCAGCAGGTGCCGGGCGGTGCATCCTCCGCAACCGTCACGGTCAGCTTGCCCCTGTCCGTGCCTGCTTTCACGTCGACGCCCTTGCCGTCGACCCAGACCCGGACCGGCCAGCGCTCGAAGGTGCCGGCAGCCGCCACCTCGACGGTCTTGCCGCGCTGTGCACCGGCGGGGAAGAGGTAGGTGAGCGTCGGCGGAGCCGCCGCACAGGGCGGCACAACAAGCGCCGATCCCAGGACCAGCAGGGGAAGGATTCGTGCGGTTGGCATATCAGCCCATCAACTCGCTGATCGGCGTCGGATCGCTGACCAGGTGAGACGGACGGCCTTGCGGCGTGTACAGGACCTTGTCCGGGTCGATGCCGAGCTTCCGGTAGATGGTCGAAGCGAAGTTCTCCGGCGACAGCACGCGTTCCACGGCGCTGAAACCCTTCACGTCGGTCGCGCCGACCACCTGACCGCCTGGCGTGCGTCCGCCGGCGAACAGCACCGACATGGCATTGGACCAGTGATCGCGGCCGGCGTCCTTGTTCACCTGCGGCGTGCGGCCAAACTCGCCGAGCACGACGACGAGCGTGCTGTCGAGCATGCCGCGCTGGGCCAGGTCGTCGATGAGTGCGGCAATGGTCGCGTCGAAGGACGGCAGCCGCTTGTTCAGCTCCTTGAAGATGTCCTTGTGGTGGTCCCAGCCGCCTTCGTAAAGCGTGATGAACGGTACGCCCGCTTCCACCAGGCGCCGGGCCAGCAAGGCACGCTGGCCAAAGTTGGTGCGGCCATAGCCGTCGCGTACGCGATCCGGTTCGCGATGAATGTCGAACGCTGCCTGGGCCTGCTTCGAGGAAATCAGCTCGTAGCCCTGCTGATAGTGCTCGTCGAGAGCAGCGGCCGGGTCGCCCGCGGCCTTGTCGGCGATGCGCTGCAACCGGTCCACTTGCACGCGGATGTCGCGGCGCGATTCGAAGCGTTCTCCGGTCAAGCCGGCCGGCAAGGCCACGTCGCGCACCCGGAAGCCGGGCGAGTTGGGATTGTCGGAAACGACGAACGGCGCGAACTTCGCACCCAGGAAGTTGGGGCCGCCCGAACGCGACATTTCCGGGATGGAGAAGTACGCCGGCAGCCCAGCCGGGGCGCCCCGTTCGTGGGCCGTCACGGAGCCAAGGCTCGGATGGAAGCTGACGAAGGCCCCGCAGCCGACCGGAATGCGCGGCGGCGCGCCGGTCATCATGTAGTGATTGCCCGCACCGTGGTTGCCCTGGTCGTGGCGAATGGAACGCACGATCGCCAGCTTGTCGGCGATCGCGGCCAGGCGCTTCATGTGTTCGGAGAAGGCAACGCCCGTCAGCCGTGTTGGGATGGCGGAGAACTCACCGCGAAATTCGGCGGGAGCGTTCGGCTTCGGGTCGAAGGTCTCGTAGTGCGTGGGACCGCCGTCCAGCCAGATCAGGATGCAACTCTTTGCAGCCGGCGCCTTCGCGTCGGACGAGGCTGCCACGGAGCGCAGGCGCAACGCGTGGGCCAGACCACCGCCAAAGACGGTGCCGAGGCCGAGCTGGAGGCAGTCGCGTCGCGTCATTCCGGCGCAGTTTCTTGGCAGTGCCATAGGAGCGTCCCCCGATCCACAGATCACCTGTGGATCTACTTGCTCAGTCCTTGAAAACAAACTCCGGCGTGTTGATCAGCGCCCACAACAGGTCTTCCGTTGCCTGGCGCCGTGTTGTGCCCTTCTCGTCGAAGATCTTCAGGCAGGCGGCGCGCTCGTCGTCGCTTGGGAGGCGACTGTAAACCAGGGCGTACAGCTCGTCCACGATTTCTCGCGGCGATTTGCCGCTGGCGGCCAGGGTCGCGACCCGGCTGCCGTCCGCGGTCACCTTGCGGTGCAGGTTCGGCGAGTTCATCAGGTGCAGCACCTGCACGACCGTCGAATCGCTGCTGCGCTCGCACGGCGGGTCCTGGTTCGGGTCCGGACGGCCGAAGCTGTCCAGGAACACCGACTGCGTCCGCACCGTCCACAGCGACATGGCCCGCGCTCGCGGCGGCATGGCGGTGAACGTCTCGGGAACGTCGGTGATGTCCGACACGGCATCGAGCAGCACTTCGCCGCGCAGCCGCTGGCGATAATGCCGCGAGTAGTTGCGCAGGTCGGCGCTGTTGCGGTCCTTGGGCAACGACGACAGGCCATAGACGTGCGACGTCATGATCGTGCGGATCAGCTTCTTCAGGTCGTGCCCCTGTTTGCGGAAGTCCACGGCCAGGGCATCGAGCAGGGGGCCGTTGCTGGGCGGGTTGGTCGCACGCAGATCGTCCACGGGTTCGACCAGGCCGCGGCCCATCAGGTCGGCCCAGACGCGGTTGACGATGACGCGAGTGAAGTACGGGTTGTCGGGGGAGACGATCCAGTCCGCCAGCACTTCGCGGGGATCGCGCTCGCCCTCGATAGCCGCGGCCTTGCCGAACAGCGGTCGGGGCGGCAAGACGCGGCCGGTGAGCGGATGCTTCACCTCGCCGCGCGTTGCGGTGAAGATGATCTCCTCGCCGCCGGAAATGGGTGCCGAGATGCCGGTGCCCTTGCGGCCGATGCGGGCGAAGTAGGCGGCCAGGCTGTAGAAGTCGTCCTGGCTCCAGACCTCGAACGGATGATGGTGGCAGCGGGCGCAGTCCAGGCGAATGCCCAGGAACAGCTGGCTGACCATCGTGGTGATCTCGTCCGGCTCGCGCCGATTGCGGAAGAGGACGACGGCACCACTACGGAACGTGCTGCCCTGTGCCGTCAGCAGCTCGTGGACGAACTGGTCGTACGGCTTGTTGCGACGAAAAGCGTCGCGCAGCCACGAGTCGAGGTTGTAGGTCGCCTTCATGCCGACGTGATAGGGATTGGGTCGCAGCAGGTCGGCCCACTTGTTCGCCCAGTAGTCGGCATACTCGGGCCGCTCCAGCAAGCGATCAACGAGCCGAGTTCGCTTGTCCGCGGCCTTGTCGTCCAGGAACGCGCGGGTCTCTTCGGCCGTCGGCAGCCGGCCGATCACGTCGAGGTAAGCGCGGCGCAAGAACGTCGCATCGCTGGCGGAATCGGACGGCGTGATGCCAAGGCGCTGGAGCTTGTCCCAGACGTGGCCGTCGATGAAGTTGTTGCGCGGCAGTTTGCCGTAGACGTCCGCAGGTACATTGCCGGGCAGGGGGATGACGACGTTGCAGACCGCGAACTTCTCCATGTAGCGGGCCATGATCGCCGCTTCGCCCGGCAGCGGGCCGGCCTTGATCCGTCCACCCGCATTGACGGCCGCGATCACGCTCTCGTTGGATTGGAACGTGGTCAGATGCGTGACATCCTGCGAAGTGCCGTCGTCAAAGTGGGCGGTGACGATCAACTGCTGCTCGGCACGATTCGTCAGCAATTGCTCCGTCGGCAGCACGCTGATGCGTTCCAGGGCCGGCGTGTTGCTCGGCGTCCGTGGCGTGCCATCAGCGATCCAGCGGCGCAAGACTTCGTAGCCGGGCTCGCCGGGAGCGAGACGCTTGCCGCCGCCATGGGACATCTGGCCGCTGGCCTTGCGAAGCAGCAGGCTGTGGTCCGGCGCTGCGGGGAAAATGCGCCGCCCGCGGGCTTCCTTGGTGATGGCGGCGAAGTCGAAATCGGGATCGAAGCCGAGCAACGACAGCTGAAAGCCGTTCTGTCCGCGAGCCTTGCCATGACACGGACCGGAATTGCATCCGGCGCGGGCCAAGAGCGGCATGATGTCCTTGTCGAACGTCACGGGCGCGTAGCGATCGCCGTCAATCACCTTGACGATGGTGCGGATTTGCTGGTTTTCGACGGTCGCAATGATGGTCGCGGTGCCGGTTCCCACTGGGGTGACCACGCCGTCGGCGCTCACCGCGACGATCGTTGGCGTTTCGCTCTGAAAACGAGCGTCGCGGGTCCGATCCAGCTCCTTGCCGTTGACGGTTCCGGTAAGGAGCAACTGCTGCCGATCGGCCTTGCCGCGCAGCACGACATTAGCGGGAGACAGCCGAAATGCCGGTTCTTCGGCCCTTACCGGCGCCAACGCGAGCAGCAGGAGCACAAGTCCGGCGGCAAACGGAGTGGGAGTCGGGAACGATGGCATGGTAAGGCTCGGTCGGGGGGATGCCGGCGGAACGCGGCCCAAGGGGGAGACCGCGTCAAGGATGAAGGATACCGGAGCGCGGCGGCGCAGGCAATGAGTTTCCCGGGATGTCCGGCGAGCCGTGGGGGGGGGGCCCCCCCCGGGGAAATAAAAAAATTGTGGGGTACAACCCGGGGGGCACCCCCCACCCCGCGCCCC
>JAIEMG010000121.1 GCA_019752375.1 Gemmataceae bacterium | reverse complement strand
GTCCTCCCCCGGGGGCCCCCCCCCCCCGCCGCTCGCCGGCGGATCGCTTCGTTCGGCGCGGTTCGTAAGACCAGTCTCTTGCTCGTGAAGAATCGACATGCCTTCACTCGTTTCCCGCTTTGTGGTCTGGTTTCGGCAGAACCTGCACCTGCCAAGCGTCGCCGAAGTCTTGGTGGCGGTGCTGGCCATTGCCGCCACATTGGGCGCCATTATCGGTGCAGGCATCTTTGGCTTCCGTGCAGCGCTGCATCAGGACGTCGCCGCGGCGCCAGCGGTGGTCGCGGTTGTCTGCATTCTCCTCCTGGCAGCGCTGGCACGCAGTGGAACCGTGCGCTTGTTCGGTCCCGTACTCGGCTACGACATGGTGCGCATCGCCCGGCGCGGACGCTATGTGTTGTTGCGCTTCCTGTACGCGTTGGTCCTGCTCGGTGCTCTCACGTCGCTGTACGTCTACTGGTCGTGGAACCTGCCGCAGGGGCAACGGCTGTCGTCCCAGGAAATTACGCGCTTTGCCGAGTCGTTCTTCCTCACGTTCATGGCAGCCGAGTTCCTGGTCGTGTTGCTGCTCACGCCCGCCTACACCGCCGGAGCCATCGCCGAGGAAAAGGATCGCGGTACGCTCGACTTCCTGCTGGCGACGGACCTGCGCAACGCCGAGGTGGTGCTGAGCAAGCTCGTCGCCCGCCTGGCAAATCTGGCGCTCATTGTCCTGACCGGCCTGCCGATCCTCAGCCTGACGCAGTTTTTCGGCGGCATTGACCCGAACATGGTGCTGTCGGGATTTGCAGCGCTGGGCTGCACCATGGCGAGCCTCGCTTGCCTGAGCATTCTGCATTCCACGTACGCGCGCCAGCCGCGCGATGCCATCGTTTTCACCTACCTGAGCACGGCCGTCTACCTGGGCCTCTCGTTCGTCCTCGGCCGCTGGGTGGCCGATAGTCCCGGCGCCGCAAACTGGGGCTGGACGAGCAGCGCCGGCGACACCGTGGTGTCGCTGGGAGCCGTCGTCGACGCCTTCACGGCCGGGAACCTGTTCATCGGCCTGCAGAAGCTGATCGTGAGCTGGCGGGCCGGCCAGCCGTTAAGCGCGATCCTGCCTGGCTTGCTGCGCAATTACGCGATCTTCCACGGCACGGCCGCATTCATCTGTACCGGTTGGGCGGTGGCTCGACTGCGCATTGTGGCGCTCAAGCAGGCCAGCAAGAGCGCTCCGCCGCCGAAGCTGACGCGCAAGTGGGGCTTGCCCGCCCTGGGCGCTCATCCGATGCTGTGGAAGGAAGTCTATGCCGAGCGCGGCTTCCATTTCAACTTCGCGGCCAAGCTCGTTCTGGGCGTGCTGGTCCTGGTCAGCTTCGCGCCGGCAGCGCAGACGATTTACGAGTACACGCACGAACTGACTTCCAATCGCGGCCACTACCAGGCCTGGCATCGCGAGTTTGGACTGGCGATGAGCGGCTGGGTGCAGCAGGTCGGCACGCTGGTCGCCTGTTTGACCTTGCTCGGCGTGGCGGTGCGCGCGGCGGGAAGCTTCAGCGTCGAGCGCGATAAGCAGACGCTCGACAGCCTGCTGCTGACGCCGTTGCGCCGCGACGAGATCCTCCATGGCAAATGGCTGGGGAGCGTCCTGAGCATGCGCTGGTCGTGGATCTGGCTGGCGGCCATCTGGGCGCTCGGCATTGCCACGGGCGGCCTGCACTACCTGGCCGTGCCGCTCTTGATGCTTGCATGGCTGGTCTTCGCCACCTTCGCGGCCAACGTGGGTCTGTACTTCTCGATCACGAGCAAGACGAGCCTGCGTGCCGTCATTGCCACCTTCCTGGCCCTGGTCGGTTTCAGCTTCGGGCACTGGCTGGTGTGGATGTGCATGGGACCGGTCTTCATCTACTCGTCAGGCAACAAGAGCGAATTCCCCGACTGGGTGGCAAATTTCGAGACCTACGGCATGACGCCGCCCATGACGCTGCGCATCCTCGCCCTGCACGGTTCGGAGCTGCAGACGCCCATGTATTCGGGCTATCGCAGCATGAACGTGAACTGGGAACGCTTCTTCTGCGGCCTGGTGGGGGTGATCTGCTGGGGCGTGGCCTCGATCGGGCTGGGACGCATCGTCAGCGGTCGTTTCCGCGGGTCGGCGGGCGGCGAACCGGTGCATCCATCGGAGTTCGCCGGCGGCGCGCATCCGCTTCAGCCGGAGATGATCCCGCCGATGGCCCAACCGGTGGAACCGGCGGTGGGTGGCGCGATCGAGATGCCGAACGAACATCCGCCGCTTGCGCAACCGGTTGAATCGCCAGCTTCGGGAGCGGTCCTGATCGAGGAGCGACGCGACGACGCACCATCGCCCTCGTGACCGGGCTCCTGCCCGGCCACGAGGGTGGTTTCACGCGGGCCGAAGCTCGCCGTTGCCGGATTGCTCCTCCGCCGTCTTCACCCAGCAGCGCAACACTTCGGCAACGCTCCATGCCTGGGCGACGCAGCCGCGCGGCGTATAGGGCGCCTCGGCATCGAAGATTTCGCTGATGGAGCCGGCGCACGCTTCATTCAAATGATCGACGAAGCCGGTCAGGAATTCGCGTGCCTTCGCCCGGTCGCCGGGATGCACGCGCAGCCACGCATCGACAAACGGCCCGATCAACCAGGCCCAGACGGTGCCCTGGTGGTAGGCCGCATCGCGAGCGCGCAGATCGCCGTAGTACTGCGGCTTGTAGTCGGGATGCCCCGGCGCCAGCGAGCGCAGACCGACGGGCGTGAGCAGCCGCTGTCGCGCGGCTTCCAGGACCGGAACCCAGCGCGACTCGTCGAGCACGGGATGATCCAGCGACAGCGCAAAAAGCTGATTGGGCCGGCAGGCGTCGTCGTCGCCCTGTTCGCCATCCACCACGTCGAACAGATAGGTCGTCGCCGGGTTCCAGAAGCGGTCGTTGAAGGCGGCTCGGGCGCGAACGGCCAGCGTCGCCATTTCACCGGCTTCCTCGTGTCTCTTTTCAGCGAGCAGCCAGCCTTCCATCAATCGTAGCGCGTTGTACCACAATGCGTTGATCTCCACCGCCTTGCCGCGCCGGGGCGTGACGACCCAGCCATCCACCTTCGCGTCCATCCAGGTGAGCTGGTAGCCTTCCGCGCCCTGTCGCAACAATCCATCCGCCGGATCGACGCCGATGCCGAAGTGGGTGCCGCGAACGTGGTGGCGAACGATGTCGAGCAGCGTCGGCAGGAGCTGTCGCAACGTAAAGCGATCGTCGCTGGCCAGCAGGTAGCGGTGCAGGGCATGGAAGTACCAGAGTGTGCCGTCCGCCGTGTGGTAGAGCCCTTCTTTCTCGCCTTCGGGGAAGAGATTGGGAATCAGGCCATCGCGAACGTAGTGGCCAAAGGTCCGCAGGATGTAGCCCGCTTCCTGCTGACGGCCGGTTGCCAGCGTCAGCCCTTCCAGGCTAATCATGGTGTCGCGGCCCCAGTCGGTGAACCAGTGGTAGCCGGCGATGACGGTCCGCACCTCGTCGCCGCCAGCGCGGGCCCGCGCTGATTCCTCGACGCGTCCCTCCGGCCGGATGATGAACTGATCGGCCGCGAGGACCAGTTCCGAAGCGACGCCTTCCTGTGCTCGCGGCGGCGCCTGCACACGCAGCCGTTCGCGCCGCGAGTGTTCCGCCGCCAACGCATCCTCGGGCTTCAGAGACAAGATCGTTTCCCAGGATTCGGTCGATGCGACGAGCGTGGCATCCTGTCCCTCGGCGAGATCGATCTTGAAATGTCCGGGGCACCACAGGTCGCCGGTGAAGTCGTAGCCCCGACTGGCTTCAATCCGGTAAAGCACTTGCGGCATGACTTCGCCGCTCAGCGTAAAGGCGGGGCGGTGGCCGTAGACATGAAACCGCAGGTGCGGCAATGGGGGGGAGGCTGCCAGATCGTACCGATCCTCGACGGCCGTCAGCACATACGGCCGCGGCAGGTTTCCGCTGACGGGCGCGTCGTGCCCGCGGAAATGCACCGAAGGCTGCAACTTCAGGCGCACCGGACCGCGGCCGTGAATCAGGCGATACGTCAGGAAAACGGTGTTCTGCAAATGCGGCAGCACGATCCGCTTTTCCACGATCAGGCCATCGATGTCATAGCGCCAAACCGGAAGCCCGGCTTCGAGGCGAAACTCGCGCAGATGACCGACGCCGTGCAATTCGAGTCGCCGATCGTCCGCGTATTCGGCCGCACCGAAGCGGACTTCGCGGCCATCCCGCAGTCGGATGCGCTCCGCCAGATGATTGAACATCATGGTGCGGCCCAGCGGCGCCGGCAGTGCGGCAATCAGCAGGCCGTGATAACGCCGGGTCGCTGCACCGCACACCGTGCCCGAGGCATAGCCGCCCAGGCCATTGGCCACCAGCCACTCATGCGTCAACGATGTGTCGGGTTCCGTGACTCGCGGCCCAGTCCAGGTCAGCGTTCGTGTCAGTTCATCCATGAGAAGCCTCGGTAAACGGCGAAGGCACGAGCACGATGGCCGCATTGCCCGGGACACGCCAGTTCTCCTCGGTGTCCACGCCCGGGGTGCCGTGGCCGCCGTATTTTGGATCTTCGCTCGACCAGCGCACATCCCAGCGCCGGTCTTCCGGCGGCGCCAGCAGGGGTTCCGGCGCGGGGTCCAGGCGCAGGTCGCGACCGAAGTTGACGATGAGCAAGCGGTCGCCATGTTCCGCGTTAAAAAATCGCAGCACGAAGGCTTCCTCCGCCAGCACGGCCCCATCGACGCCGCGCGGCTTCTGTGAATGGAACACCGGATCGGTCCGGCGCAATTGTAGAAGGTCGCGATGCAGCGCGTAAGTGGGCGCGTGCCGGCGCCGCTCCGCGAAGTCCAGCTTGGAACGTCGAAATGCCTCTTCCGTGGCGGGATCGATCAGCAGTTCCTGCATTGCGGGCGTCGCCAAGCTGGGGAACTGGCTGAGGAACTCATTGCGTCCCTTGTGGACCAGCTTCGCCAGCTCGGGATTGTGGTCCGCGAAGTAGAAGAACGGCGTGGAAGCGGCGAACTCTTGACCCTGGAACAGCATCGGCGTGCCGGGCGCCAGCAGCATCAAGGCGGTCATGGCGCGGCACTTGCCGGGACTGGTGAGCTGGTGGCAGCGCAAGCCGCGACCAGAGTTCGCCACCTGGTCGTGGTTCTGCACGAACGTGACGAACGCCGCCGGCGCGACGTCCAGCGTCGGCGTGCCGCGCCGCTTCTTCTGCCACTTGTAGCGTTGCCCCTGGTACAGATAGCCCCACTTCACCGCGGAGATGAACTCCTGCGGCGTGCCGTGATAATCGGTGTAGTAGGCCTCATTGCGGCCGGTCAGCGCCACCATGGCGCTATGGTGTAAATCGTCGTTCCACAGGGCATCGATGCCGTAACCGCCTCGATCCAGCGGCCGGACCATCTTCACCTCTTGCGGTTCATTCTCCGCGACAAGCAGCGTCTCTCGTCCGGCTGCCGCTTCCCGCACGCGGCGCGTGATGGCAGCCAGGATGTGGTCGTGCGAAGCATCGAATATCTGCTGCGTGGCATCCAGGCGCAGACCGTCGAAGTGAAACTCCTCGATCCAGTAGCCGGCGTTGGCGATGAAGAACTCGCGCACCGCCTCGGCGCCAGGGCCGTCGAAGTTGATCGCCTCGCCCCATTCGTTCTTGTAACGGTCGGTGAAATAGTCCTCGGAAAACGGCTTGAGATAGTTGCCGTCGGGGCCGAAGTGGTTGTAGACGACGTCCAGAATGACGCCGATGCCGGCCGCATGCGCCCGATCGACGAAGCGGCGCAGGTCGTCGGGGGTTCCATAGAGCCGCGTGGGCGCGAACAGGTTGACGCCGTCGTAGCCCCAGCCAAAGTGGCCAACGAAATCGGCGACCGGCATCATCTCGATGACCGTGACGCCCAGTGCGGCCAGTTCGGGAAGCTGCCGAGCCGCGGCTTCCCACGTTCCCTCCGGCGTGAAGGTGCCGACGTGCATCTCGTACAGCACTTGGCCCTCCAAGCCGGCGCCGGACCAACCGTGATCGGTCCACGCGAATTGCTCGGGATCGACGACTTCTGATGGGCCGTGCGGCCCTTCCGGCTGGAATCTCGACGCAGGGTCGGGGTAAAGCGTGCTGTCGTCATCCAAACGGAAGCGATAGCGCGTTCCCACGCCGGCATCGGCGACGGTGCCCTCGAAGTAGCCGTCGTCATGCGCCGTCAGCAGAAAATCGGTCGGCTTGTCGTTCCTCGTCCCCGGTCCTGTCTCCAGGACCACGCGGACCTTGCGCCGCCGCGGCGCCCAGACACGAAAATGCACGCCCTTCGAAGTCAGTTCGGCGCCGACCAGCATTCGGCGCAGGCCTTGTTTTGTATGCATGATTTCCACCTCCCTGCTTACAACCGTTGAGCTGCGTGTTCGCCATGCAATTCGTGTGCCAGGTGGCGACCCTGCGAGATGCGATTGCCAGGCACGGATTTCGCGAGCAAAGAGTGGGTCCGCAAGTTCAAAAAAGGAGCACGATCATGCGCACGCAATCGGCAGCACCGTTCCATATCGGTGATCGCTTGGAGTACATTTCCGCTCACGTGCTGAAGGTCGGCCGTGGCTTGGAAGTGAAGGCTGGGATGCAAGGAACCATCGTTCGTTGTCAGGAGGGAACGCCCGAAGAAGTGCCAGGCGCCGCGGACTGGGTGTGCACAGTCCGGTTCGACAATGGGTACGAGTACGAGATGCTGCCGCATCTGCGCGAGCACTTTCGTGCGGTGGATACGTCTCGATCGTGACGCGCAAGAGCAGGTCGTAGGTCGTAGGGTGCGTCAAGCGTACTCGCGCGGACGCACCGAGATCAACACTGGTCTGACAATCCACAAGCGCGCCCGCATTCCAGTGCGTCCACGCGAGTACGCTTGACGCACCCGACAAATCGGATCATTGCTCCGCCTCTGGGGGGAACGGAGGCGGATTGCGCTACTTCCCTTCATTTGCCCACTGGAGCCACAATGTGCCCTGGGCATCGCTCGGCATGCGCCAGTCGCCCCGCGGCGACAGGCTGATCGAACCGACCTTGGGCCCGTCCGGCAGACAGGAGCGCTTGAACTGGTTGGCGAAGAACCGCTGCACGAACACGCGGAGCCAGCGGCGCAGTTCCGCGGTCGTGTAGGCGCGATCGAACTTCGCGTGCTCGGCCAGGAACAGGATCTTCTCCGGCGGCGCACCGTAGCGCAAGAAATGAAAGAGAAAGAAATCGTGCAACTCGTAAGGGCCGATGGTCTCTTCGGTCTCCTGCACGATCTGTCCGTCGCCGCCGGCCGGCAGGAGCTCGGGCGAGATCTTGGTCGCCACGACGTCGAGCAGGATCCGCCGCGCTTCCCCGTCGAACTCGTTCATGGCGGCCCAGTGGACGAGGAACTTCACCAGCGTCTTGGGGATGCTAACGTTGGGGTTGTACATGCTCATGTGGTCGCCGTTGTAGGTCGCCCACCCCAGCGCCAGCTCCGACACGTCGCCGGTGCCAATCACGAACGCACTGTTCATCAGGATGCTCGTCCGCATCCGCGCTTGCACGTTCTCGAAGACGAGGTCCTGCCGCTGTTCGTCGGGTACCATCTGCAAGCGCGTGGTCAGGCCGTCCACATTCAGCCCCTGCAACTCGATGCCGAAGGGCCGATGCTTGAGGGCACGCATCTCCTCCAGGCAGAGCGGGCGGATATCCACCTCGGCAGCCGTCACGCCGAGCTGCTCCATCAGCGCCCAGGCGTTGCGCCGAGTGCGCGTCGTCGTGCCGAAGCCGGGCATGGTGAACGCGCGGATGCGATCGCGCGGCACCTCGATGGCATCCATCGTCTTGCAGGCGACGAGGAGCGCCAGCGTTGAATCGAGCCCGCCCGAAACGCCTATGGCGACCGCCGGCTTGCCGATGTGTTCCAGCCGCTTTGCCAAGCCCGCAACCTGCGTGTGGAAGATCTCGTCGCAGCGCTCGCGCAGCTGTTCCTGACCGCGCGGTACAAAGGGATGGGCTTCCACTTCGCGGCGGAGGGGTTCCGGCAGGTCGGTGCGATTCAAAGCGAAGGAACGGCGGGCCACCGGCTTGTCGACGAACCGGTGCAGGTCCTGAAAGCTGTTGGTGCGCTGCCGTTCGACGCGCAGACGGTCGATGTCGACGTCGGCCACCAGCAGCGTCTCATCGCGGCGAAAGCGCGGCGACTCGGCCAGCAGTGAGCCATTCTCCGCGATCAGGCAATGCCCGCCGAAGACCAAGTCCGTCGTCGATTCATGCACCCCGCACGAGGTGTAAACGTAAGCAGCCATGCACCGACCCGACTGGTTCAGCACCAGCTGGCGACGATACGGCGTCTTGCCGATGACCTCGTTGCTGGCCGACAGGTTGACCAGCAGTGTCGCTCCCTGCATGGCCAGATGGCAACTCGGCGGAATCGGCACCCACAGGTCCTCGCAGATCTCGACGCCGAGCACTAGCCCTTCCACGTCGGTCGCGTCAAAAAGCTGGGCCGTGCCAAACGGAACACGCTGATCGCCGACGCTGACGACCGTGTCGCCCCCCGCGGACGCCGGCGCGAACCAGCGTACCTCGTAAAACTCCTTGTAATTCGGCAGGAACGTCTTGGGAACGAGCCCAAGAATGCTTCCCTGGTGCAGCACCGCGGCGCAGTTGAAGAGCTGATCGTTGACGGCAAACGGCAGGCCGACGATGGCCACTCCGCTAAAGACCGATTTGCCGGCGCGGGCCAGGTGTAGCAGGGCATCGCGGGCGCCGTGCTGGAGCGTGATCTGATGAAAGAGGTCCGCGCAGGTGTACCCGGTGATCGCCAACTCGGGAAACACGAGCACGCTGACGCCCTCGGCCTCGGCACGCGTCATCAGGGCCAGGATGCGCTCGGCGTTGAAGGCGCAATCGGCGACGCGGAGGGTGGGGACGGCAGCAGCGACGCGGAGGAATCCGTGGGAGATCATTGAAGGCCAACCAGGTAGCACGGAACCCGACCAATCACGTTTCGAGTTGCACTTCCGCAAGCAGTTCCGGCCGCTGCGCTCGCAAACGATCGAGCAAGCGGTTCCGGTTGTCGTCGTCAAGCTTCCGCGGCGATTGCAGAAACGTGCCGATAGCAACTGCCGGATCCTGACCCTCGGCGCGAATGATGTCATCGACCAACAATGGAGGGTCGATCTTGACGCAGCGCGTTTCATCCCCTTGGATCACGTAGCGGAACTCGTGCGAGGGATAGTCGGGGTCAATCACCTGGTTCTCTTGGACGCACTTGACCCTGAAGACCTCCACTAGATAACCAGCCTTGGCCTCCGCCATGTCGCACTTGTCGCCAGCGGTAAACAGCCAGAGCCGGTCGCCAACAGCGCGTTTGCCCAGCCGATCTGCGTTCGTGAACCAGCGCGTGCAAGGCCAATCGGCTGCCTTGCTCTCGCGGGCGAAGTTCTTCCAGTAGATGGCGAAATCGGCCATGGTTCCACCTCAAGGAGCGGGCGGTGCCAAGAAGTCCTTCAAGACCAGCACGGTTAACTCCGTGACACGCTTGAGGCCCAAGTCGTTCGTGATGAAAAAGGTCGCCTTCTGGTCCAGTGCGGCCGCTATCTGAAATGCGTCCGGCAAGCGAACGCCGTAGCGGGCACGAAGTTCGGCGGCCCGTTCCGCAATGGCAATGGTGATCTCTTGAACTGAGAAGTGCGAAGACCGCAACAGGAAGTCGCGATATTGCGTGACCAGGTCGGAACGCAACAGTGTGAATGGTTTGACCAGTACTTCAGATAGACTCACTACCGAGGTTACCGCTTCGTTCAGCCCTGCATTGAGCCGAGTCTGAAAGAATGGTTGCAGTATGGGATGGTAGTCGGCGTGTTGTTCAATCCAGTAGACCAGGGGACCGGTGTCCAGACCAACGACCATGCCAGCGGGAATGGCGCTAAGGAGACTCATCGCTCCCACTCGTCGCGTAAGTGATTGACGTAATCTTGCGCATCCTCACCTGCCCAGATCTCCTTGCCAACACCGACGATACTCTCCCACGGCAGACGCTGTGGTTCGATACGGTTCAGTTCGACAACAAGGACTACATTGGCGAGCCCAGGCGGGAGGCGAGATGGAACCTCCAGCCGGAGTGTGCCATCGGCTGCGATGGTTGCTTGGGTCTTGATGGTTTCCATGAAAACTATCCTCGCGTGTTTCGTGCATTAGAGCAGACTACGATCTTTTTGCCAACTCTCTCGTCGCCGCCGCGATAGCCTCCTGCCGCATCGCCCGAAACCGCTCCATGTACCCCGCAATCTTCGGCGACAGCTCCACCCGCTTATACCGTCCCCACGTCCGGTCCGCGCGATCGGCCTGTTCTTCAAAGCGCTCCCGATACACGATCCGTCCCGCCTCGACCAGCTTGACGAACAGCGGCTCGCCCGGCGGCGATTCGGACACGTCGGCAACGATCAAGGTATCGTCGCGGCCGTAGACGCGCAGGTAGCCGCCCAGCGATTCCTTGCCCGTGGAGTTGGAGAACTTGACATTGGGATGGTTGCCGGTTGCGCTGCGCTTGAACGCGGCTGCCACGGTGTCGCGGTGGACCAGGCGCCACCAGTAGCCGCCGGCGCCGGGGAAGAGCATCGTCGGTTCCTGGCCGGTTGCCTGGCGAAAGTGATCGTAGACCTTGCGCACGCCTTCCGGCGTCACCTCGTCCTCGAAGACGATCATGCGCGGCGACAGGCCGAGTTGCCGCATCTTCTCGAAGTAGAGGACGCACTGGCCCGCGATGTCTCCCGAATCGACGCGGATGCCGACGCGGTCCGTCTCCGGGTGCGCCTTGATCACCCGCAGCGCATTCTCCAGGCCGACCGACTCGGCATCGACCAGGTCGCACAGGAGCGACGCCTGGCCCATCGCGGTGACGAAGCGGTCCATCATCTCGTACTCGGCGTCGGCCAGCGAGCGGTCGAAGGTCTGGGCAGCGCACATCATCTCGTGGCCGATGGTGCCCACGGTGCGGAACAACTCGGGATAAAGGAACTCCGCGGTGTCATTGGAGGTGAGCCGGCCGCGGCCGCCGACAAACCGGGCCAGGAGCAGGACCAGGTTCGCCAGCTCGTTGGGAGCCGAGCGTAAGCCGAACTCCGCGTCCCGGGGCGTGGCCAGGGACATCAGCCGGGCCTTGGTGGCCTGGATGATCGGGGCGAAGTAGCGGCACATGGCCGGTTCCAGGTACGAGATCGCCCCGCCCATGCCTTCGAAGGAGAGACATGGCAGTTGCGGCAAGAACGTCTGACCTCCGGCGAAACCCCAGATGTCCACGGGCAAGTAGACGTCTTCGCCGGGCTGGTCTTGCAGGATCGCGTCCCAGACGGCGTGTGGAAAGGCGCGGACGGCGGATTGCTCGGCACACCAGCGTCGGGCGAGCTCGATGTCGCTGCGTCGCAGGGGGCGGTGAAACCACTGGGCCAGCATCGCTTCGTGGCCAGCCATGACGAGCTGATTGTCGGCGCCGGGTTCGGGCAGCCCTTTGCGCATGGTCAACGCGTAGCCGGCGCGGACGATAGCGATGTCCGGCACCGCGGCCCACATGGTGCGCTTGTAGGTGTCAGTCCCGCCCAGCCAGCCGCCGAGGAGAAACAGCCGGGCGAAGAACTCCTCGCGCATGGCGGCGCGCTTGTCGGCGAACGGGTCAGTCGCATCGCGGTTTGGCATGGTGCTTTTTGACAGCCCCGTTCGCTCCAGGTTTGCAGCCCCTGGATGACTAGAAAGAAATGAACCACGGATTACACGGATCACACAGATAAAGAATGCGGTGTCTACCACCAATGCCACAGTGTTCAGGGCAGAACCACACGCACTGCCTGCTCTTTTGATTTATCCGTGTGATCCGTGTAATCCGTGGTTCATTTTTTCCCCCCTGCCTTTCAGCGGCCGCGCGTCAGGTAGACGATGAAGGACAGCAGCCCCAGGAACAGCGTCAAGAACAGGCACGATGCCACCGTCAAGAACCAGCTGGCCGCGGGATTGTCCGGCGTGACGGTTTCGCGCAGCTCCTTGTCCAGCTCGGCTTCCACGTCGCCGCGCAGCGTCTCGGGAGTGCCGCGCCAGCGCAGCGTGACGTTCTGCATCGTGGGAAATACTTCCAGCTCAAAACCCGGCCGCGTGGCAAGCATCGCTTCCGAAATGTCGCCCACCTCGGTGCGCTCATCGGCGGAAGCGATCGGATTGCGATCCGGGTAGCTTTGAATTGCGTCGCTGGACGCGACCGGGCTCCGCTTTTCCGAGGCATCGGCCGGTGCCTGGCTCAGGAAAAACCGATTGGCAACACGAGCGCAGTCGAGATGCAGCCGGGAGAAGACCTGGCCGAGGGCTTCGTCGAGCGTGATCCGCTCGATGTTGTAGATCACCGTGCTGTTGCGTCGCTGTCGCATCAGTAGGAAACCGCCGAGCAGGATCACCAGGAAGTAGGATCCCCACAGCAACACCCAGAAGCCCCAGGCGTTGCCGCCCAGGTCGCGAATCGCGGGCAGCTGGCCCTGCGTGAGCGCGGCGCGGACGCGCGAGTGGAAGGCCCCCAGCACGATCGGACCGGCGACGAGCAGGAACCCGGAGGTCGCCAGGAGCACGCCGGCAAAGTCCCACGGCCCATAGATCATGGTCGGATGCTGACGTCCGTTGATCATGGCCAGAAACAAAAAGTAGCAGGCGACGGGGAACAGGAACACCAGGCCGCCGAGCACGATGTTGAGCAACGCCGATTCCCCGGACAAGCAGGAAGGTTGGGGGTCAATGGAAAGGACATTCTAGCGGGGGGTTCTGGCGAGGGTCAATCGAGCGGGGGAATCCAACAGTGAATTTGACCCACTCTTTCCCTACCCTTCCCCTCCCCGTTCCCCTCCCCGTTCCCGTTCCCCTTCCCGTTCCCGGTTTGATTCCTTCCGTGGACACTTCGGCGCAGGTGAATGGGAACGGGAAGGGGAACGGGAACGGGGAACGGGAAGACGACCAGTTTCATTCCTGTGATCGACCCTTTCGGACACGGGAACGGGTGAAGCCACGCCATTCACATTCCCGATTGACCCCAGCCCCACCCCTGACTAGGATGCCGCCCCCTTGGGGGAGCATGCCACCCATCCGTCTGCGGGAGGAGGAGAAGATGGCCAATCATCGATATCGCGGGGGCCGAACCGTCATTCCATTCGGAGTCGCAGGGCTGCTGCTTGGGGCGGGCTTGGTCGGTTGCGGGCACAAAGACGCACCGACTCCCGCCGACGGAGGACAAGCGCCGGCGCTGGCTGTCCCCGGCGCCCCGGCGGGACCGTCGGCATCGCCTTATGCTTACTTGTGCAAGTCATTTGCCGATGCGACGGTCCCCGATCCACCCGAAGGCCAGATCCTTTCGGACACGACGCTGACGGGCAAATCGGTCGGCAAGCTCTACGAACAGGCGGTGCAGACCTGGGACACGATCAAGTTCGTCACGCCGGCCGGCAAGAGCATCACGTACACCGTTGTCCTCGATACCGAGCTGGGGCCGATCGAGATCAACTTGCTGCCGGAGGCGGCGCCCAATCACGTGCGCAGCTTCCTCGTGCTGGCCAAGATCGGTTACTACGACGGCCTGGTCTTCGAACGCGCCATCCACGACCAGTCGGACGCGGTGCCGGACAGCAAGGTCGAGCTGATTGAAGGCGGCTGTCCGCTGGGTTGCGGAAATCCGGGCTTCGGGAGCATCGGTTACTGGCTCAAGCCCGAGCTGAACGACCAGGTGAAGCACGAAGAAGGCACCGTCGGCGCCTGCCTGGGCGAGAGCGATGATACGGGTGCGTGCCGATTCTACATCACGCTGTCGCGGGCGCCGGTGCTGGACGGCGAGCGAACCGTTTTCGGCAAGGTGACGCGGGGGCTGGACGTCGCGCGTAGAATATCTACACAACCTGTGTTGAATGCGCCGGAGTTTCCGGACGGCACCCGGCCGGAACATCCGATCGTCATTCGCAAGGCGACGATTCGGACGAAAGAGGTGGATAATCCACCCGCGAAGAGAGAAAATCCGTAATACGGACACAGAGTCGTCGAGCGGATATTGGCGCCGAACACTTATGCTCGTGGTAAGGAGTCAGGGGACCCACGCAAAGGGCAGTTGTGAACCTGGTCAGGCCGGAAGGTGCAGCCATAAGCAACGAACCCTTGTGCAGTGGATCAGCCTCTGGCCACCTGCCACGGGCTCCATTTTTTTCAGGCGTCAGGAATCAGGAGTCAGGAGTCAGCCGGTGACAGCGCCAGATTGTGACTCCTGACTCTTGATTCCTGTCCCCTGACTCCTATGGCCAAGCGTAAACCAGCAACCGACGCGACAGCAGCGGCCCCGCAAGAGAGCTACACCGTCCTGGCCCGGCGCTATCGGCCGCGGCAGTTTGCCGAACTGATCGGCCAGGAAGCGCCGGCACGGGCGCTGATCAACGCGCTGGAAAGCAACCGCGTCGCTCATGCCTATCTTTTCACCGGCGCTCGCGGCGTCGGCAAGACTTCGACCGCTCGCATCCTCGCCAAGGCGCTCAACTGCGTGAAAGGGCCGACCGCCACGCCGTGCGACCAGTGCGACATTTGCCAGAGCATCGCCAGCGGCGAAGACGTCGACGTCCTGGAAATCGACGGCGCCAGCAATCGCGGCATCGACGAAGTGCGCGAGATCCGGCAGAACGTGCAGTACCGGCCCGGCCGCGGCCGCTACAAGATCTACATCATCGACGAAGTCCACATGCTGACGCCGGCGGCGTTCAACGCGCTGCTGAAGACCCTCGAAGAGCCGCCCGCGCACGTCAAGTTCATCTTCGCCACCACCGAAGTGCAAAAGATCCCGGTCACGATCCTGTCGCGCTGCCAGCGATTCGACTTCGCGGGCATCGGCACGCCGCGCATCGTCGAACGGCTGCGCGGCGTTGTCACGTCCGAAGGAATGCAAGCCGACGACGACGCCCTGGAGCTGGTGGCACGCCGTGCCGGCGGTTCGATGCGCGATGCGCAGTCACTGCTCGACCAGCTCCTGGCGTTTGGCGGCGAACGGCTCACCAGCGAGCAGGTGCATCAGCTCCTCGGCACCGCTCACGATGACCGCGTGGCAGAGCTGGCTGCCGCTGTCCTGGCGAAGGACACGAAGCAAGCCCTGGAACTCCTCGCTATGGCAGCGGCAGCAGGGGCGCAGCTGGGGGAATTGCTCGATCAGTTGATCGATTACTGGCGTGACCTGATGGTGGTGCGCTGCGCCGGCAAGGAAGCACGCGACCTGAGCGTGCCGTCGCGGCTGCGCGAGGCCCTCAACCAGCAGGCCGAGGGCCTGTCGCTGGATACCATCCTCGCCGGACTGGAAATCCTGTCGGCCGCCAAGGCCCGGCTGCGCGCCAGCAATCATGGCCGCACGCTGGTGGAGATGGCCTTGGTCCGGTTGGGCCGGCTCGATGACCTGGTTTCCCTGTCGCAGCTGATTGAAATGGCTTCGGGCGAGCGAAAGGCGGCACCTTCGTCGCGCAGTGAGGCGCGGCCAGCTGCGCCGGTGGTGCGTTCGGCCACGCAGGTGACGCGTCCGGCTCCGCCCGTGGCTGCTCCGGAACCCACCCTTTCCAAGCAACTTACCGAGGAATCGCTGGCCCGTGTCTGGTCGGACGTGCTTTCGCAGATCCCACCGATGATGCGCAGCGAACTGGAAAAAGCCGGGTTTCCAGCAATTTCTGGGCCAAACACTCTGGTACTGCGGTTTGCATTGGAATATAATCATCAACGTGAGCACTGCTCGGATCCCAAACGCATGGAGCGTGTGGAAAGCACGCTCCGGACCATCACCGGGCATGCGTGGACTCTGCGGATCGAATCGGCGGGCGGAGACGGTGCCGATCGGCAACCGGCCCCCGTCGAGGAATCGGACAGCTCACAATCCCGTTCCCGACGTCAACGGGACGAGGCCCTGAAAGAACCCCTCGTCCAACGGGCCATCGATGTCCTGGGAGCCCAGATCGTCCGTGTGGACGAAGGCTTCAGCGCTGCGCGTGCGCCTGCAACCGAACGCAACGACGATTCCGAAGCAGAAGAGGGGTGAGGCATGTTCAAGGAACTCGGGCAACTCGCCGGCATGATGCGTCAGCTGCCGCAACTCGGCAAGCTCAAGGAGGAGATGGAGAAGTATCAGCAGCAGGTCGGCCAGATCACGGCCGAGGGGGATGCCGGCGCCGGCATGGTCAAGGCCAAGGTCAACGGCAAGATGGAAGTGCTCTCGGTGACGTTGACGGACGACGCGATGAAGAATGGCGACCGCGAGCTGCTGGAAGACCTGATCCGCGCAGCCGTGAACCAGGCCATCGAGCGCGTGCGGCTGAAAGTGGCCGAGGAAGCGACCAAAATGGCGTCGAACCTGGGGTTGCCGGTGGGCATGGGGCTGCCGGGGCTATCGTAGTTTCCCCGGGCGAGCGTCGGAGCGTAAGCCCGGCGAGCGTCGGGGCGTGAACCCCCCCGGGTTTTTTGACAACCCCCGCGGGGCTAAGCGACCACCCCCCCCGGGGGGGCCACCCGGGGC
>JAIEMG010000185.1 GCA_019752375.1 Gemmataceae bacterium | reverse complement strand
CCCTTGGGCTCCGGGGTCGGTTGCGCCCCGGTATTTCTCCACTTGGGGGTGTTTTTCACCACCTCGGGGCGCCCACGCTCCCGGCTCGCCCGGTGTGAGGATCATCCATGAACTTGAACATCGGTGGGGCACTCGCCGCACTCTGTCTGGCCCTTTTGATTTACCCGGCGGGCGTTGCCGATGAGCCCGCACCTCGCGCCGCAACACAGTTCAAGCACGGCGCCCCGATCTCCGCCGTCGTCTTCGCCCCCGACGGCAAAACGCTTGCCTCGGCCGGCTGGGACAAGGCGATTCGTCTCTTCGACGTCGCCACCAGCAAGGAGATCCGCGCCTTCGAAGGCCACGAGGCCGAGATTGAATGCCTCGCCTTTTCGCCCGATGGCAAATTCCTCGCTAGCGGCGCGTGGGACAAGACCGTTCGCCTCTGGGACGTGGCCACGGGCAAGGAGGTCCGCAAGATAGGTGAGCATCCGGACGGCATCTTCTGCGTTGCCTTCTCGCCCGATGGCGAAACGCTGGCGTCCGGCAACCAGGACCGCATGGCGCAGCAAGGCACCTTGCACCTGTGGGACGTCAACACCGGCAAAAAAGTCTTCACGATCAGTGGCCATGCGCTGCCGGTGACGGCAGTCGCATTCTCGCCCGACGGCCAGCGGCTCGCGTCCGGCAGCGTCGACAAGACGGCGAAGCTCTTCGAGGTCGCCACGGGCAAGGAACTGGCGCGCTTCGAGGGCCACGACGGCTGGGTGCAGGCCGTCGCGTTCGCGGTGGACGGCAAGACGCTCGCGACCGGCGGCGCGGACAAGACGGTCCGAACCTGGGACATCGCCTCCGCCAAGCAGCGCTATCGCTTCGAAGGTCATACCGACAAGGTCCGCACCATTGCGTATTCGCTGGACGGCAAGACGCTGGTCTCCGGCGGCTTCGACAAGACGGTGCGATTCTGGGAGACGACCACCGGCAAGCAGCGGCTGCATTTCGCCGAGCACAAGGCCGGCGTGCGTTCCCTGGTCTTCGCGCCGGACGGGCACGGACTGGCCTCCGGTGGCACCGACGGGTTCGTCCGGCTGCTCGATATCGTCAACTGGATCCACGAAGGCAAGGCGCCGAAGGACACGCTCGACCGCGAGGAACTTGCGGAGCTTTGGGCCGCCCTGGGAGGTGTTGACGCGGGAAAGGCATACAAGGCAATCGGCTCTCTGGGTGCAGCGCCAAAGCAGGCGGTGCCGTTCATTCAGGAGCGCCTGGGAGGTGCCGCTTCCGCCGACCCCAAACGGTTGGCTCAGCTCCTGGAAGACCTCGACAGCGATCAGTTTCTGGTCCGCGAGAAGGCCACGCAGGACCTGTACAACCTTGGCGACCTGGCGATCCCGGCATTGAAGAAGGCGACAGAAGGCAATCCCTCTGTCGAAGCGCGCCGCCGGATCGACCAGATCCTGGAACGGCTTCAAGGACCGATCACGTCGCCGGAGCGCATGCGCGGGCTTCGCGCGGTCGAGGTGCTGGAACAGATCGGCACGCCGGAAGCGCGCAAGGCCCTCGAAGCCCTGGCCAAGGGAGCGCCCGAAGCCTGGGTGACGCTGGAGGCCAAGGCGTCTCTGGGTCGCCTGGGTAAACGGCCAGTCGTTGAGTAAATCGCCTCACGGAGAATCCATGCAGCATCCGAGGACTACTGAAGAGATCGACGCCGCGTGGCTGAACGAAGTCCTCCGCGGCGCCGGCGTGATCCAGCGGGCGATGGTCCGCAAGGTCGACGTCCATGCCATCGGCGAGGGCGTTGGCTTTCTGAGCGGTCGGGCGCGCGTGGCCATTGACTACGACCAGACAGAAGAAGGCGCGCCGGCCACGGTAGTGGTCAAGCTGCCCGCCAGCGTCAAGGAGAGCGTGGACTTTGCGGAATCGACGCATGCTTACGAGCGCGAGATCCGCTTCTATCGCGAGGTGGCGCCGCGCACGCCGATTCGCGTGCCGCGCATGTACGCCACGATCATGGAGCCGGCCGACCACGTCTACATCCTGGTCATGGAAGACCTGAAAGCGCTCACGGCGGGCGACCAGGTGGCCGGCATGAGCCGCGCCCAGGTCCTGGCCGCGGCGCGGACCATCGCCCCGCTGCATGCTCTTTGGTGGAACGGCGACCAGCGTCAGGCGCTGCCCTGGGTGCAGCCCATCGAGGAACAGTTGAAACAGCTGTCCGTCACGCCCGACAGCGTCCGCAAGGCCTGGCCGTTGTTCCTTGAGGATTTTGGCAATGCGCTGCCGCCGGGCGGTCGAGCGCTGGGCGAGCGCATCAACCAGCATCTCGAAAGCATCCTTGCGACGTTCGTGAAAGGGGCTCGCACCCTGGTCCATTTCGATTACCGGGCCGACAACCTGTTCTTCGACGATCCGAGGCGAAAAGACCCGGTCGTCGTGCTCGACTGGCAGCTCACGATCTGGGGCCTGGGCGCTTACGACCTGGCCCGGCTGACAGGCGGCAGCATTCCACCGGCGGAGCGCGGCGGACATCACGAGGAGATCGTCGCCTGCTGGCATCAAGGCCTGCTGAACGGCGGCGTGACCGACTATTCGCCGAAACAGGCATGGCACGATTACCGGCTCAGCGCCATCATCGCGACGCTGAATCCGGTGCTGTTTCATTACATGTTCAAGACGGGCGGCGAACGTGGCATGGCACTGGGCGAGACGATGGCCGAGCGGTTCTTTAGCGACCTGATTGAATGTGGGGCCGAAGCGGTGGTGCCATGACCGGTTAGCTGCGCTCCCCAGCATGGGGCGGGCGTAGGAACAGCGCCAGCAGGACACTGGCCGCGGTTCCCAGCGCCAGGTACTGGAGCGCCGTCTGCGACGCGAACGCCGTCGCGTTCGCGTGAATGTACGAACCGACCACATGACTCGCCTGCTCGTGCGCCGCCAGGCGATCGGAACCCTGGCTCGTCAGGTGGGTAGTCAGCGCGCCGGCCACATTCTCGGCCACCGCGCGATTGTGTGTAATGTCCTGGCGCAGGTAATCGAAGTTCGCGTCGGAGCGGCGCGTCACGAGCGTGCCGATCAAGGTGGCGCCGAACGTCCCGGGCATGATGCGCACCATGTTCTTGAGCGCCGCCGAGGTGACCACCTCCGTCTGCGTCAGTCCCTCGGACGCGAGGACCAGCAGTGGCGAGATCACTAGACCCGTCGCCGCGCCCCAGAGTACGAACAGTCCACACAGGAGCCACTTGTCGGTGTAAAGATCGATGACCGAGAGTTGCCAGGTCATGATGGTCATGCCGGCCAGCCCGCCCACGATGCGCGATTTGCGGTCCCATCCTCGGACAATGATGCCGCTCAGGATCAGCGACGCTCCCATGGCCAGTGCACCGGGCAACAACACCAAGCCCGCCGTCGTCCGTGGGTAGCCGCGCGTCGTCACCATGTAGTCGCACAGGGTCGAGATCACGCCGTACATGTTGATGACGTAGAGCGATTTGGACAGCATCGTCAGGACAAAGGTGCGGCGGCGAAAGAGGCGCAAGTCGATGAGCGGATGGTCGGTGATTGCCTCGCGCGTCACCCAGGCAATAAAGCTGAAGAGGAAGAGGGCCCAGAGCACGACCCACTCCCGCGAGTTGGTCCAGCCCCATTTCTGGCCGCGGAAGAGACAGACGATCAACGCCAGCACCCAGATCACCAACAGCCACAGGCCGGGAAAGTCGAACGGCGCCGGCGTCACGTCGGCCGGCTTGTCCGGCAGCAGGATCCACCAGGACAGGATGAACGTCACCAGGGCGACAATCGCGGGACCGTAGAAGATCCAGTGCCAGTTCGGATTGTCGGTGATCCAGGCGCCGACGCTCGGCGCGATGACCTTGCCGAAGTACAGACTCACGCCGTAGAAGGCCATCGCCAGGTCCTTCTGCACCGGAAACTCGCGCCACATGGTCGCCAGCACGTTCGACACGACCATGCCTTCGCCCAGGCCCTGCAGGAAGCGGAACGGCGTGAGTCTCGGCACGTCGCTCGCCGACCCGCAGCCGGCCATGCCGACGGCGTAGACGAACATGCCGGTGACGTAGAGCGTCCGCAAGCCGAAGCGGTCGCGCAGCCAGCGGAGCATCGCCATGCCGATCATCGCTCCGAACAGCGAGGCGCCGATGGTCCACTGATAGCGATAGCGGTCGGTGTCCAGCTCGGGGATCATGACGAGGTTCGGAATGTCGATGATCGTCGAGTTGAGCCCCATCAACGCCAGACTGGGCATGAAGGTGACGACGACCCACCATTTGCGGGCGATGCCGAAAATCGGCGGATCAGCGATCGATGACGGAGACGCGGTCGCCACTGGACGTCCTTCTGAGCGTATCTCTTCGTGCCCGTGCCCGTGCCCGATTTTATGCCGTACTCATGCCAAGGTTGTCGGGAGCCAATCGGGCACGGGCACGGGCACGGGCACGGGCACGGGCACGGGCACGAACAATACGGAGATCAGGGCACGCCGCTCTCCAGCTTCAGCTCCGCCTCCAGGGCCTGGCGCGCCCACTCGGCATCGCCGGGTCCGTGGTCGATCGTCACGGAAGCCGATAGGCCGGGCACCAGTTGCGGCCAGCGGTCGTCGGGCTCGATCCAGATGCGGATCGGCACCCGCTGTACGACCTTGGTGAACTCGCCGACTGACACGTCGCGCGGCACCAGGCTGAACTTTGCTCCGGTGGCACGGCCCACGAAGATGACCCGGCCGCGGAACGGCTTATCGAACGCGTCCACGTCAATGCGCACCGTGTTGCCGGGCGATACCCCTTCGAGGCGCGTCTCTTCCAGGTTGGCGGTGACGTACTTCAGCTCGGTGTTATAGACCGTCAGGATCGGCACGCCGATGGGAGCAAAATCGCCAAGCCGTCGATAGCGCTTGGCCACGACGCCGTCGAACGGCGCCACGATGCGCGTGTAGCCGAGGTTGGTCCGCGCCACATCCAGGTGGCGCTGGGCTTCCTCGACGAGGGCCTTCTTGACGTCGCGCTGGCGTTCGGCTTCCTTGATCTGGAGGAAGCCGACCTCCGCCAGGGCAACCGACTCGGACGCCTTCATCGCATTGTGGCTGGTCGCTTCCAGGGCCTGCTCGGCCACTTTCACCTGGATCTCGTTCGCCTGAGCGCGCTGCAGCCGAGCTTCGGCGGAGCCCAGGTCCGCCTTGGAGGTCTTCCAGACCTTGGTCGCCTCCTCGAACTTCCGCTCGGGCACCGATTTTTCCTGGTAGAGCTTGGCGTAGCGCTTGTAATCCTCATCCGCCTGGACCACCACGGCGCGAGCAGCCGCGACGGCATTCTTGGCTTCTTCGATGATTTTTTCGACATCCTGCTTCGTCAATTCGAGATGGTGCTTCGCCTTGGCGTTGTCCGCCTTGGCAACGGCGAATTCCTTCTCCGCAATCGCCACGCGGCGCGGGACCTCTTTTCGCAAACGGTCCAGGACCGACTCTTCGAAGGCGAGGTTGGCCTCCGCGACCGAGAGCTTCGCCTGCGCCACGTCGAGCGCGTCCTTGTACGGCTTCGGGTCGATGACGCAAAGGAGCTGGCCCTTCTTGATGCGGTCGTGCTCCTCGACCAGTGCCTCGACAATGTGGCCCGACACCTGTTGTGCGGCGATATTGACCAGGTGCGATTCGACGAACGCATCGTCCGTGATCGAATGCGTGAAGCGATAGGCAATCCAGACGATCGCGAACGGCACTCCCGCCAGGAGCACGGCCGACGTCAGCACGGTGGCGAAGACACGGCGGTCGCTCCACACGCGCCGCCACAAGGGAGGCCGAGGAGTCGGCGTCGGATTCGGTTGTGAGCTTGGCGATGTCATGGCGCGGGGTTCTCGTTCGCACCGGGGGCCGACGGCCGGCACGCGCCGCGGCCGGCAAATCCGGCCGGCGTGGTTCCCATCGCGTAGTCCAGCCGCGCCAGTGCGGTCTGATAATCATACAGCGCCGTGTTGTAACTCTGTTGCGAGCGCGTCAACGTCGTCTCGGCATCGACCACGTCGGTCGGCGTCGCGTCGCCGGCCTTGTACTTGTTGAGGACCAGACGCAGGTTCTCTCGCGCCTGGGCAATCGACGTCCGCGCGAGGACGATGCGCTGGCGGGCGTCGTCCACGGCGTAGAACGCTTGATTCACTTCATAGGCGATAGTGTCCGCAATGTGCTGGGCCTGCGCCACGGCTGTGTTCACCTGGGCTCCGGCGGCGCGGTTGTCGCCCAGCCGTTTGCCGCCGTCGAACAGACGCCAGGACAGGATGATGGCGCCTGTTTCTGAAGCGCCGCGCAACGTCTGATGGCCCGTTTCGCCCGCGGCCACGCCTTGCAGGTAAATGCGCGGCGCGAACTCCGCGTGGGCTACCTTCACGCCCTCCTGCGCCACCTCGATGGCCTTGCGAGCGACCTGGAACTCGCGCCGATTGTCCACGGCAAGCTGAAGCCCCTCTGCCAGCGACATGTGGAACGACGGCTCTTCCTCGCCGCCGGTCACTTCGATGGAGGCACTGACGTTGCGGCCCATGGCGAAGTTCAGCCCGGCGCGAGCGATCGACTCATGGCTCCGCGCGCTGACGAGCAGCTGCTGATCCGTGGACAGTTGCACCTCGGCGCGCAGGACGCTGTCGCGTGTCACCACGCCCCGGTTGAACAGGTTGCGCGTCAGTTCGAGGATCGATTCGGCCTCGCGAACCGCTTGCTGGGCCACCGTTCGCGTTGCCTGGGCCAGCAAGACGCGGAAGTAAGCGGCGGTCACATCAAACGCGACGGTCTGATCGGCGCGCGTTGCTTGCAATTCCGTGATGTCCACGCGCAACGACGCCTGTGCATACCGGCCCTCGCGGCGGCCAAAGTCGAGCACCGTCCACTGCATGTACAATTCGGCCACCTGATAGGTTTGATAGCCGGGTGCATCCGAGTATTCCGGCAAGGGGATGGCGAAGGCGCCAGGCGGTCCCTTGGGATTGTTGCCCCAGAAGGCGGTGGGCTTGAAGGTGGCCTCCGGCAAAAACGGCGCGAACGCCGCTTGCCGGTTGCCGCGCGCTTCGTCGATGGCGGCACGGGCGGCACGGAGTCGGGGATTGTTCTGCAACGCAAAGGCGATCGCCGCCTCCAACGTGAAGACCTCGGGCGCGTTACACTCCACGGTAGGGGGCACGGGTGGCGGATCGACGGCGTCAACTGGTCGCGGCGGCGGCAGCGTTTCAACACCCGGTTCGGATGGAGCGGGCGACGGCTTCTCGGCGGTCGCCGCCGTTTCCGGCGCCAGGATGCGGTCGCGCATGTCCGGGATGGGCACGTCCCGATGCCACAGCGCGCAGCCGCCCAGAAGCACCAGGCCAAGGGCGCTCAGCCATCGTCCCGGTCCACGACGCACAGACGCCGCGGCCCGATCTGGAGTGGCAGCAGGTGGCATTCGCCAGATTCTCGAACGCGAAAATCCCCTCGAAGCCGGCAGCGTATAGACGTTTATGCGCACGTGTCAAGCCGGGAACAGGGCGGCCGAGGTCCAGGCAGGTTGGAGAAGAGCGGCATTTCAGCGGATGGAAGTGGACTACAGCAACCCCACATCGAACGTCGCTGCCACCGTGCGCCAGACCCACCACGCGCCGGTGCGCCAGCGGCAGTGGATCGACACCTGCGCGAGGTTTCCCGGGCGAACAGTGCCATCCGCATTCTCCAGGGCAACGGCGACAATGTACTGCTGGCTTTGGGGAACTGCGACCTGGGACGAAGTGCCGGGCTTGATCGGCAGCGGGCCGCCGCACTTCTGCGCCAGCGCCCACGGCACATCCTTCGCCTCCGACTCCGGAAGCTGGGCGATCTGACCGCGACAGGTTTCCTGGCAGCGGCCCAGGATGCGCAGCTCGACCGATGGCTCGGCATGCCGTTGCCGGGCGTCGGCAAGCTCTTCCTTCAGCAGGCGATAACTGGCCGGATCGAGCGGCACAAGGGCCCAGAGCTGGTCCAGATCGCCAATGGTGCACAGCGGGGTTGGACCGTCTTTCTCCCAGTGTTTCCCGATCTCGTCGATGCCGGGCAGCCCCATGACCACGCCGGACCGCGGCGCCCGGACCTGAAGTCGCTTGAGCATGTGTGCAATCGTGTCGGCCTGGCGGGCGGCACGCTGCCGGTCGCCGACCAGCCGGGTCAGCTCGGCCTCGATGCGCGCGCGTTCGTGCTCCTCGACCGTTGCCGCGGCAACTTCGCGCAGCGATTGGAGCCGCAGTGCATGTGTGTCCTGCTCGAGCAGCGCCTCGGCGCGCAGGTTTTCCAGGTCCAGGCTGCGGAATTCGGCGATGACGTCGCCCTGGCTCACGCGCTGCCCGTTGCGTACGTAGAGGCGCTGCAAGATGCCCGGCATCGAGACGAAGACCCTTGCGCTGGCATCGGGCCGCATTTCGATGGCGCCAACCTGGTGAATGCGGCTGATCGGCAGAGGCGCAAAGCAGAAGGCCGCGGCCGTCGCGCCGAGCAGACCGGCCGAGATGCCGATGCGCTGCCATTTCATCGCTGGCATCCTCCCGCGTTGAAAGAGAAACCGGCCGATCCGCAGTGGCGGAGCGCCGACCATCATCAGGACCGTGAATGCAGCCATGACGCCACCCAGCGCCTCCAACCGATACGGCTTCAGGAAGCGGGTCAGGAACCACAGCACGCCGAACGTCACCACCCAGCGATACGCCGCGCTGGCCGCACCGTAGGAAGCGAGAAGGCAGCGGCGCCAGGGCGCCTCGGCGGGCTCCGGCGTCACCTCGATCCCCAGGCAGCCATGGAGGAGCCGTCGCTTCCAGAAGCGGGCCGCGCGTTCGCTCAAGTTCGGCGTTTCGAGCCAGTCGGCGAAGATGTAGTAGCCGTCGTAGCGCATCAACGGGTTGCCGTTAAACAACACGGTGTTGACGCTGCACACCACCATCAGGCTCAGGCTAAGCTGGTGCACGAACGACGCGCTCGACGTGTTCCACCACAGGAATGTCGCCACGGCCGCGATCGTCAGCTCGACGTAGATACCCGCGAAGCTGATGAATATGCGCCGCCATTTGCTCGGCATCGTCCACGAATCGCTGACGTTGCAATACAGCGAGGGCGCGAAGCACAACAGCAGCACGCCCATCTCGTGGACTTCACCGCCAAACGCCTTGCAGGTCAGACCGTGGCCGAATTCGTGGACCACCTTGACCAGCGCCAGCGCCAGCCAAAGATGGAGCAGCGATTTCCAGCCGAAGAACTCGTGCGCGGCCGGCAGCCGTTGCCAGAACACGTCGAAGTGGACGGCCGCCAGGAACAGCGCCGCCAGCATGATCGCCGTGCTGACGACGGCGGCCCCCGGTCCGAACATCCAGCGGAAGTACGGCAACATCCCGGTCAGCAACCGGTCCGGATCGCACAGCGGCAGACGGATGGCCAGGAAGTTCTGCAGCGCCGCACGCACGCTCCGTTGTTGCTGTTGCCGGGCGCGGTCGAGCAGTTGTTTGCCGGCACCGTCCGTGGCCGGGTGCGCGAGGCCGCTGCTCACGAGCTGATGGACGAAGAGTTCGACTTCTTCCAGGGTCAGCCGGCGCGGTCGGTACTGTTGCTCGAATTCCTGCTGAACGTCGGCGAGCGTATGCGTGCCGTCCAGCCGGTCGAGGATGAACTGCTCCTGCTCCTTGAAGCGGTAGTAACGGAGCGCGATCGGGTCCTTGACGACGTAGTGCCGACGGCCTTCGTACTGTTGCGGCGCGACAATCAAGTCCCGACGCCGCAGCACGCGGACCTGCTTTCGCCGTTCGAGGGTGGCGGGGCTGTCCATTTACGGCTCCTCGCCATCCAGGACGAGCGTCACGGTGGTCCCCGGCAGCAGCCGTCCGTCCGGGTTGGCAAGCTCCGCCCAGATGCGTGCTTCGTGCGTGCTCGATTCCACGGCCCGGTCCACGAAGGTCAGCACGGCGGTGCGCTGGACCTCAAGCTCCTGAGCCGATGGGACGGGCCAGAGACGCACGCGTCGATCGCGACCGCCAACGGCCACGAATGTTCCATCCGGCGAGAAGGCCGCGCAGGTCGGGGCCATTGCGTCGGCGGGCATCAGGTGCCGGACCTGGGTGGCAGCAGCGCCGGTCGCGGGCGAGCGCCACAAGTGCATGGCGCCATCGCCGCCGGCGGCGAGGATCGAGCGCCCGTCCGGCGCGAACAGCGCGAAATGGCCGAAGCTGTTGCCGCGCGGCGTATTCTGGACCGTGCCCTCCGTGCACCCCTCGGGCAAGCCGAGGAGTTGCAGCGTGCTGCCCTGGTCGTACAGGACATGCCGGCCGTCTGCACTGATGCCAAGATGCGGCACCGCACCGGAGCGCCCGGAGAAGCTGGCGTCGCGCGTGGCACCCGTGTCCGCGAGCGTCCAGAGCTGTACCGTGCTGGTCTGGCTTGTGGCGACGACGATCTGCGTACCGTTCCGGAATTGCAGGCTCGTGACCGCACTGCCCACGGCGAATTCCTGGCGCATGGCTCCGGTTGAAACGTCCCACACGCGGACTTTCCAGTCCTCGCCGCCCGTGGCGCAGCGTTTTCCATCGGGACTGAAAGCAACCCCGGCGATCGCCGCACTACCGTTGTTCCAGCCCGGCTCGCTGCCCTTGACGGAGCCATGGGATATCTCGCGCACGGGTGCGACCGCATTGCCGTCCAGGTCCCAGACGCGGGCGATGCCGTCCGCCGCGCCCGTCAAGGCCAGGTTTCCCGACGCGCCGGTTGGAGAGCACGCCACCGCCAGCACCTTGGCGGGGTGGGGCAATACGCGCAGCGGCTTCCCGGTGCGATCCCAGACGCGTACGCTGCTGTCCAATCCCGCGGAGACGATGCGCGTCGAATCCTTGGTGACGGCGACCGCGCTGACTTCGTCCAGGTGGCCAACCAGCGTCTGCCGCGGACCAATCGCCTGGCAGGGCTCGACGAACGCTCGCATCCCGGGCCGCAGGCGCGAGACAAGGTGGCCGTCCACTGCTCCCTCGATGCGCAGACGGGCCAGGTGATGAATCTGCACGACCGGATCGAGGCTGTGAATCGCTTCGCCCGGCTTCCGGTACACCGTCTTGATGACGCCGGCTGTGCCGGCGCGAAGCTGGTGCATGCGCAACACGGTTTCGGCCTGGCTCAACTCGCGTTCCGCCAGCGCAACGCTCTGCCGTTTGCTCAGCGCTTCGAAAGTGGCGCGGTCCCACGTGAGTCGAGCAGTGCGCACGTCCTCTTCAGAGGTCGCCCCCCGGCCCTCCTTGCGGAGCCAGACCTGGGTGTCGTAACGGTTCTTCGATTCTTCGGCACTTTTCATGGCTGCTTCGAGATCGGCCCGGCTGCCCGCCAGACGCGCCTGCTTGATCGCCCATTCATCCCGGCTGTACTGGTCGTCGAGATAGCCGACGAGTTGTCCCGGCTGAACGACGTCGCCTTCTTGCAGGCGGCGAAAGCGTTTCTCCTCGCCGCCCAGACGCACCGTGACGATCTGCTCCGCCGGTACCGTCTGCCCGGCCTCCAACTCGGTGCCGATGAAGAGGATGACGCCATCGCGCTGGCTCGGCACGTCCTGCTTCTCCATGACCGTCAGCCGGCAACCGGGCAGCACGATGGAGGTGGGGCGGCATTGTGGCGGCGCGGCGCGGAATTCGCCGGTCCCGCAGAGAACGGCGCCGGCGACCGCCGTCAGGGCACCAATGCTTGCGAATAGTCGGCGCGGCATCCTTCAACCTCCGCCTTGTTAGCCGGACGCGCAAGCGACGGACAACCCATCCGTCTCCGCCTTGTTAGCCGGACGCGCAAGCGACGGACAACCCATCCGTCGCTTGCGCGTCCGGCTAACCCAGATGGACAACCTCTGCAATCCAACACCCAGAAGGTGCGCAGAATGATTGCGCCAGGTCGATAGCCGGACGCGCAAGCGACGGATGGCCATCCGTCGCTTGCGCGTCCGGCTAACACAACTAGAAAAACAGCACCTTTTCGCAGAAGAACTCCCACACGCCGTGAAACAGGGCGTAGCCCATGCGCCGGTCGCCGCAGCGAATCTTGGCGTGGACTTCGGTGCCGGTCACCAGGAGGTCGCGCGGAATCCGCTCCGCTTCGGGAATGTCGGCGCCATCGATGCGCACCGAGGCATGCAACGTCGGTTCCGGCTCGTTGCTCTCCGGATCGGCATTGGCTTCGCCCGCAAGCTGGCTTCGCGACAGCTTGCCGCGAAAGGTCCGCGTCGGCGCGCTGACCAGCAGGAGATCGACGTCCAGCTCCGCCGTCGGTCCCAGGAATGAAAGCGATCCGAGGACCTCGCCCAGGCTCCGATGCGGGATCTTGACTTCGACTTCCCAGCCGCGATCGACGGCGCCGAGCCGCAGCAGCGGATCGGACGGCTTGACGTGCCGGTTTGTCAGGCGCTCGCGAAACTCCCAGGTCAAGACCGTGCCCTGGATGGGCGACGGCAGCCAGAAATAGCCGGGCCGCGCTTCATCCGCGTGAGCGCGCTGGCGCAGGGCACGCAGTTCGGCAAGTTTGCGATTGCGCAAACATTCCTTTTGCTTCCGGTCCGCGCTCAGGGAAGAGCGTTCCGCTTCGGTGCGAGCGGCACTCTGTTGCACGGTTAGGCCTGCAATTTCTTCCTGAGCAGCCGCGATCTCGTTGCCGAGCTCCAGCAGCTTCAATTCCAGCTGCGTGTCGTGCATCAGCACCAGTGACTGGTTTTCGGCCACGACCCGACCGGGCTGCAATCCAGGCTCGAAGCGGACCACCGTCCCTTCCACGGGTGCGTAGAGCCAGCGGCGCTCGCACGGCAACAGTTGTCCCGATGTTTCCATCTTCAACGGACACGGAATGAACACGAGGGCCGCAATCGTGGCGGCCAGCACCAGCAGTGCAAGGAACGCCACGAAACCGCGTGTCCCGCCCAGGCAATCTTGCGCCGTCGCCAGCGGGTTCCACAACCAGCGCAGCGGGATGCGACGATAGGCTGCGGCATTTGCCAGGGCCGTGCGCGCATGTCGGCCGACGACTTCCAGGCGGGCCAGCATTGGCTCCGGCAACGCGGCCGGCTCGAAGCATTCCAGCACCAGCGCGGACCGTGCCGGGCTCGCCGCTTCGTCGCCTAGCGGCAGGACGACGAGCAGCTTGCTGTTGCTCTCGGCAAGGTAGGCATCCAGCGCACGTTGGACCGGCGCCGGCAGCCCCTCGTCGTGCTGGCCGTGATGCACCAGCTTCTCGCCCCAGCGCAACACTGCTTCGCACAATCGACGCAAAAGCTGCACCTGGTTGGACCGCCGTTCCACGACGTCCACGCCGCTGACCGCTTCGATTTGCGTGCTTCGCCCGCGCGGCGCCGCGACGGTCAGCCGATCGCATTCGACCAGCAGCCTTCCTTCGTTGGCAATCGCGAAGGCCACCTCGCGCACATCGAGGCTGGCGTGGACCTGGCGGCTGAATGCTTCCAGCCGTACCCACAGTTGCTGCTGGCTGGCCATTGCTCGCAGCTGTCGGTTCCGCGCGAACGCGGATGCGTACTGCGCCATGCCGACGAGGAACTGGAGGAACACCGCGGGCAGCTCGGCATTGCCCTGCGGCTCCAGCCACACTTCCAGCAGGCCGACCACCTGCTTCTCCACGAGGACGGGAGCGATCAGGAGCGGATGGCTGGTCGAGTTGCTGAACGCCGAATCGTCCGTTCCACTGTGTGGCGCCAGGAACACCGGCTGGGCGCTCTGCACGACCTGGCGAAGCAGGGCATCGTGGGCCTGTCGGGCGACGTCACCATCCAGCCCGACGTGCTGGCGGTTCATCTGGTAGTCGAGGTGCAAATGGCCGGCCGAGGAACGGCTCCACGACGCGCCGGCAACGGCACCCGTGCCCGAGAGCGTGCGTTGCAGCAACTCCTGAGCAAACGCGGCTGGCTCCAGGTCCATCTCCACCAGCCGCGCGACTTGCTCGAACAGCCGATGAAAGTGCTGTCGGAGAAACAGTTGCGCCGGGGGAGGGCCTGCCGAAACCGTGCTCACAACGCGACCTCTTCTGTTAGGGAACGAAGCGAAGCGCGTGTGTATAGCAAGCGGCGCGGAAGTTTCAATCCGAAGCGGTTGCGGTGCCGTTGGCGGTCAGCGCCATAGGCGCCGGCGCTGCTTACTCCCACATTTACTTCTCGAACTCGCGCGTCAGTCCTCCTTCGTCGTGTGCCAGTCATTCCTCCCGGCTCAACCGGCGACGACCGCCGATTCGTCCGTCTGGTGACGGTGCGGTGCGACAGTCGTACGGGCGCTGGCGGATGAGACCGGATGCAACGCAAGTGCCGGGGTCACCGGACGTGCGAGAGCGGGGGAGGGCGATCGGCCAACTCCGGTGTGGGGCAGTGGTTTCAGTCAATCCAGAAAAGGCGGTGAAGCCGAAAGAGTATTTGTCGGTCTACACCACGCTCGCCTCCTCGGATCGGGCCGCGCTTTTCCACCTGCGCCGGTCCCGCCGCCCAGGTCATCCCACCACCGCCGTTTGCCCCAGGAGATAGACACCGTGCGCAAGGTTTGCCTCGCCTCCCTCCTCGTCGTGACGCTGGCAGCCCCGTTCAGTTTCGCTCAGAAGGTGCCTGCCGAGAAGGTCGCTCTACCCCCGGCCGGCGTGTTGCCACAGGTGCCGGGCATCGATGTGTCCGCGCCAGGCTGTGCCGATTGTGCCGCGGATCCTTGTGTGCCATGCTTCTGGGGCAGCGGTGAGTACCTGCTGTGGTGGATCAAGGACGCGCCCGTGCAGACCTTTGACGCGGATCTGGATTCGGGCACGTTTTCCGGCGGCCGCGTCACCGCGGGCGGCTGGCTCAACCGGGAACGCACGATTGGCCTGGAAGGGACAGGGTTCCTGCTGGAACAGCGGTCGGCGGAACTGAACACCGCGGCCACGGCGCAGCCGGTGACGTTGCCGGTCCTCGGGCCGGTGACGGCCAGTGCGGCGGTTCAATCGCATACGCGCTTGTGGGGTGCGGAGGCCAACGGAGTCATCAGCGTCCTGCGCCGCGAGCGCTTCCACGCAGAGTTGCTTGGCGGTTTCCGATTTCTGAGCCTGGACGAAAACCTGGACGGACAGACTGCTGCCGGCGGAGCCATCGTCGGACTGCCCGTGAGCGTGCTGACAGCCGCCAACTTCCAGACGCAGAATAAGTTCTACGGCGGACAACTCGGCGCGAAGGCCGGCGGTCGGTACGGCCGCTTCAGCGCCGACGTCATCGGCAAGGTGGCGCTGGGCACCATGCACGAGGCCAGCAATCTGACGGCCCTTGCAACCGTGTCGGTCGCCGGGTTTACCACCGCGGAAGGGATTGTTACCCGGCAGACGCGCGACCAGCTCACGGTGCTGCCGGAAGTGCAACTGCAAATGGGCTACGACGTGACCAAGAATTCACGGCTGTACGTCGGTTACAACTTCCTCTACGTCAACCACGTGCTTCGACCGGGTGATCAAACGAATGTCATCGGTGGAGTCGCGCCGTTCAAAGGCACCGATTTCTGGGCGCACGGTGTCAACTTCGGACTGGAGTTGAAGTTCTAGGTCGGCATTCAGGAATCACGTTGTCGGACGGATTTTCACTCCATCCGGATATGCCGGACAGATTGGAGATCCGTCCGACAACGTGATTCCTGGGCGCCTCAGCGGACCGCCAACAAGGTGATCCACCTCGTGGATCTGGGCAATGTTCGGATGCGGGAGCCGGGCGATCGCGTTCTCTTCTTCGCGGAACCGTGCCGCCATTTCCCCCGGCATGGCCGCCGCAGCTACAGACGTGCCACCAATCAGCGGGCAGGCCCTGGAGGTAAGGCAGCGAGCGAACCTTGGCCAGTTTTGACCGCAGCAAACTTCCGGCCTCCGAGTGGTTCATCCCCCATGCGCTCCATCGGTCACGGCAGCGAATCCGCGGCGCCGCGCGGGAGATGCACGAACGCCTCGGCAAATTTGCAACGGCATTCCAGGCCGCGAAAACGGTTCATCAGATCGGTCCAGCCGGTGTAGACCTGCTCGCCGTGAGAATGGACGAAGCACGCCTGTTTTTTGCGATCCTCGGTCGTCGTGATGTCCACGTACAGCGTCGGTCGGAACAGCTGCGTCTGGGGGCCGGCCTTCACCTCGAAATAGAACAACTCGAACTTCTTGGCAGCCTTGAACCACGCGTCGTAGACCAGCAACGAGGTCGTACGATGGTCGCGGTGGGGATCGATCGGCCAGTGCGTGAAAACGACATCCGGTTTCACGGCATCGATCAGCTTGAGGAAGGCAGCGCAGCGCTCGGAGTTAACTTCGGTGCTCGCGTCGACCTGACCGGCAAACAGCGGGCGTGCCTTGAGAATCACGCAGGCCTTCTCGCACTCGGCCGAGCGGATTTTGCCTGTCTCCTCGGGCGTCTTCGGCTCGTTGAGCTTGCCCACTTCGCCCCGCGTCAAGTAGAGGCAGACGACCTCGTGGCCCAGATCGGTGTAACGGGCAATGGTGCCGCCCGCCGAAAGCTCCGGATCATCGGGATGGGCTCCCGCGACCAGCACCTTGAGCTTGCGCTGCGGGGGAGCATCGGCAGCGGATCCCTCGGCCAGTGGCAAGCCCACGACGGCAGCACTGGACGCCAACCCTGCCAGCATCTCCCGCCGCGAAATATCTTCCTGCCGTCGGTGCGCCATGATGGGAACTCCGGGGTGAAGGCCGACGCTTCCTTGTACCGACGGCTATTAAGGAAGTAAAGCGCCGCAGCTGCGTGCAAACCGTTCGGCCGACACTCGGTCGTTCGCCCGTCGCGCAAGTTTTGAAGTTGCGCGTTACGAAATCCCCAAGGAAAATTGCTGGCGTCGTTCGCCGGACGCGCAAGTTTTGAAGTTGCGCCAGTGTCTGACACCGATTCGCAGCGTAGTTTCTTCCCTCGTACCCAAGCTCCGGCTTGGGTACGCACGACCGAGAAGCTCC
>JAIEMG010000106.1 GCA_019752375.1 Gemmataceae bacterium | reverse complement strand
TCGCTTGCGCGTCCGGCTAACCACACCGGCGATTTTCCTTGAAGTTTTCGTAACGCGCAACTTCAAAACGCGCAAGCGGCCGCGCTCCAATCCGCGCCGAACCAGGAACGCTTCGTGAGCGCGCGGCGAAAAAGGCAGAGAGAAGCCATGAACAGCAACTCTCTGCCCTTCGGATTACGATTGCGTGCGCCCGCTGAGAGCTACTTGCCCTTCACATTGGCGATCAGCTTGTTCAGGTGCCAGCCTGCATCGGCACCGTCAGGCACGTGATACAGCTCGGCCATGACGCCGTCCGTCGCCGGGTACAGAACGTGCTGCGTCTTATTGGTGTCCAAGACGTAGCCGAACGGATTGCCCGTCGCCTTGGGGGCGCCGGTCGCTTTCGACAGGTTGTTGCTCTGCCACTTGCCGTGGTCCTTGGCGAAGTACACTTCAAAGATCTCGCCATCCTTGCCGCGATAGACGACGTGCTGCGTATTGTCCTTCTTCTGGAAGTAACCGCACGGGTCGCCCTCGGCCTTCGGCGCGTTGCACTCCGCCGACAGGTCCTTGAATCGCCACGACTTGTCGTCGCCATCGAAGCTCAGCGACAGCTCGCCGATGTTGTTGTCCGCGGTGCGGAAATAGATGTGCTGGGTGTTGTCGTCCTTGCGATAGCAGCCGCACGGATCGCCTGCCGCCTTGGCGGCCTTGGTACCTTCGGACAGGTTAGCGTGCATCCACTTGTTCTGGTCCAGGGACAGGAACAACTCGTGGAGCTGGCCGTCGGTGCCGCGATACACCACGTGCTGGGTGCCGCCGTTTTTCAGCAGCCGGCTGAGCTTTTCGGGAACGGCATACCCACTGGGGTTGCCCGCCGCCTTGGGCGACTTGGCCTCGGCGGTCAGGTCCTTGACACGCCAGCCGGGCTTGTCGCCATCGGCTTGGAAGTAGAGTTCGCAAATGTTGCCGGCGTCGGTGCGGTAGACGACGTGCTGCGTCTTGTTTTCCGGGAGATAGTAACCGCTCGGATCGCCGACAGCCTTCGGGGCCTTGGTCTGCTCGGTCAAGTTTGTGTGCTGCCACTTTGCTTGCTTGCCAGACCAGAACAGCTCGTGGATGTTGCCATCGCCGCAGCGACAGATGACGTGCTGGGTCTTGTCGCTGTCCATCACGTAAGCGCTGGGGTTGCCGGCAGCCTTCGGGGCACCGGCTTCGGCGCTCAGGTCCTTGCGTTGCCAGCCATCCGTCGTGCCTTCCTTGTTGAACAGCTCCATGATCGCCCCTTGCCCGTCGCGATAGAAGACGTGCTGGGTCTTGTCCATCGTGTAACCGGTTGGGGTCAGGACGTCCTTCTCCGCAGCAGCCTTGTTGGCCGCCGCGGGTGGATCCGCCGCGCTGAACGGTGCATACAGCACCGCAAAGCACGCAACCAAGCTGGCGATGCCGGTGTAGAGGGTCGTTCTCATGGCCAGGGTCTCCAAGGACGACGAATTGATCGCTGGCATCCCTGCGAAGACAGGAAGATGGGGTGGAAAAGGAAGAATCGAGCGTCGAAAAAACGCACTCGGCCGATCAGACGGGTGAAACCCGCTGCCGGACCGTGTGCGTCTTGGCCGCGCTCAATACGTCCTGATTGGCAATCCCCAAGCGTGTCTTCGTTCGATGTCAGCTGCTCCGCCACGTTGGCGAGGAGTTGTTCCACGACCTCCAGCAATTCCTGTACCGCCAGCGATGCTTTAACTGCTGAGCTAGCTTGTGGTTGAACGAATCGTCCAGGCGCCTGCCCTTTGGACCTGATGTCAGCTGTTCGAATTGGCTTGCTTTGGGCTCGGCTCGCGCTTTGGGGGGCCGGAGGGTGTTCTCCCGCCCGCAGAGTCCCGCTCATCCCTGCGAAGTGAAAGCGGAGGGGCGTTGATCACGGAATCTTCTTCGGAGCTGTGCTTGTCCCGGCGTAGTGGGGCTGGTACTTTGGGTGGGTTGCTTGCCATGGCATGGACTCCCGGAAGGGCTGGAAACCTACTCTTGAGACGACCTGCTCTCCCTGCTATGAGAGCAGTCGCCGTGCCGGGAGGACCGATTCGCGACCGAAGCGCGTCGGCCCCGTGGTCCAGCATAGCACCGATTTTATAACTAACAGATGCCAAATGACTTATGGGAACAACTTCCCCTCGGGAGCGCTTCGTCCACTGGACGGCTTGGTACAATTTGCCCGTAAGGACCGACTCCTCGGGTGGCTGTCTGTGCTGGCTAGGTAACAAGCCCGCTCACCCTTGGCAGCGTACAGGTAGCAGGCGTACTTTTGCCGGAACTGCAACTCTCGGCACGCGGCCGCTCTCCCGGCCCGTCGAGCCTTCTTGTCTCGGTTAGCTATGTCTCCAGCACGCGCCTTGAGCCTGATCAACAGTTGGGAAACAGTTCGTTTCGAACTGCTCAACACGCGCATCTGCGATCTGCGGCTACAGATCGAGGGTTCGCCGATGGAATCGTGCATTCAGCGCCTGTACCGCGAGCTTTCGATTCGCGGCCTCGACTTCGAACCCGAGTTCTATCCGACCGACAGCTGGGGCTGTCCCGACGAAGTACCGATCATCGGTGTGCCCTTCTACCTGACCGACCGCCGCCTGGCGCGCATAGAAGAGGAACAGACCGGCGAGATCGAGAGCCGGCAGCTGATCATGATGCTCTTGCGCCATGAGGCCGGACACGCGATCAACTATGCGTACCGGCTCCATCGCGATCCGGAGTGGGTGGAGCTGTTTGGGCCGTTCTCGCGTCCCTATCGCGATACGTTTCGGCCTAACCCTTTTAGCCGTCAGTTCGTGCGGCACATCACGCACCACCAGTACGGTCGCACCTATGCCCAGAAACACCCCGACGAGGACTTCGCGGAGACGTTCGCCGTCTGGCTGACTCCGCGTTCGGGCTGGCGGCGGCGCTACCGCAACTGGCCGGCGCTGCGCAAGCTTCAGTACGTCGATGCGCGAATGAAAGCGCTGCGCGACGAAGTGCCAAAGTGTACGGGCGGCAAGCTGTGTACGCCCGTCGAAGACATGGACATCCTGCTGGCCGAGCACTACGGCAATCGTGCCGAACGCTATCGGGAAGCGGCGCAGGGATACGTCGATGACAAGCTGCGCGAGGTGTTCCCACCCGTGCGCGGCCGTACCATGCTTCCTGCCAGCGCCTTGCTGCGCCGGCAGCGCGAGGAGTTGCTTCGACGGGTGACCTACTGGTCGGGATTGAGCGAAGGCGAGGTCGGCGCGCTGCTGTCCAAGCTTGAAACGCGCGCCGACGACCTGGGCCTGCAATTCCCCCAGCGAAAGCTGACCGCAAAGGTGCTCGACGTGACCGTCATGGTCACGTCGCTTGCCGTGGACTTTGCCTACACCGGGCGGTTTACGGGATAGCCGTCAACGGCACCCGCGCGGAGCGCCGGGGCTCCGGCAACATGGGAATGTCGAGATCGTACGGCGTCGGCTCCAGCGCGGCGCGGATGATCAACTGGAGCAACTCCGGGTACGGATAGCCCGCTTTTTCGGCCGAGCGTGCCAGGCCCATGCCTTCATCCAGGCACGGATTGCAATTCACTTCCAACACATAGGGTTGATTGGCTTCGTCGCAGCGCATGTCGACCCGGCCGTAACCGCGGCCGCCGACGGCGCGGAACGCATCGAGCGCGACCTGCCCGATCAGCTGGCCCAGTTCCGGCTCCACCACCGCGGGGCAGACCACCGTCGTCTTCTGATACTCGACCGAATTCTCCATCCACTTCGCGGCGTACGACATGATGGGTGGGATCTCCGCCGGCAGGGCGGAGTAGTCCACCTCGGCCAGCGGCAGCACGCGCAGGCGGTTGCCGCCGATGATGCTGACGTTGAACTCGCGGCCGGGCAGGAAGCGCTGCGCCAGCGCGGGCTGCTTGTAGGTCCGGAGGATCTCGCGCACCTTGAGTCGCAGCGCCTTCTTGGAGCTGACCACCGAATGCCGATCGGTCCCGACGCCGCCGTGCTCCTGGGCCGGCTGCACGATGATCGGGAACTGCCAGCGATGCTGATCGACGGCGCGGACCGTTTCGAGGATCGCGGTGTTGGGTGGGATCGGCACGCCGGCGCCGGCGAGCAAGCTCGCTGCCATGTACTTGTAGCGAGTCAACCCCATCGCCAAGGCGGGACAGCCGGTGATGGGGAAGCCCATCATGCGGACCAGCGCCGCCACGCGCATGTCATAGAGCGCGCCGTGCACCACATCGTCGTAGAGGTTGAAGACCACATCGGGACGAAGGCGGCGAAGGCGGCGCTGGAAGGCGAAGAGGTCGTGGGCGAGAGGCAGGATGGTGACGGTGTGTCCGATGCGTTTGAGCGTCCGTGCGATGTGACGCACCTGGCATCTCAGGTCCGACGTTCCACCCCGGTCCTCCGGGAGTTCGGGCACGTCGTCTGTGTACGCGTTGTAGACAACCGCGATGTGCCGATGCTTCATGAATCCCATTACTTGGAGCGCCCTGGGCTCGTGGCCCCGACCCGAACGTGACGCGGCGCTCGCGTCGTTCGGTATCACCGTTGCGATCTTATCGTAATCATGCAACTTGCGCACAAGAAAATCAACCACGCCTTGTGGATTCGGGCTCGCGCCGCTCGCGGCGAAGCATCACACAGGCTACTGGAACTACGCTGCCGCACCGGTTACCTTCACTGCACAGGCTTCATCGCGTCCATTTTCTTCCGGGAGATTCCATCATGAAGAAGGGCTTCCTCGTTCTGCTGATCGCGCTGGCCGCGACGGCGGCCGTGTCGCAGCCGCCGCCCAAAACGGACGACACGGTCGTGGAAAAATACTTGGCCCCGGAGACCACGCGTATCGATGGTCGCCGTGGGGAGTCACAATCTTTTATGGCAAAGTGCGGTTCGTTGTACGCGATTGTCTTCGTTGGAAATTGTTCCTGCTGAGCTTTCCTTCCCAAAAAACGCAATCTAGCATTGGTCTGGAGGGCCATATCTAACGGAACCAGAGCGCAAAGGAGAAGAGCGGCATGGCACAATGGAATCGCGATTGGTCGGACGACCCCGTGTTGCCGGCACCAACCAGGGCGCGGCCGGGCAGCCACGAAAAGATCGCGGTCCTGCGGGCTCGCCTCGAGCGCGGCGAAGCCCTGCATCATCCCAAGGACGAACGACAGGCAATCCACCACATCCCGCACACACCGATGCCGGCACTCTCCGCTTGAGAGCGGCATGGCAACGACGCTTTCCGCGCTGAGTCGGTCCGGCTTGCTCGCCGGACCGACTCATTTCGTTGACCGAACGCGCCTTGTCGATCGATTTCGCAGTGCGGTCGGCCACGAGGACGGTAATGCCCTCATTCGGCATTTGAAGACTCGCTCGGGACGGTTACAATCGCTGCATTCAGCCGGAATCCCGTCCTGACGCCGAGTCACCCATGAGCGGCCGTTCCAATCGACGGACTGCGGTGCGCCACCCCTGCCGGATGAAAGTCCCGTGCAGCATGAAGCGCATTGTCGAGGAAGGCGTCTTTCCCGCAACCATCGCGATCATCACCGCCGCCGCCGTCCGGCTGGTCACGGACCATCCACTCCCGCCGGGCACCCGTCTGGCCGTGGATCTGCCCGACGTGCAGGGCCGGCTCACCGGGCAAATGTGCCGTGTGACCTTGACCAGGAGTCGTCCCGACAAAGGCGACTGCACGGTGGACGCCCTCTTCTCCCGCCCGCTCGATGCGGCGGAGTTGCGAGGCGCGCAGTCGCGGGGCACGAACTGGAGAACGTCGTGCCATTTGATTCGCGTCCGCCACGAAGGGCCGTGGCTGGCCACCGTGCAAAACATCTCCCATTCCGGCATCGGCCTCATCTCCGACCGTCCGTTCGATGCGGGCACGTTCCTCGAAGTGGATCTCCCCAGCGTGCGACGCAAACATCTCCAACCGCGCTTGATTCGCATCACACACGTCAAGCGCCAGCAGGACGGGCCGGACTGGATCATCGGCGGCGTGTTTCTGCGGGCGCTGACGGAAGAGGAGTTGCAGGTGCTTTTGTGAGCCCGCAATGGGCATCACTTGGCGAAAACCGTCGCCATTGATGGATCGCTCAAGTATACTCATGTGCATGACCGAGACGGGCAAGAAGCCGTGCGTGCGGACAATATGAGTGACTTGACGCTGCGTTTGCTGAACAGAAAGCCTGCGATTTCCAGGCGCAGAGTCTGGCAGGTACGGTTTGGCGAGATCGCCGACAGGCTGGTAGCGGCTTATGGTGTTCCTTTACTGGGGAACCTCGATGACCCGACACAAGAGATTTTCTATATCGTCCTTTCCGCAAAGACGACGGATTCGCAATACCGGCGCACTTACGCCCTACTGACCGCGGAGTTTCAATCCCTATCGGCTCTGGCCGATGCTCGTGTCGCCAAGATTGTCCGATGCATCGTTGGAGGTGGCTTAGCGAACAAGAAAGCGCGCCAAGTGAAACTAATAGCGTCGAGATTGAAGGCCGAATTGGGTGATGATCCAACGACTGGCTTGCGACGGATGAGCGCTGAGGATGCATTCGATTTCCTGACGGGATTGCCGGGACTCGGCCCTAAGTCTGCTCTTTGTGTGATGATGTGCAGCCTGAATTTCGACGTCTTTCCGGTCGATGTAAATGTGAGCAGGATTGCGCAACGGATCGGGGTGGTTCCAAGGGGTCTGAAGCACTACGACTATACCCAAACTCTTCCAGCCGTAGTTCCCCTAGGCAGAAGCAAGGAACTTCACGTCGGCCTTGTCGTTCACGGCCGAACAATCTGCCTGCCGAGGAAGCCGATGTGCGAACGGTGTTTCCTAAATGACCTGTGCAACTTTGGAAAGCGACGACTGCGGGGCAAGGGCGATGGCCGACAAAGGAAAAGGACGAGGAAGACCAAAGGCAATTGATCTTTTCTGCGGAGCCGGTGGCATGTCCCTCGGCTTCGAACAAGCAGGTTTCGACATCGTTTTCGCGGTCGACTCAGACGGACATCACGTCGCGGTGCATCGCAGAAACTTCCCCCAATACCCGACCGTCTGTCAATCCGTGACTGCCCTCACGAGTGAGGCTATTTTCCAGGCAATTGGCGGTCGCCAGGAAATCGATTTAGTGTTTGGTGGCCCCCCGTGCCAGGGTTTTAGCAGCATGGGATTGCGGGACGTTCGAGACCCTCGCAATTCGCTTGTCGATCACTTCACCCGGCTTGTTGCCGACCTCCATCCAAAGGCCTTCGTAATGGAGAATGTGCCAGGAATGGCAACTGGAAGTACGAAATCTGTCCTGGATCGAGCGGTAGCGTTTCTCGAAGCAAGGGGCTATCTTATCGCCAAGCCGGTTTCGGTGCTGGATGCCAGCCACTTCGGCGTGCCCCAGAAGCGTAGGCGTCTTTTCATGCTCGGAGTGCGCGCCGACATCGGCGTGCTTCCGTCGTATCCGTCGGGAACAAAATCCGGGCAGCCTCATCGTCCGACTGTTTGGGAAGCTATCGGGGATCTTCCAGACGTGGACAAGAACGAACGCCTCTTCGAATCGGACGTAACTGAGTTCGACCGCCGGCCCGAATCCGAGTATGCGAAAGTGGCGCGGGGCGCTGTGGAGGATCCCACAGATTTTGCCTATCCACGCAGTTGGGACCGGGAGCATTGTTCGAGTTGCTTGAGGATCCGTCATACGGCAAAGGCCGTCGAACTCTATGGAGCCACTCCACCGGGCCGCACAGTCCCCGGTCACAAGCTGCCGCGACTCGATCCGGAAGGCATCTGCTGTACGCTACGCGCGGGATCCGACTCTACGCACGGTTCGTACACCGCCCCTAGGCCAATTCATCCATACCGGCCCCGCTGTATTACGGCCAGAGAAGCGGCGAGGCTTCACGGTTTCCCCGATTGGTTTGCCTTTTACCCGACGAAGTGGCACGCCTACCGACAGATCGGAAATGCAGTCTGCCCTCCCGTCGCCAGAGCGGTAGGGTTTTCAATTTTGGAGGCGTTAGGAATCGCGCCTTGTAAACCCAAAAAGCTCATCGCCCTCTTGGACGAGTTCACTCTGCCGGACGACCGTCCACGAACATTGCGGAGAATCCCGCACGTCCGCAACTACCCGCCGGTGGTCCAATTCCTCTTCTCGAACGCCTACCACGAGAAAAGCGAACGGCTTTGGCGAGCCAAATTCACTTTCAAGGACGTTCGGGAGGCTATCGAGACCACCGGTGTCCATTTGCCGTGGACCCGGGCTGACACCTTTGTACAAGAGATCGCGAGAAGCCGGAACGTGCTGCAAATCCTCGAACCGTGCCTAAAACACGGGTATAGCATTGCACCGCTAAAAGGTCGTTTCATCGGTGAGTTTCGCCCGGTAGAAGAGCCGGGAAGTATCACTGAGAAAGACGCCATCGAAGTCCGAAGCGTAGATATAGCGAGCGCATTGCTTGTGGAAACGCCTACGGTTCTGGACCTCGGAAATCCACTGTCGCTGGCAACTCTGTTTCAGGAGAAAGCTGTGGCAGAGTCGCTTTGGCAGGAAGGTTTGACCGTCCAGTTTCTCACCACGTCGAGCGCCGGTAATCTAGTTGCCGATTTTCTATTGGTGAACGGAACCGGTTCCAGAGCAGGCGGGGTGATGGCACTTCTCTCTCACAGCACACAGCCCACGAAGTCCAGGGTCCGAAGGCTTTTGCATCCTCTCCAAGAAGGTGAAGTGGTTGTCGCGTTTCCTGTCACCGACGAGCACGTTTTGGCGGTCAGATTCCAAGTAAAAGCCGGACTACTCCGCGAGGTAAAGCGCCGTGCGTACCGGGTGAATCGCCCGGCGCGAGGGCAAGAGCCTACTCATCGTCCGGCACAGCGAGCCGGTCGAAGAAAGTGAAATTGGTGCAGCGATGGCGGACATCCAAGGGAATAAGGGGAAGATGTACGATAGCATCATTCTCGATATCTTCCGCAGCCACCACGGATCCAACGTAAAGGCGTTCGGATTCGCGCGAACCGAAATCGAGCAGGTTGCCAGCAAGCTAAAAGTTCAGCTGCCGAGCAACAAAGGCGACTTGATTTATACATATAGATTCAGGAAGAAGCTTCCGCTCGAGATCACCAGGACTGCCCCGGCCGGGTTCGAGTGGATCATCCGACTAGCAGGCAGAGGCAAATACCGGTTCGTCCTGACTAAGATCAACCGCATCGTGCCGAACGCGAAGCTCATCGAAATCAAGATCCCTGACGCGACACCGGAGATAATTGCGAAGTACGCCAAGGGAGACGAACAAGCACTCCTCGCCAAAGTGCGTTACAACCGCCTCATCGACGTGTTTCTGCGAGTGACCGCCTATTCCCTTCAAAGCCACTTGCGAACGACGGTTCCCGACGTCGGGCAGATTGAAACGGACGAGCTCTATGTCGCGGTCAGGAACACGGGGCAGCAGTTCATCGTGCCAGTCCAAGCCAAAGTCGGGCGGGACCAATTGGGAATTGTCCAGGTCGAACAGGACCTGGCGCTCTGCCAACACGCGTTCCCCGAACTGACTCCCAAACTGGTCGCGGTTCAGTTCATGAAGGATGAACAGAGCGAGGTTATCGTGATGTTCGAGTTGGTCCTGCAGGGCGACCAACTGAAAATCGCGGACGAGAAGCACTACCGCCTCGTTCCAGGGACTTCGATCACGAAGGAAGACCTCGAAATGATGGCTCAGTTGTCGGACTAGAATTGCATGGAGACGCCCGCACCTTCCGCCTACCCGCGCCGCCGCCCCATGACGAAGGCCACCGTCGCGGTCGCCGCCACGCAGAGCACGAGCGCAAGCGTCAGGTAGCGAAGTCCCGAATCCGCGCTGGAGTCGTGCTGCTCCTCGATGGGCGGGGCGGATTCGGTCTTCTCGGGCTTGGTCGCGGGTGACGTCGCCGGCGTGGGCGTCGGACGCGGTTCGACGGCAGGCGCATCATTCTTGCGGCCGAAGATGCGTTCCCAGTTCGCCGTCATGAACAGGTCGGTGCCGGGATTGAGCCGCTTCACCTCGCAGCCGCACGGGCCAATGACGAAGGCGCAGGCGTCCTTGATGTTCTCCTCGGTGATGCCCTTTTCGAACAAGGCGTAAAGTGCCCGGCCACGGCCAAAGACCGGAAACGCGAGCGGTTCCTTCAAGTCCAGCAGGTCGTCCTCGACGCGCAGGAGCATCTGCACGAGCGGTTGCTCGGCGGCGTCCTTGCGCGAGAGCCGCAGCAGCGAAAAGGCGATGCGCAGCTCGGGCGCATCGGGTCCGCGTTCGATACGGTCGTTGGGATCGTTGGCCTTCAGTTCGGGCAGCTTCAACGCCTTCGGCATGTTCTTCAAGTGGTCGTCGAGCAGCTTGGCCGCCGCGTCGTCCCGGTCCTTGTCGCCGCATTCCAGCAGCACCCAGACAGCGGATTCGCCCTTGAGCACGCGTTCGGCAATCTGGCGGCGCACGGGCGAATCGAGGAGCATCGCCACCGCAGCGGATTCGAGCTTCCCGGACCAGAGCGTCGGCTGCTTCTTCACCGTCTTGGGCATCCGCAGCACCATCCACGGCAGCTTCGTGTCCTGGTCCTGGGCCTTCCACAATCCCAGCAGTGCCTCGTCGGACTCTTTGTCCACGTCCACGAGGGTGACTTCCAGGTTCGCGTGCCCTCCTTCCCGGCCGGCCTTTTCGAGCTCCTTCACGCACTTGCGGCCATCCTCGTTGAGTTCACCGCGATGAAAGACGATGACTTCATAAGTATCCGGCGCCCAGCGTTCCAGTGCATAGCGAAAGACCGGGACCGAGCAGGCCGGGGCGGGCGCCGTTGCGACGAGAAGAAGAAGCAGGCCGGACAACCAGCAGCGCGGTGCGTTCATGGCTTTCCTTCTCCCAGGTGGCCGCAGACCTTGCAGTCGGGGTTGCGATACAGCTTGTACTTGCGGTACTCGTGTCGGTCGGTGTCCAGGGCAAGCAGCTCGCCCTTGAGCGGCCGGCCAAAGCCCGTCAGGACCTTGACCGCCTCGATGGCCGCCAGGCACGCCACCGTGCCGGACACGGCGCCCAGCACCGGAAACGCCGTGCCGGACCAGTCCACGGGCGCCTCCGGCACCAGGCACTGCAGGCACGGTGTCTCGCCCGGCACCAGGACCGTCAGGTGCGCTTCCATACCGCTCATCGCCGCCTCGATCATCGGCTTGCAATGGCGAACGCTGGCCCGGTTGAGGATGAAGCGTTCCTCGAACGTCGGCGGACAGTCGCAGATGACGTCGACCGCGGCCGCATGGCGGTCCACATTGTCCTCGGTGGGATCGGCGGCGACAATCGTCAATTCCACGTCGGGATTGAAACGGCGCAGGCTCTCGGCGAGCTGATCCGCCCGCGGCGTGCCGATGCCCGCCTGGGTCATGAGGACCTGGCGATTGAGGTTGGTCCAGGTCAGGTTGCCGCCGTGCATGAGCGTCAGGCGGCCGATGCCCGCGGCAGCAAGGTAGAGCGCCACGGTGCCGCCAACGCCGCCGACGCGTGCCACCAACGCACCGGAGTTCTTGAGCCGTCGTTGTGCCGACTCGCCGAAGCCGGGCAGGGTCATCTGACGCTGGTATTTTCGGAAGTCGGCGTCGCCCAGGTCCACGATCGTACGCTCCCGCTCAGTTCGCCTGCATCGGGTGAAATGACGAATGACGAAGCCCGAATGACGAATCAATGAACAATGACGAAGTCCCAAGAAACTGCTTGTCCCTTCGGCCTTTGGTCATTGGGGATTGGTCATTGGTTCGTCATTCGGGCTTCGTCATTCGTCATTTCCGCGCCAGCGGAGCCTTACTCGTCCTCGCGAACCACTTCGATGCCACAGAGCAACGGCACGTTCGCCGCGGAGGGTTCCGCACTTTCCGCGGGCAAGAAACGCACTTCCAGGCGATCCTTGATGGCAATGCCCTTGAACTCGCGCACGATGCCGCGATGGCGCGCGCCGGCTTCCTTCACGATGTCGAAGTTCGACAGCACCGTTTGGCCCTGCACTTTGACGTCGAAGAGGCGCTGGCCGGCCTTGTCGTTGTCGGGATCGGCGAACGTCAGCCGCACCGTGTAGCGGGCGCCGTCCGGGTCCTCCTTCATCAGCAGCTCCAGCCAGCTGATGCCGCGGCAGCCGCCCGAGGCCACCCAGGGGAGTGCATTGCCGACCGACGTGAACTTGCTCGAGTGGCCGTTGTAGTAGCCATATTGGAGCGCATGCTTGATCTGAACGTGCTCGAACTCGTTGAGCCACATGCGGCCATCGGGAGCGCGGCGATTGCCCGGCGCGCCCAGGTTCAGGGCGAGGTGCCGGACCGCCACCGGCTGCGGGCCGGTCTGGTCGCCGAAGAGCTTGCGGAACAGGTCTTGCCCGCCCGGCTTGTTCTTACCGACGGGGAAGCGGGTCCAGACTTCGACGTCGGCCATCGGCACCAGCGCCAAGGAAGCCTGGTTCTGGTACGAGCAGGTGCAGTCGCGCGTGTAGTCGGGAGCGTTGAGCAGACCGCCGGCGACGATGAGGTTGTTGGTGCAGCTGGAGCGGAAACCGCCGAAGTTGCCCGTGCCGCCGTCGCCCGCGAGGTCGAAATAGCCCGCCGCGCCCGAACGGAACGTCAGCAGGCATTCCGAAGCCGCCGGCGTGTTGCAGCCGTAATCGCGCGTCCACGTCCACTCGACGGGCAGGCCGGTGACCGGGTCGGTGCGCATCTTCGGCTTGCCGGTCAGCAGGTCGCAGGCCCCCTGCCCCTGGAGGATCATGTCGTGGTGGATCATCGCGGGACCGGAATAGGTCTTGTTGGACCACAGCACCCAGCCGTCCTCGGCCTTGTAGACACGCATGCCCTTGGGCTCGTCGTTCAGGCTGTCGCGCGCCACGCGGCCGGCTTCCACCAGGACGTCATGTTTGGCGGAGTAGCAGAGCCAGGTGCCAAAGATATCGTCGGTGGCGGTCCAGAGCTCCTGGCCGGTTTTCAGGTCAAAGACGACGAGGCGGGGCGGCACCTTGGGCGTCTGGCCTCGCCGTTTCATGCGGGCAATCTCACCACCGCTGAGCCGGTCGATGGCGTAGAGCCGGCCGCCGCCGATGCAGATGGCATTGTGGCGGAAGCCGCTTTCAGCCGTCGCCGTCCACAGCACCTTCCCCGACTTGCGATCGAGGACCACCAGTTCATGGCTGGAAGACAGGCTCTCGTTCTGCGTCTTGTTCACTACCTCCGTGCCGCCCATGGCCAGCGTCAGGCCATCCGCGGTATAGGCCAGCGTCCGTGCGGAACCGGGCTGCCCCGCCAGCGTCGCGATGACGTGTCGGTCTTCCAGGTCCCAGAGCTTGATGAGCGCGCTGTTGGTGCCCAGGGCCAGCGTCTTGCCGTCGGGCGCGAAGGCCAGGCAGGTGACGCCGCCAAGCTGGCCCTGGAGGATGCCCAGGTGCCTGCCGCTGGCCACGTCCCACAGCCGGCCCGTCTTGTCCTTGCTGCCGGTGGCCAGCACCTTGCTGTCGCGCGAGAAGGCCAGGCATGTCAAGTCGTCGAGATGCCGGTCGGCACGCGTGCGCAGCTCGCCGCTGGCCACGTCCCACAGGCGCAGCGTGCCGCCGGCCGAGCCGACGGCAACGGTCTGGCCGTCCGGCGCCCAGGCCATGCAGACGACATCGTCCGCCAGCCGGGTGAGCGAGCTTTCGAGCTTCTGCGTCGCCACGTCCCAGGTCTTCACCGTCGCGTCCACCGACCCTGATGCCAGCGTCTTGCCCTCGTTGGTGAACGCCACGAACAAGACAGTTTCCGTGTGCCCCTTGATGACGGCCGTCGGCTTGGGCTTGGACACGTCCCAGAGTTGAATGGTCGCGTCCTCGGAGCCGCTGGCCAGCGTTTTGCCGTCGGGCGAGATCGCCAGGCAGGTGATCCGCTTCGCATGCGCGTCCGGGAACGTCTTCTTCAGCTTGCCGGTGGCGACGTCCCAAAGGCGGATCGACTTGTCGGCGCTGGCGGTCGCCAGCAGCTTGTCGTCGGCCGAGAACGCGACCTGCATCACGGTATCGGTGTGGCCTTCGAGCGTGAACCGCTTCTCGCGCTTGGCGACGTCCCACAGTTGAAGCTGAAGCGAAACGGCATCGACCTTGGGATCGATCACCAGCGGGTCGCCGCCGGCGATGAGGTAATCGTCCGCCACGTTGAGATAGCCCCACGACAGGGGGGCCTTGGCACCGGCGGGCGTCGGCAGGCGAAATTCCTTGGTCGTCTTGCCGGTGGCGGGATCGAGGCGCAGGCAGCCCTTGGCATGAACGACATAGATGCCGTCGCTGGTCGAGACGTAGTTCGTACCCGTGGCATTGGCGCCGGGTTGGTGTGGCAGGACGTTGTAGATCTTGCCCACGCCGGGCAGATTGGCCTCCCAGAGGGTGCGGCCGGTGTAGATGTCGACGGCTCGAAGCATATCGACGCCTTCGATGATGAGCCGGCCATCGATCACTTGTGGCTGCGGGCCGTGGCCATGACGGGGAAGCACGGCCTTGTTCGAACTCCCGCCGAACCACAGCAATCCCAGAGGCGCTTTCACGATCGTGTCACGCGAGACGCGCGTGTTGGCGGGGTCGGCATGCTCGTGCGTCCAGTTGGCGCTGCCGGGCAAGGCGCCTTCCCGCGTCAGCAGCACCGCGTCGGACAGGTCCCGGATCTTGAGGTTCGGCAGGCTCGAATCGTCCGTCAGGCCCGCGAGCCCCTTGCGTGCGTCTCCCGGCACCGGCAACCACGCCACGCCGCCGTAGGGGCGCAATGATGCGAACGCCTTCTTGACGAATGCAGGGCCCGGCTCAATGCCTGCCTTTCCCAGGTCTTCGGAAACCATCACGCTGGCAAGGTACTGCGGCAGCGGGAAGGTCATGGGATCGCCGGTATGGACGGCGACGCGATCGCCGTAGAACCCGGCGGCGATCAGGTGCTTGCGAACCGCCAGAACCTTTTCTTCATCGGGATCGACGGCGACGATGCTCAGGTTGCTCTGGCGCAGCAGTTCGGTAATCAGGCGGCCGCTGCCCACGCCCCAGGAGATGCAGTAGCCGTCGCGCACCTTGGTGCCGTCGAGGATCGTCTTTGCTTGCTTGGTCCACGCATCGACCACGGGCGACGGCGGCGGCTTCAAATTGAAGGTCTTGGGGTTCTCGACGCGCTCGGGGCCGAAGCAGTAGATGCGGCCCTCGAGAGTGACGGCGAAGAGGCGATCGTCCGCCGCCAGCATGGTTCCCGGCGTGCCGTCCACGTTGGCCTTCCACGACACGGTCGGCGTGGTCCCCTTGACCAGCGGCATTTCCACCGCATTGATCTGGCCGGGGCTGCCGAGGTAGAGACGATAGCCGATACGAACCAGCGACTCGACGGCCTTCTGCGGCGGATCGAACGAGCCGATCTCATTCGGCGACCACTTGAACTTTGGCATCTTGACGCCGCGCCGGTCCGGGCTTTCGGTCATCTCCAGCTTCGAGGTCTTGGGATCGAGGGCACGGAGCTTGCCGGCCGAGGTGACGCCAACGATGACGTCGTCCGCCAGTGCCAGCTGCTTCGCGAACGACCCCAGATGGGCGCCGCTGTCGAGCTCGAAGACCGCACCGCCGTTGAAGACCAGCTTGCCGAGCGCCGCGACTTCGGGCCCGCCGCCGAGCTTGGAGTTCTCGTTCAGACGATAGTGGATCATCTTGCCGGTCTTGCGATCGTAGTAAGCGGGCACCGAGCGGCCGCCCGGCACGATCAGCAGGTCGCCGACCACAACCAGCTCGCCCTGCGGCGCCACGCCGGCGAACGAGTCGGCGTTGTGCGGCTGCTTCATGTAGATGGAGCCGTCGCCGTCGTTGGTCCAGACGGCCGTTCCAGTCCGGGCATTCACCGCATGCAGGAAGGTGCCCATGAACGGCCAGATGCTGGCGGCGAAGTAGACGGTGCCGTCGGCGATCACCGGCGCGCCGCGCGCCGGCCACATGGAGATCAGCCGGCCATTGCCGAGCAGCCGTCGATCCGCCGGGCCGCCGCGGAACTTCCACAGCAGCTTGCCCGTCTCGGCCGCGAGACAGTAGAGGAAGCCATCGTCGCTGACGAAATAGACCTTGTCGTCCCACGCGGCCGGGGCAAAGCGCACCGGGCCGTCGGTGTAAAACACCCACTTCTCGGCGCCTGTCCGGGTGTCCAGGGCGGTGAGGTTGTCGTTCTTCGCGCTGCCGACGAACATCGTGGAGCCGAGCACCACGGGCTCATAATTGCGATCGAAGAGGAGCTGCGGCTGGTCGAGCCAGGCGGTTTTCTGGCGGGGATATTCGCGCACCCACTGGAGGTGCAACTTGGGCGCCAGCTGCTCCTTGCCCGAGCCGGTGCGCTGGGCATCGCGCCGCCACATTGGCCAGTCTTCGGCCAAAGCAACCGGGGCGGCAAGAGTCCAGGCAACGAGTCCGATTACGAGGAGGGGTAGCGGTCGGCTCACGATCCACTCCGAGCATCAATTCGGTGGGTTGGGCATCCGTGCTGAATTAGACGACCAGTGCCGTCCAAGGGTTCCCGGCGCGCTCCGCGCCGCACAACAAGAGGGCACGGCCGGCCGGCATTAGGCTTCCTCATTATTCTGCGGTGAGCTATCCAGCGGGGCAAGGAATCCATCGGCGAGCATCGCGTCGGACCATCCGGGCTCCGGCACGACCGTTCCAGATTAGCAGCGGCCCGCAAGCCGGGCAACAAGCAAATGGGGGACAATGCGGTCGCGCCTGTGGCGAAACCTCCGGGCAACGGGGTCTGAATTTGTGGGGCGTGGGGCAGGTTTGCAACCTGCCTTATGTGGTATGGCGGATGACAGGTTACAAACCTGCCCCACGAATTCAGACCCCTTGTGGGGCGTGGGGCAGGTTTGCAACCTGCCTGATGGTATGGCGGATGGCAGGTTACAAACCTGCCCCACGAATTCAGACCCCTTGTGGGGCGT
>JAIEMG010000054.1 GCA_019752375.1 Gemmataceae bacterium | reverse complement strand
CCTGCCATCCGCCATACCATAAGGCAGGTTGCAAACCTGCCCCACGCCCCACAAATTCAGACCCCTTTTTGTGCGGGGCGGTACTAAGGAATGACCAAGCACGAATGACAAAACCGAGATCGCCCGTTGGTTCATTCGGCATTGCTCATTCCTTGGTCATTAGGCCTTAGACATTAGTCATTATTCCACCGGCCCCGCCAGGGTCGGATCGATCTTCTCCAGTGCCGAGCGCGCGCCGATCTTTACCGGCTTGCGAGGGTCATTACAGGCTTCTTGTAAGGCGGGAACCGCTGCCCGTGCGTTCGGACCGATGTTACCCAGCGCGTGCGCCGCGTCCCAGGCGAGCCACTCATCGCGATCCTTCAGCAAACGTGCGATGGCTGGTACGGCATCCGAAGCGGAGGGGCCGATGTAGCCCAGCGCCTGCACGGACCGCCGTCGGACCAGAAGGTCCTCATCCTGTAGTAGAGCCGTCAGTGGTGCTACGGCCGGCAGGGCTTCGGGACCGGGCCGACCGGCCAGCTGGGTCGTGATGAACTGGACCGCAATGCGGCGAACTTTGAGGTCCTCGTCACCCAGTAGGTCAATCAGCACGGGGAGCACGTCTTTGCCGCCGTGCAAGAGACTGGCCTGCACGGGTTGCTGGTCTTTCCGTGCCTCGGCTAGTTCCTGGCGCAATGCGGAGCGCCAGTGACTCGTCGGCTTGCCGTCAAAGGTGTGCTCACCATCTGCACCCGGCGGATCTTGAAGCAGATACACCAGACCGCCGCCGACTCCGATGGCAAAGACCAGAAGACCAATTCCCAGAGCCAGGACCTGGCGCCGTTTCACGATCTTCCCTCGGAGGGACATCGTAGAACAGGCCCGCTTCCAATGGCGGACCGAAGAACTCAATTCGACTTATACCATAAGCGGGTGATTGCCGTCCAATAGCCCACCAATCCCTCCCTCCCCCGAGTCCCCCATGAATGACGACGACGTTCTCTGGCAGCTGGGCCTCATCGTTGTTACCGAAGCAGCCTTCACGACCGTAGTTCTCCTTGGTGCCTGGTACGGTCTGGCCGCATGCTTGCGTTGGCTGGACGCCCAGGGTCGTAAGTTGAAGGAATGTCTGGCGATGCGCCAATCGATTCAATGCGAACTGCCGGAGACGGCCCACGAAGAAGCGCTGGAAGTCGCTGCGCGCTCGTGATTGAAGCTGCGGAGCAACGGGCTCCGCGCCGGGGAGGTTTGCGCCGATGGCCTTGTGGAAGTGGCTCCGCGGTGCCGGCACTGTCCGGTCTCCCTTCGGGTTGCCCTTCTCTGGGGAGCGTCGCGCGGCGACACGCTTTCCATCCAGCCGGATTACTTCTTGCCGGGTGATCACCCTCCCCGTCAACTACACCATTCAGGTTGCGATTCGGGATATTTCGGTGGGCGGTCTGGGGTTGATCTCCTCACGCCCCTTACAGAAGGGGACGTTCCTGGCGATTACCCTTGAGGGCGCAAACGACCGCAGTCGCCGATTGCGCGCCCATGTCGTTCACTGCACCGAACAGGTTCGCGGGGAGTGGAATGTTGGCTGTATGCTGAGTGGCGAACTGAGCCACGAGGAACTGGAAGCCTTTCTGTGAGGCGGGCAACAGCCGTCAGTAGAGCCGGAAGCGGACGGGCAGAAGGACTTCGGTGGCGACCGCGGTTTTCCCTTTCCGCGCGGGCCGAAAGGTGATCGACCGGCCGAAGCGCAGCGCGGCGTCATCCAGGATCTGGTAGCCAGAACTCCGCTCGATGGTCGCTTCCGCAACGCTGCCATCCGCCGCAACTCGAATTGAGAGCACGACCCGTCCCTCGAGCCCTTGCAGCTGCGCCTCGCGCGGATAGGTCGGCCGCGCGTCGCCCGCCAAACTGGCCTCGCTGGTAACGCCTTCGGAGCCCTGGCCCGACGCGGGGCTGCGTGAAAAAGGTGTTCCCACCGGTACCTTTGCCGTTTTCGCGACAGCCTTCGGATTCTCCACCGGCTTGCGTTCGACGGCAGGCTGCTCGCTCTCCTTCGGCTTCGGAATCGCTTCGGGAGCAGTCTCGACAGGCAGCGGCAATGGCTCGATAAAAGCCAGCTCTTGCACTGCCACAACCCGTTCGGGGACCGATTCCATCGGCGAGGGCTCGCCCGGTGCAGGCAAATCCGTGGTTTGCGGCAGTGCCTCGGGTTGTTCGTCGCTGGGGATTGGCTGTTCGTCGGTCGGAGACTCGGTGGTGCGTTCCCCGTTTTCAGCGCCCTGAGGCAGGACGAAGCCGACGCTCCCTTCCAGTCCCTCGGCACACGCCTGGCCCCGAGCCAGCATTGGCACCGCGTCGACGTCCCAGACCATGATCCAGAACAGGAGGGCGTGCAGCCCCGCAGAAAGTGTCACCAGTCCGAGAAAGCGTGGATTCATGGACTTCACTCGCGCTCCTGGTAGGCCAGGTGAACCTGCGTACTTCCCGCTTGCTGGATCACCACCAGCACGTCGAGGATCTTCTCGTACGCCAGTGACCGATCGGCCCGAAGGACCACGGGGCGTCGCGCGTCGTTGCGCAGCATGCCGGCGAGTCGGTCGCGCAGGTCGGGCCGCGCCACCAGTTCGCGGTTGATCGACAGTTGCTGCTGGGCATCAATAGAAACGACGATCGACTCGGAAGGCGCTGACTTGCCGGCCGAAGCACGCGGCAACGAGAGCGTGACGGCCGAGGCAATGAATGACATGCTCAACAGGAAGGTCACGAACAGCTGCAAGAGCGTGTCGATCATCGGCGTCATGTCAATGTTGGCGTCAATCCGGCGCCGCCGTTGAAAATCCATGAACCCTTTCTCCGCGCTGTTTACTCCGCTTCAGCAGGCGCAATAGCAGTCAATTTGCCGTCACGTCGCGATTCCTCGGGGAACCTGGGACGATCCACGGTGCGCCTCCATTCATCCAAGTAGGATGCCAGTACGCTCAGCTGTCGCGAGACCGAGTCCACCCGCCCCTCGCAGAGCTGATATACGGTTGTGCATGGAATGGCAATCACCAGACCGAACATTGTGGAGAGGAAGGACTCCCAGATGGCAGTGAAGAACTCCGCCTGCTGGACCTGTCCACCCACGGTCGCTTCGGGGCGGAAGCGGTAGATCATGAAGTAAAAGGTGCCCAAAAGCCCCAGCAGTGTTCCGAGCTGGGACAGGGCAGCCAGCCAGCGCAAACGAGTCTCCAGGTGGCCCAGGATCAGTGTTCCCTCGCGTTTCAGCACGTCGTCGCGGATGTCCTTGGGCTGATCGCGCTGCTCGAGGTAGATGAGCGTGAACTGGGCAAGTGGGCCGCGCCGTTGACACAATTGCTCGGCTTTCGACCATGCTCGGGCAAGGATGAGGGGCTTCATTGCAGTGACAAAGGAGGTGAAGCCCTGATAGTTCCAGGCGAAAACCAGGACTCGGTCGAGGATGGTCGCGAAAGCGAGGATGGACGCGATCAACAGGGGCCACATGACTGGCCCGCCGCGATCAAACAAGTCGTGCAATGCTTGATCGCCCATCGCTCGTTCTCATCCTGACCACCCGCTTGCTTCACCAGACCGGTGGTGATGCCAGCGACGACACGCATGGCGGGGCATCCCTCGCGTAGTGCCCCGTGAGAGCAAACCGGGTGCCAACCGAACCAAACTGCGTAGCAGCACTGATTTTCCGGCATGCACAAACGCGGTTTACCGTCCTGCCTGTGCCGGCTGGCGAAACTCTCGCCAGTGGTGGACAACTCTTGGCCAGTGCGTCGCGCGAGACCTAACGCTGAAAGCACTTGGAATAGTTGTACGGAATCTTTCGGGCGTCGACAGGATTATTGACTGCTGTCGGCCGCACAAGCGACAAGCGATGGGCAACGTCTGGACGATAAGTAGCCTACCACCAGACGGATCGTCACCAATCCGGGCGCCCCAGCCCGGCAGGAAAGGAGTTCCCATGCGATTTCTGCGTCGCCTGTGTTTTGCTTTGGCTCTGAGCGGACTGGCCGTCACTTCCCAGCCCGCCAACGCCCAGAAAAAAGAGTTGCCCGAAGTTCCCGTGGAGGCGCCGCGTGTGCCGCAGCCTGCTGTCGCACCGGAACTGCCTCCCGAGCAGCCGCAACAACCCGACCCCCTTCGCGGCATCTCCTGGTCTTCCGATGCCATCCGCAGCGACACCGATCGGGTTGGACCGTGGAACCAACCCGTTTGGACCACGCAGCGTCCGTTCACCACAACAAGGACTTACGTCCTCCCTGACGGCACGATGCAGCTCGAGCAGTGGTATCGGCCTCGTTGGAAAAAGGACGGCACCCGAGAGGATCGCGTCCTGGAAGAGTTCGCCGTTGGCCTCCCCTATCGACTCCAGCTCGACGTCTACGCGCGCTGGAACATCAAGCCGAACGACGGAGGCGATTACCGGGCCAATTGGGAAGCCACCCAGATCGAGCTGCGCTGGGCATTCGCCAACTGGGGGGTGATTCCGCTGAATCCGACGGCGTATGTCGAATGGGTGCAGCGCGGCAACACGGCCGGCGAACCGGATAAGTACGAGATCAAGCTGCTGCTGGCCGACGAGTTCTTCAAAGGCAAGCTGTTCTTCGCCGGCAACTTCAACCTCGAGAAGGAAGTCGGCGGCGCGAAGGAGAACGAACTGAGCTATTCCCAAGCGTTCGCCACCACGCTCATCGAACGCCGGCTCATGGGCGGCATCGAGATGTGGTATCGGGCTCAGAACGTCAATGGCTCGCGCGGCACGTGGAACAACGAGTTCATCATCGGGCCGACGTTGCAATTGCGGCCGACGAACCGCACCTTTGTGGACGCGACGGCCTTGTTTGGCACGACGCCGGGCTCGCCGAAGTACGAATGCTACTTCATCCTTGGCTATCAGTTCGGCCGGCGTGCGGGTCCAGCCAGTGGATTCCAGGGTATCACGCCGTCTTCGCTCGGCAACTGAGATCGATCGACCTTCCTGACGCGAGTGCGGGCCGGCCGTCCACGAGACTGCCGGCCCGCCTCTTTTGATGGGAAATGAGACGGTTGCATTTGCCTTCCGCCGGCGGGATGATGAGGGGGCCTTCCCGGCATCCTCTTCCGAAGGGAACACCCATGCGCCGCCATCCGCTCGCCGTCGTCGCCTTGCTGTTCCTGTTGCTTGGCTCGCTGGCGCTGGATGAGTCGGCCGCGCAGCCCCAGCCAGCCACGGGCAGCCTGCCCCAGCCTCGGCTGCTCTCGGTTTTGCCCACTGGAGGCAAGGCCGGCGACACCACCGAAGTGGCTCTCAGCGGCATCGACATGGACGACCCGCAGGGCCTGGTCTTCAGCCATCCCGGCATCAAGGCCGAGTTCATTGACATCGGCAAGCCGGACGCGAAGAAGACCGCGACGGCACGCTTCAAGGTCACCATCCCCGCGGACACGCCGATCGGCACGCACGATATTCGCATCTACAATCGTTGGGGCGCGAGCAATCCGCGTGCCTTCGTCGTCGGCGACCTGCCCGAAACTCTGGAGAAGGAACCGAACAATGACGTCGAGCAGGCCCAGCGCATCGAGTTGAACAGCGCGGTCAGCGGGACGATCGGCGCGCCGACGGACGTGGATTACTATGGGTTCACCGGCAAGAAGGGGCAGCGCGTCGTTGTCAGCTGTCTGGCGTCCAGCATCGACAGCCGATTGCACGCGGCAGTCCAACTCTACGCCGTCAAAGATAGCGCGTTCCTCGCCTTCAATCGCGACTACCGCGGCCACGACGCCCTGCTCGATGCCGTGCTGCCCGAGGACGGCGATTACTACGTTCGCGTCTTCGCTTTCACCTATTCTCAGGGCACGGCCGAGCACTTCTACCGCCTGACCGTGTCGACGGCGCCGTGGATCGACGCGGTTTATCCCCCCGTCGTCGAACCGGGCAAGGCCGCGAAGCTGACGGTCTACGGCCGCAATCTGCCCGAGGGGAAAGCCGATGCGAGTGCGGTGGTCGATGGCCGCACGCTGGAGAAGATGACCGTCACGCTCAACGTGCCAAACGACCCACAGGCGTTGGCGCGGCTCGCATTCCGGGGTCCTATCGCACCGCAGGCTTCGGCGCTGGACGGCTTTGAATACCGAGTTCGCAATGCGGCGGGAGCATCCAACCCGTTCCTGCTCACTTACGCCCACGCGCCGGTCGTGCTCGACAACGAAGCAAATGATACTGCAGACACGGCGCAAGAGATCGCCCTGCCCTGCGAGATTGCGGGCCGCATCGAGAAGAAGCGAGACCGAGATTGGTACCGCTTCACTGCGAAGAAAGGCGACGTGTACGGCGTCGAGGCGTTCGGCGAACGGCTTGGCTCGCCGTTGAACCTGGTGTTCTCCGTGCGCGATGCCGGCAGCGGCAAGGTGCTCTACGAATCGACGGACGTGACCGAAACGCTGAGCCCCGTGCAGTTCGTGACGCGGACGGACGATCCGCTGCGCTACCGCTGGGTCGTCCCCGCCGACGGGAAGTATCACCTGATGGTCACGAGCCGAGAAGCGTTCCTGCAGGGCGGACCGCGGCACATTTATCGCGTGCGCATGGCGCCGGAGCGTCCCGACTTTCGCCTGGTCGTCATGCCGCTGTCTGCCAACAGCCCGGATGCCTGCGTGGTGCGGCAGGGCGGCCATCAGGCGTACACCGTCTTCGTCTGGCGGCAAGACGGCTTCAACGGCGACATCACCATTCAAGCCGAAGGGCTTCCCGATGGCGTGACGTGTCCGTCACAGACGATTGCGGCCGGCGCGCGGCAAGCGGTGCTGGTGGTCGCGGCCGCAACCGATGCGCCGGACTGGACGGGCTCGATCCGCGTCACAGGCGCCGCGACGCTGGACGGCGAAAAGGTCGTGCGTGAGGCGCGGCCCGCTTCGATCACCTGGTTGCAGCCTCCGCAGCTGAACACACCGGCGGTGTGCCGACTCGATTACAGTCTGGCGCTGGCGGTCCGCGAGCAGGCGCCGTTCGCGCTGACGATAATGGCTGAGAAGATGGAGATCAAGGCAGGCGAGAAGCTGCCCTTGACCGTAAAACTGGATCGCCACTGGGCCGACTTCAAAGGCAACGTGCAGGTCACGGCTCTGTCGCTGCCGCCGAACACCAACCTGGCAGGCGGACCGATTACACTGGCTCCCGGCAAGGACGAGACCAAGGTAACGCTGGACACGAAGCCCAACACACTGCCGGGAACGTACACGGTCGTCCTGCGCGGCCAGGCCTCGATCCCGTTCGCCCGCGATCCAAGCGCCAAGACGAAAGCCAACGTCACAATGACACAGCCGTCGGGAGCAATCACGGTAACGGTGTTGGCGAAGTGAGTGCCGGGCGCCCTGGCGAGCGGAACGCTCACGCCCCCCGCTCGCCAGGGCGCTCACCCCGTTCGCCAGGGACAGCCGCTGTGTGCACGACGGCGCGTGCGGAGGCGTCCGCAAGGACCGTTGCCAAACGATGCAACATCCAGACGATCAGCTCGTAGGCGCTGGCGAGGTCCACGAACTCGGCCAGGACCGGCCCTTCTCCTTCGATCTTCGCACGACAGCCTTGCAACTGGTCCGCGGTTGGTCCGTGGCGGCGCGTGCCCTCACGCAGGCGGGCCACCACGTCGGCATTCAGGGTGTCGGTCGCCTCGACGCCGGCGGCCCAGAGTGCCGCCAGTCCCTCGGCCAGGGGGGCGGCGACTCCCGAGCTCCCCGCCGGCAGCCGAACAAACGCGCTCGCGAAGTCCCGCGCGGACTCCTCGAGGTAGCCGATGATGGAAGCCACATTCTGGGCAAGCCGCAGGCGCACCGTGCAGGTCGCGATGAGCGGACTCCGCGCCAGGTCGTTCGTGAAGTCACCCACCTGACTCGCGAGGCTCGTGAACGCCTGGTGAATGGTCTCGCCATCCAGATGTTGCGCGGCCGCGGACGCCTGAATGACCGCAAGATGCTCGCCCGCGTGGCGCAGGAGTCGTGCGTGCTCGCGCATCAGCAAGTCCAGGGCCGTGACGGGATCGCCCAGTGCTCGGGAATGCAGGTAGCGCGGCGCCGCTTCTTCCTCTTCACGGCCGCGCGGCCAGCGGCGATTGAGCCAGCCGTGGACCGTGCCGAGAAACGGCTGCAGCAGCAGTGCGGGCAGCAGGTTGGACAGCAGGAACACGATGGCCAGCTGAATCTGAATCCGGTCCGATGCGGTCCGCGCCAGCGCGCCCACCAGCGGGAGTTGCAGCCCCGTTTCGACGTAGTACAAGATCACCATGAGAACACCGCTCACCAGACAGAATAAGTCCTCAAAGCGGACTAGCTGCAGCGCCGAACCGCGCAGGTCCGCGGAGAGTAGCACGCGCATGGCAATGGTGCCGAGGTTGGTGCCGTAGATGACCATGCTGGCCTGCGAGAACGTCAGTGCATTGGCCTGGGCCAGGGCAATGACGATCAGTGCCGCGGCCGTGTTGGACTGGACGGCGAACCCCATCAGCACCCCGGCGCCGAACGCGAGGAGCGGCGCATGGACCGCCTCATTCAGCAGGGTGTCGAACCAGGGAAAATCGTGCAACGGTGCCGCCCCGGCCGCGATGGTCTGTAGTCCGTACAGCACCAGTCCGATGCCGAGCACGACGCCGGCCTGCAGCTGGAAGCCGGGCTTCTTGATGAACGCGATGCCCAGCCCGGCCACGCCGATCAGGTACAGCACCAGCGTGTGGATGTTCAGCCCCGCGACGAAGCCGATCGCCGTCAGACCGACGTTGGCCCAGGAGATGACGGGCAGTGCCTGCCGGCTCGTGATCAGGCCGCTGCCGACCATGTTGACGAGAATGAACGTGACCGCGGTCGCGCTTTGCATCAGGGCGCCGAACACGAAACCCAGGCCCGCGGCCCGGGCGCCGGATGCCGTGGAACGGGCAACCAGGCTGCGGAAGCTGCGGCTGCTCAGGTGCCGAAGGTTGTCGCCCACCAGGCGCATGCCGACGAAGAACACGCCCAGTCCCAGCAGGATCTGACCCGCAATGTCCATGCACGGTCCTCGCGATTCGGGGCGGATTCACTGTAGCCGGACGGTCAGTGGCTGCAAGGTGTCACTGAAGGGTTGCCGCGGCGCGCTGAAATCCTAAGTTTTCCCGAGACAGCGCACGGTCCCTCGCCTTCGGAGCGCCTGGTGCAGCCCCTCAAGATCCTCTTCCTCAGTTCCGAAGTCGCTCCGTTCATCAAGACCGGCGGCCTTGCGGACGTTTGCGGCTCCCTTCCCAAGGCCCTGGCGGCCCTGGGACACGACATCCGCGTCGTCATGCCGGCCTACGGGCCGATCGAAGCCGCTCTGGGCAATGGGCAGTTCGGCATTCACCCGCTTCCGATCACGCTGCAAGTGCCGATCGGCAACGGTCTGGTCCCCGCGGGCGTCTTCGAGGCAACGCTGCCGGGCTCCGAAGTGCCCGTCTGGTTCATCGCCGAGAAAGAACGCTTTGGCGATCGGCCCTGGGTCTACGGCTACCGCGACGATCCGGCCCGCTTCGCCTTCTTCAGCCGTGCGGCGCTGGACCTGGCGGTCGCCGCCGTTGGCTGGCGGCCCGATATCGTCCATGTCCACGACTGGCACGCGGCGCCCGCCATCACCTGGCTGGCCACGGTCGGTCAGCGCGACGCACGCTACTTCGGCCTGCCGACCGTCTGCACCATCCACAACCTGGCGCACCAGGGCAAGGCGTCCTGGCAGGTGCTCGATCAGATCCACGTCCGTACGCCGAAGCTGCACGAAGAGAAGCCCGGCGAGGTGAACCTGCTGGCACGCGGCATCTATCATGCGACGATGATCAACACCGTCAGCCCGACCTACGCGCGCGAGATCATGACGCGCGAGAGCGGCTGCGGCCTCGAGGCCCTGCTCCAGTACCGGCACTTCGACGTTCACGGCATCCTCAACGGCATCGACTACGACGTCTGGAACCCCGCGGTGGATCGCCATCTGGCGATGACCTTCGACGCCGGCACCATCGACCGGCGCCAGCACAACAAGCGCGCGCTGCAGGAGCGCGCCGGGCTGGCGGTGCGCGACGACGTACCCTTGGTGGCGATGGTGACACGGCTCGACTGGCAGAAGGGCCTGGACATCACCGGCCACGTGTTGCACCTGCTGATGAACAACCATGCGGGCGAGGCGCAGTGCGTGGTGCTCGGCGCCGGCATGCCGCAGTGGGAGCACATGCTGCGTCACATTGCCGGTCATCATCAGGGCCGCATGACCGCCTTCATTGGCTACGACGCGGAACTGGCCCCGCTGATCTACGGCGGCAGCGACCTCTTTCTGATGCCCTCGCTGTTCGAGCCGTGCGGCCTGGGACAGCTGATTGCCATGCGGTACGGCTCGGTTCCGGTCGTGCGTGCCACGGGCGGACTGTGCGACACGGTGCGCCATGGCGCTACTGGCTTTACGTTCACAAACTATAGCAGCGACGACTTCTGGAACGCACTTCAGCAAGCGCTTTACATCTACCGCGTGGATCCCGAGAACTGGCGGATCATCCAGGAGAAGGGCATGACGACCGATTTCTCCTGGGAAACTTCGGCACGCGGCTATCAGCAGATGTACGAGTGGTCCATCGCGCGCATCCGCGGCTGGTAGGGGGAGAACGAATTTCGATGCCGCACAATCCTGGACTCTTGGAGAATGAACTTCGGATGCTCCTCGACGAGGGCTCTCCCCTCAGAGAGGCCATCCGATATTTGCATACGGAAAGGCACATCGGCAAGCTGCTCATTGTCGATGCTGTGGTGGCTATCACCGGCATGGAAAGGCGAGACGCGGTCCAATTCGTGGTCCACGAGACCTTCACCACCTGAACAATACGGTAGGTGTGCTGAGTACCAAGAGCCGGGCGCTCACACTCGTTTTCCACGCTTCGTTGCGGCGCTTAAAGCGATCCGTGTTGACGATGCGCATATTCCATTTTGGCATACAATCGAGTTGTGAATCCGGAATTCCTGGTAGTATTATTCTGTAGTGAAATAAACTCATGTGGGATTTAGAACCGAGCGAGGAGTATCGGAGGCGCCACAAACGGTTCGAGAAGAACCACCCGAGAGAATTGGCCGCGGTGCTCGTCAACTTGGCCACATATCAGACCGCGCTGAAGTCATGCGCAAGACCGCAGCAGGTGAATTTCGGCTTCATGCATGCTGAACCCAGTGGAGTGGTGGCGCTGGATCAGAAGCGGGGTGGAAAAAACTTGCGTCAGACAAGGCTCTACGTCTTCCCGGACGCCGACACGGGAGTCCTCCACCTGATCACCGTGGGCGGAAAGGACACACAATCGGACGACATACAGTTCTGTCGAGAGTACGTTCAGTCCATCCAGAAACAGAAAGAGGAAGGACAGCAGATTCATGAACCAGACAAAACCGACCCGGGGGAAGCTGGGCCGCAAGCGGTATCGTGACGTTGCCGGGATGACGCAGGACCTGTCCGAGGATCGGAAGTTCGCGGACGACGTTACGAGGCGCGTGCGAGAAAGGAGCGTCATGAACTTTCTCATGGCTCTTCGTACTGCCAGGAGCCTGTCTCAGAAAGACATCGCCGACAAGCTGGAATGCTCGCAAGGCCGAATCTCCAAGCTGGAGAATAACGCAGACGGGGACTTGCGAATCGGCGACTTGCAACGCTACGTCAGCGCATTGGGACTCGAGTCCTCCATTGTGCTGGCCAAGCAGGGTCGCACGCTGGTAGACGATATAAAGCACCATGCCCACACGCTCAGGCGCCTTCTAACCCAAATCACCAGTTTGGCGGGCGCGGAGGGTGCGATGTGCCGCAGTGCGTTGAAGGTGTACGTGGATTTGGCCGGCAGCCTGACCGAAACGATTGATGAAACCACGGCGAGACTTCAACTCCGTCCAGACTTGCAGCGATCCATCATTGAGCTGAGGGACGACGAAACCGAGCAATCGGATGACCCGAACGGTCGGCCAATTGCTGAACGCGGTCCAACCATTCATACCAAGCGTCGTGGTGCGCGAGTCTAAGGCTAAAACCGCTTGCTTTTCCTCACCGCTCCAGCACCTCCAGCAGCGTCTCCACCTGGTTCGCGGAATCCTTCCCCGCCTTCCGCAACGTCTCGATCACTGGATGCGCCGTCTCGATCTGAGCCACCACCTGGGCGGGCGTGCGGTCCGGGTCGGCGCCTGCTTCGACAACCGCCAGCACTTCCAGCCACCACAGCAGGCGAGCAAAGGCTTCCTTGTTGTACCAGAGCACGTCCTGGTAGCGATTCACCTGCAGGAAGTGCTGCGCCTCCGCATCGCGAAGCAGCTTTCGCAACACGCCCGCCGCGGTCAGCGCGTCCGTCTTGTCCATGGCGAACCACTGCTGGTGACTGGTGGCCACTTTGATCGCGGCGACGCCGTTGCCCGCTTGATCTTCCGGGACGCCCAGTTCGCGCAGGACCCCGGCCAGCAGCCGGCCGAGTTGCCATTCGTCGATCCAGCTGCGGCTCTGGTCCGCGAACGGAATCGCCGCATTCACCTTGCCAAGCGAATGGACGAACACCCAGCCGAGCAGGCTGCCCCAGACGGCCCAGTTGTCTTCCAGTCCTGAATTCAGGTGCTTCAACGCAGACTGGAAGACGACATTCTTCGTCGGGTAACGCGCCGCGAGCGTATCGAGGTGAAGCACCACCTCCAGCTCGCGGCGTACCTGGCGGGCCAGCATCACCTCGACGCCGGCGCCGCCGCTGAACTGCTTCACCGCGCGGAACAGGTCGGCCATGCGCTGTTCGGCGATGTTCAGCGCTTCCTTCTCCTGCTCGCGCAACTGATGGAAGTGGGCCGCGTTGACCAGTGCCAGGAACGGCCGCTGGATCGGCTGGAGGAAGACTTCACGCAGCGCTTCCTCGATGGACGGCACGCCCCGGCCATCGAGGTAGGCCGTCAGGTGCGCGTACTGGCGGCGCTCGTCGTCTTTCACCTCGCGGATGTCGACGAATGCGAGATAGCGGAACGCGCCAAGCTCCAGATACAGGCCCTTGTCGATCAGCTCCTTGCTGCCGCGGATGAACTCCATGCCGCTGATCTGGTCGCGGGCGATGGTGAAATAGTCGGATTCGTAGTGAAGTTGCAGCCCATCGCCGAGCGTCTTCTGGATGACGGCGCGCTCGTCTCCCTTACCGGTCTTGCCGCGGAAACCGACCGACGTGCGAATCCAGCCCTTGGCCGTTGCAAACTTGTTGTGGTAGACGAACAATGCGCGCTCGTCGCCGGCGCGATTGGAATAGGCAAAGACGTCCTCGTTGACGTTGCCCTCCATCGCCCAGAAATCGTAGAGCAGGAAGTTTTCGACTTCGGCGAACACGTGTCGCCGGCGCAGGAGCGGGAAGATCTCGCGTTCGTGCCGCTGCACCAGGCCCTCGTCGGGCTTCTCGTCCTTGTAAGCCCGGCGGAACTCCATGCCGTACTTCTCGGTGAAGCCTTCCACCTGGCCATGCCCGAACATCGGCAGGCCCGGCAGGGTTGCCATCAGCGCGCAGACGCCGAAGTACTTGCCGTCCTTGCCGAACTGGGCGACCGCGGTGTCTTCGTCCGGGTTGTTCATGAAGTTGACGAAACGCTTGAGCACCTCCGGATTGAACTCCAGCGTGTTCTTGAGCACGCTGCGATAGTTGGCGTTCTCCTCGCGCTTGAGCATGTTCATGAACGCGCTGTTGTAGACGCGGTGCATGCCGAGCGTGCGGACGAAGTAACCTTCCATCATCCAAAACGCTTCCGCCAGCAAGAGTGTGTCCGGCGCTTCCTTGGCGGCGCGGTCGACGACTTCGCGCCAGAACTCCTTCGTCATCAGCGCATCGAACTGGCCCTTGGTCAGGCCGTGCTCGGCACGCGACGGAATGGCGCCGCCGGTGCCAAGCTCGGGGAACCAGAGCCGCTGATAGTGCTTCTTGGCCAGCGTCATGGCCGCATCGAAGCGGATGATCGGGAACTTGCGGGCGACGTGCAGGATCGTCTGAATGACCGCTTCGCGCACTTCCGGATTGAGGAAGTTCAGCTGGGCCGTATCGTTCCAGGGCATCGCCGTGCCGTCATTGCCGTGGTAGATGAAGCGGTCCGTGCCGCTGCCGCGATCGTGGCGGCGGAAGACGACGGCTGCGTCGCTGCGGCTGTAATAGTGGTCTTCGAGGAAGATGCCGACCCGGCCGTCGCTCGACAGGTCCGGCCCGCCGAAGGTGTACGACGGATACGGCGGCTGGTCCAGACCGATAAACCAGTCGGGATGATCGACCACCCAGCTCGAATCGATGCCCATGTGATTGGGTACCATGTCGCTCGCCAGGCGCAGGCCGTGGGCGGCAGCGCGGTCGCGCAAGGTGGCGTAGGCCTCCTCGCCGCCCAGGTCGTCGGCGATGCGATAATCGTGCAGCGAGTAGGCCGATGCCACTGCATCGGCGTTGCCGCATAGCTGCTTGATCTTCTGCGACGCCCGGGCGCGTTCCCACAGCCCGATCAGCCACAGACCGTTGAAGCCGCGGCGGCCCATGGTCGCCAGCTCCTCGTCGGGAATCTGGTCGAGCCGGTGGATCGGCCGCTGATGTTGCCGGGAGAGCTGATCGAGCCACACATAGGTGTTCTTCGCCAGCAACACGACGCGCGGCATCCATTCGCGATCGGGACTGAACGCCTCCGGCTCCGCTTCCTGGCCGCCGTATTCGAGGACGATGGCCGGACCGGGGCCGCCGCCGCCGGCGAACTGCAGGGCCTTGTCTTCCTCGCGCAGCAGGTCCAGGCCGCCCAGAAGCCGATACAAGTGCTTGCCGAGCAGATAGCCCCAGCGCTCGCGGATGTAATCGAGCTGGCCCTTGAGCGAGTGCGGTACTGCGATGGCCGGGGCACGCAGCATGTCGACCAGGTTTTGCTCGTCCGGTCCGAACGGCGGCTGGGCGTCGAAGAACTCGTGCAGCGCGGCAAAGATGGGCAGGTATGCCGTTTCCTTCTCCAGGACGGTGTCGTCGAAAAGTTCCTGGAATGGGGTGCTGGCCGGGTTGCGGTTCGTCACGCCCAGGAGCAGCATTTCTTCCAGGATCACGTGGCGATGGGGCGTGCCGTCGGATTCGCCGTCAAGGTACGCGATGGCATCGACCTCGCCGCGATACACGGCCAGCGGCGGAAACTCGGCGATGAACTGCCGCAGGGACGCATCGACCGTGGCACGGCCAAAGCGGTCCTGAAGCATGCTCAGCGCCTGGCGTATCGCCGCGGCATTCTTCTCCTCGCGGTACAGGCCGACGACGAAGTGGAGGACTTCGTCAATCAGTCCCAGTGCGTTGATCTGCCCGGCTTTGACGGCCTGCTCGGGATAGTGCAGCAGGTCGCGACGCTCGTTGAGTTTCTGTGCCAGTGCCCGCGCCGCCTGGAAGTTGGCGACCACGACGTTGCCGTTGAGCGCAAACAAGCCCGTGTCGAACTGGTAACGATCGCGCGCCGTCCGGGCGACATGGAATTCCATGACGACCGCGCCCAGGGGGCGAGCGGGCGCATGACCGGCGACGATGTATGTTTCCTGCGCGGACCGCATCGGGGAGACCTCGACGTCCGTGAAGCGGGCGACAGACTAGATTCTATGGAATGGCCCTATTCGCAGGGGGGAATGGGGAGAGAATACTGCCTTCCTGGCTGCTGCCTCTGGCGTTCCTGACAGGGCCATGGATACAATGGCACGGCAGCGGCTTCCGTTGGAGCAGTGGAGCGCAAGGCATGTCGCAAAAAGTCACCCTTGAGCTGCCCGAAGATGTGGCCCAGCGCATCCGCCATGTCGCTGCTCACAGCCACCGCACCTTTGAAGACGTGGTGGTCGAGTCCATCGAGCGCGGCGCGGCCGAACCGCCCATCGAGTCCTTGCCGGACGCCGACGTGCTGCGCCTTTGCGACGCCGAAATGACCTCCGTCCAGCAGCAGGAGCTGGAACAGCTGCAAGACGGGGCTCGCGCAGGCCGGATTTCGCCCAACGAGCGTGGCCAACTGGATGATCTTCTGCGCACCTACCGACGCGGCCTGGTCCGCAAGGCGCAGGCGCTGCGCGTCCCGGTGCAGCGCGGGCTTTTGCAACGGGCACAAGAGCGGCAAGACCCACGGCCTCGACCCTGAGACAGCACAGAAGGTTCCCTTCTTTCATTGGCGCTCGCAAACCTGACCAAACATGTCCGCTGGGCGGAGGATGGCATTCGCATCTTGGGCTTTACACTGGTCGGCCGAGCCACAGTCGCCGCCCTGCAACTGAGCGACGACCCGGACGCCCTGGAAGTTCGCAGCAACTGGGTCGTCGCTGACTGGCATCTGAAAACCGGCCAATGGCTGCGGCGTTTCGGGCCGTTTCAGGCCGCGGCCGCTCACCTCGCCTACGCTCCCGACGGCAAGACCCTGGTCACCAGTGCCTGGGACGGCAAGGCGCTTCTCCGGGACCTGGCGACCGGCAAGGAGACCGGCCAGCTCGTCGGACACGACCGCTGGCTGGCGGCGATGGCCTTCTCCACGGACGGCAAGCACTTTGCCGCCGTCGACGGCGGCAAGGGCACGCTCCACGTTTGGGACGCGGCATCGAGCAAGGAAGTGCGCCGGCTGGAGAAGCGGCGAGAGACCTCTGCTCCAGGACCTCGTCAGCGGAAAGGAGCTCTTTCCGCTTCCGGACGGGAACAGCAGCCCCGGCGAGCTGCTCTTCTCGCCCGACGGCCGGCTGCTGGCGCAGGGCGACGACGGCAGTGTTCGCGTCTGGGAGATTGCCAGCCGGACGGAACGCTGCCGATTCTTGGGGCACCAGCTCACGCCGATCCCGACGCGCCAGCAAGGGACGACGTAATCCCTTGCTGGCGCGTCGGGCTCAAGTACGATTTTGTCAACCCTTGCTTGCCTTACATTCCGCACGGTGGCTCGCGTTGGCTAGTTGGGCGGGCCAGGAGAATTTTTACGGGGTCGGTGGCGGGTC
>JAIEMG010000081.1 GCA_019752375.1 Gemmataceae bacterium | reverse complement strand
AAACGCGATTCAGGCGTGATCGCAATTCCAGGATACCCCTAGTTTCAAGCGTTTCTTTGCAGATAGACTCTCAGTGGTACGCGTCTTCACTCCCATCGAGCACACCCCACGGACATCGCTCATGAACCGGCACGTCATTCCGCGCACCTCATGGGGATTTCTGGTCGCCATGCTCGCCTTCGTTCCCGTCCAGGCGCTGGCCTGGAGCGGACCGGGACACATGACCGTGGTGAAGCTCGCCTGGGACGGGCTCGACAGGGGACAGCGCGATGCCATCTCCCAGGCGTTGCGCCAGCATCCGCACTGGAAGGAATTCTTCCTGGAGCGAAGGAAGGACAAACCCGACGGCATCGCCGAGGACGAGTGGGACTTTCTGGTCGCTTCCACCTGGGCGGATTGGTTGCGCGGCTACACCCAGAGCCAGACGCCGGAAGGCAAGGCCATCGCGAAATATCATCGCGGCAAGCAGCACTACATCAACAAGCCGTTCGTGCTTCCCGCAGATGAGGATCTGTTCAAGGACAAGAAGCTGGAACCCGACCGCGAGAACGTGGTCAACGCGCTGAAGGCTTACGTCAACCAGCTGAAATCCGAGAATGCCACCGCACCGCAGAAGGCGCTGGCCCTGTGCTGGCTGCTCCACCTGGTGGGCGACATCCACCAGCCCTTGCACGCCGTCGCGTTCTATTCCAAGGAGTACGAGCGCGGCGACGAGGGCGGCAACCTCTGGTGGGTGAAGGACGGCGAACGCCCCGTGCGGTTGCACGCGTACTGGGACGGCCTGCTTGGATCCGAGCTCGACTACCGCAAGAGCTATCCGCGCGTGAAGACCAACGTGGAACTGCTCACCCGGCCCGAGTTCCAGCGCGAAAAGTTCCCGGAGGAGCTGAAGAGAACCGATTTCGACCAGTGGGCCGATGAGAGCCTCGCCCTGGCAAGATCCGTGGCCTACCGCGAGGGCAAATTGCCGGGGCTAAGGATTGCACGAGACCAGGAAACGGAGGAACGAAAGGCCGAGGCGCCTGCGCTTCCGGAAGATTATGCCCCATCGGCACGCCGAGCGGCCGAACAGCGCATCGCCCTGGCCGGACATCGCCTGCTGGATCAACTCGGCAACTTGTTTCCGAAGAAGTCGCCCTGACCGAACCTGCTCGCGCCGCGCGTGGTCGCATCCGGGAACTTTACCGGCCGCGAAACGTCCCAGCCGCGCCCGTTTACCCTGTCTGAAAATTCGTTCACCGCGCGTCCAAGCACTTCTTGCGTGATCGGAAATGTTTGGCGCGGCGCGATGGCGGTTTCGACCGCTCAGCTGTACAAAGTCATTGCAAATCACTGCGCGCCAGCGCAGGATGTACGTCCCGCACGGATGTGACCACCGCGACGCTCGCTGGACGGGGAGGATGCTCGTTCGGCGAGAGGACCCGGAAGGAAGGTATCAATGACACAGGTAGTGGACCAGATTTCCGCCGCGCCGGTCGAGACGAGCGACCTGGTGGCGGCCATTCAGCGCGTCTTGCAGCAGAGCGAGGAGCCGCTGACGGTCGCAAAGATCCGCTCGCAGCTCCCGACGGCCCTGCGCACCCAGAACGTGGAGGAAGTGCTCCAACGTCAGGTGTCGGCCAAGGCAGTTCACGAGTATCCCAAGTATCGCAGCCAGCATGCACGCTACTGGGACCGGCCGATGCCGGTGCACATTGCCGCGCTGCTGCGGGAGCTTTTGACGGAAGAAGCGCTGGCCTGGTCCGATTTGCGCCGCAAGCTGCCGGCCTACGCGGTCGAGAGCGGCGCCGAGACGATCCTGCAGGAACAGCTGTCCCAGGGCCGGTTGCACCGTCATCCGCGCGCCACGGCCCGCGGCGGCGAGCGCTTCGGCGCCCAGAAGCCCGACCCGAAGGAATACCTGCGCACCGAGCTGATCACCGTTTTCGGCAAGCTGGAGCGCATGGGCTTCACGCAGCCGCAGCTCCGTGCCGGCGCCATCGAATTGCTGCACGAGGAAGAATGGGCCTCGCTGCCCGCGCCCGACCAGGTGCCGCCGCCGCCGAATCCCCAGGCGGCCGCCGCAGTCGCGCCGGCCGCGTCCTCGACGAGTTCGCACGGTTAAGACGTGATATTACACCCGGCGAGAACCCGGTCCACAGCGCCGACGACAAGGACACGTTCTTCAACGGCAAGGACCTCGAAGGCTGGGAAGGCCTCAAGGAGTACTGGACGGTCAAGGACGGCGTCATCACCGGCTCGACCTTGCCCAAGGGCATCAACTTCAACACGTTCCTGTGCAGCAAAAAGAAGTACAAGGACTTCGAGCTGAAGTTCCAGGTCCGGCTCAAGGACGGCGGCGGCAACAGCGGCGTGCAGATCCGCAGCAAGATCCACGACGAGAAGAAGCTGGCCGTCACTGGCCCGCAGTGCGACATCGGCGCCGGCTACTGGGGCAGCCTCTACGGCGAGAACTTCGGCGGCATGATGAAGCAGGCGCCCGCCGACAAGGTCAACGAGAAGCTCAAGAAGGCCGACTTCAACGAGTACTACATCAAGTGCGTCGGCAAGAAGGTGACGATCAAGGTCAACGACGTGGTCGCGGTCGACGACGAGTTCCCCAAAATGCCCGAAGAAGGCATCATCGCCTGGCAACTCCACGGCGGCGGCGGGATGGAAGTGACGTTCAAGGATATTGTGTTCAAGGAACTGAAGTAGGAATGAATGACGAATGACGAAGCCCGAATGACGAATCAATGACCAAGCCCCAAGGTCGTTCCCGACTGTGTTTCGGGTTTGGCCCTTGGGGCTTGGTCATTGGACATTGATTCGTCATTCGGGCTTCGTCATTCGTCATTCAATTCGGGTGCGCCCCGCCCTCGCGCAGCCGCTGCCGCAGGTATCTCGCCCGCGCCGCGTTGCGTTCTTCCCCATCGAGCGACGTGCCCATCAGCTTCTGCAAGTGGGCCGGCTGCGTGTGGATGAACAGCTCGTTCACCGTCGGGATCGTGATGTCTTCGAGGATCCCCAGGTTGATGCCGAGGCGGACGCTCGACAGCAGGTCCATCGTCTCCTCGGACGTCATCATCGTCGCCGAGCAGAGGGTGCCGTAGGCGCGCGACACGCGGTCTTGCAGCGATTGCCGGCCCTCGCGCATCAGCGTCTGGCGGGCTTGCCGTTCGTAGGTGATGATCTGCGGGATCACCTCGCGGATCTCGCTGAGGATGGTCGTCTCACTCTTGCCGAGCGTCACCTGGTTGGAGATCTGGTAGAAGTCGCCCGAGGCCCGGCTGCCCTCGCCATACAGGCCGCGCACGGCCAGATTGATCTTCTGCAAGGCGCGGAAGACCTTCTCAATCTGCTTGGCGAGGACCAATGCCGGCAGGTGCAGCATGACGCTGGAGCGCATGCCGGTGCCGACGTTGGTGGGGCAGGCGGTCAGGTAGCCGAACTCGTCGGAGAACGCGTAGCTGACGCGCTGCTCCAGCATGTCGTCCACCTTGTCGATGTCCGACCACGCTTCATCGAGGGCGAAGCCGCTGCGCATGACCTGGAGGCGCAGGTGGTCTTCTTCGTTCACCATCAGGCTGACGGTCTCGCGCGGCCCGAGGGCAACGCCGCGCGGGCCGTCGGCGCCGGCCAATTCGCGGCTGATGAGCTGGCGCTCGACGAGCAGCTGCCGATCCAGTGTCGACAGTCCCGGCACGTTGATGTACGCCAGCTTCGGATCGAGTTCCAGCTTGGCGATGCGTTCGCGCAGCATGGCCTCGATCTCGGTCTTGTGGTGTGCGGTGGCCCGATTGGTGAAGGGAAACGCAGCCAGGTTCCGGGCCAGGCGAATGCGGCTGGAGATGACGATGTCCGACTCCGGGCCGGTGCCGCGCAGCCATTCACCACTGGTATGAGTCAGGCTTTCCAGATTCATCCGGTGGTTTCCTTCTGTCGAATCAGGTCTCGGAGCCGGGCGGCCTCTTCGTAGGCTTCAGCCTCGACGGCATCCCGGAGCTGTGTGCGTAATTGTACCAGTTCCGCCAAGGCCTGGGCATTGACCGGGCTGTGGCGCGGCACCTTGCCGATGTGGCGCGTCGAACGGTGAATGCGCAGCAAGAGCGGTTCCAGGCCGACGCGGAACACTTCGTAATCGTGCGGACAACCGAGCCGGCCGTCAGCGCGAAACTCCATGAACTTTATCCCGCACTGCGGACATGTCAATCGCGCCAGCTCATCGGACGGCTGGCCGACTTGCTGACCGATCAAGGTCTGTAGGATCACCGACAGGTTCAGCTCCTGCTTGTTGACGAGCTGCTTCTGCTCGGCGCAGGCCTGACACAGGTGCACTTCTTTCTTCTTCTTGTTGACGATGTCCGTCAGATGCACCGTGGCAGGATTCGAGCAAAACTGGCACTTCACGCCGCCCTCCTTCGGAATGACGAATGACGAAGCCCGAATGACGAATCAAGGACCAAGCTCCAATGACAACCACGTCGCCGCCCTGCTTCGCCCTTGGGCATTCGCGCTTGGTCATTGATTCGTCATTCGGGCTTCGTCATTCGTCACTCCCTCCTTAGCTTTCTTCGAGGTGCCGAATGCGGTCCCGGATGCGGGCGGCGTCCTCGTAGGCTTCCTTGGTGACGGCCTGGTGGAGTTGCTTGCGCAGTTGCAGCAGTTCCGATTGGGTCTGCTTGCTCTGGGGCAGCCGGCGCGGCGTTTTGCCGCAGTGGCGCGTCTCGCCGTGAATGTTCTCCAGGAGGGGCGTCAGCTCGTCGCGGAATTCCTGGTAATCGTGCGGACAGCCCAATCGGCCGGAATTGCGAAACTCGACAAACTTGATGCCGCACACCGGGCATTCGCGCTGATTCAGGCTGCTGACTTCGTCCGCTTCCTCGCCGACGGGTGCCTCGGCGGCCTTTGGGGCTGCTTTCTGCTGCGGCTCGTAGAGATACTTATGAGCGCATTCCTCACACAGGTGCAGCTCTTCGAACTGTTCCTCGGGAAGGACTTCTGTTATATGTAAGGTGGCCGCCTTGGGACACTTCTGACACTTCATTGCTGCCACTCTCCGGTAGGAATCCACAGTCGAATGCGGTCCCCAGCAGCATTCTAACAGGGGGGGGAATGCTGTCAAGCGAGGCGGAAATGGCGGTGGCGCCGGGGGATTAGGTGATTTGAGACGCGCTTGGCGGCTCCCATCCGGTGGGCCAGACAAGAGTGTCTGGCCCACCGGACAAGATTGGCGGGTGCCAGACAAGTGTCTGGCACCCACCGTCATAGGCAATCACTTCCCTGCCGGCATGAACTTTACGCAGACCGGCACCGGCACCTCGGCGACGATGTCGGTCGGCTTCAATTCGCCGGTCTTTTGATCGATCTCAAAGACCGCAATGTTGCCGCCGTTCTGGTTGCCGACCAGCAGGAACTTGCCGGTCGGATCGATGTTGAAATTACGCGGTTCCTTGATGCCCTTGCCCTGCGTGCCGACGAACGTCGGCTGGCCGGTCTTTTCATCCAGCGTGAACACCGCGATGCTGTCGTGCCCGCGGTTGGAGCCGTACAGGAACTTGCCGGACGGATGGACGAGGACCTCCGCGGTGGAGCTGCGGCCCTTGAAGTCGGCGGGCAGCGTGCTGACGTTCTTCATCGGCTTGAGGACGCCCTTGCTGGCATCGTACTCGAACGGCGTCACCGTGTTCTTCATCTCGTTGATGCCATAGGCATGCTTGCCGTCGGGGTGAAACGCGAAGTGGCGCGGCCCGCTGCCGGGTTCGACGTCCGCGGCCGGCGGGTCGTTCGGCGTCAGCGTGCCCTTGTCCGCATCGAACTTGTAGACCAGCACCTTGTCGAGTCCCAGGTCCGAGGCGAACGCGAACTTGTTGGCTGCATCCACGTAGATGGAATGCGCGTGTGGTTCGCTCTGCCGGGACTTGTCCACGCTGCCGCCCTTGTGCTGGATGAACGCGGACGCCTCGGCGAGCTTGCCATCGGCCCCGATGGGCAACGCCGCCACACTGCCGCCGCCGTAGTTGGCGACCAGCACGTTCTTGCCTTCCCGATCGACCACCAGGTGGCACGGTCCGGTTCCGACCGCGGACTGCTGATTGAGCAGCTTCAGGTCGCCCGTCTTGGGATCAATGGCGAACGCGCTGACGGCGCCGGCCTTCTTGCCGTTGAAGGTGCCGACTTCGTTGACCGAGTAGAGGAACTTGTGATTCGGATGGATGGCCAGGAACGAGGGGCTGACGATCTCCCCCGCCAGCGCCTTGTTGGTCAGCTTGCCGGTGGCCGGATCGAAGTCGAAGCGATAGATGCCCTTGCTGTCCTTGCCGGTGTAGGTGCCGACGTAGACCCAGTACTTGTCGGCCTTGTCCGCGGCCGAACTGCGTTCGGCTGTCACCGCGGCAACGGCAAGAAGGAATGCCGTGAACAGGAACAGACGCATCACGTGAACCTCCGTTGGGTGAGGTGTAGGGTGCGTCAAGCGTACTCGCGCGGACGCACCGGCCTTTGCAAGGGCTTCACGTTCATGCAAGGGTCCGGTGCGTCCGCGCGAGTACGCTTGACGCACCCTACAGTTGGTACATTTACAGCAAGATGTCCTTGACCGGATGATGCTCCTCGACGCCCGTCAGGCGTTGATCCAGCCCCTGGAACCGGTACGTCAGGCGCTTGTGGTCGATGCCAAGGCAGTGCAAGATCGTTGCGTTCATGTCGTGAATGTGGACCGGCTTGTCGACGATATTGTAGCTGAAATCGTCGGTCTCGCCGTAGCTGATGCCGGGCTTGATGCCGCCGCCGGCCATCCAGACGGTGAAGCAGCGCGGGTGGTGGTCGCGGCCGTAGTCCTCGCGCGTCAGCTTGCCCTGGCAGTAGATCGTCCGGCCGAACTCGCCGCCCCAGACGACCAGCGTCTCGTCGAGCAAGCCGCGCTGCTTCAGATCAGTGATAAGTGCGTACGACGCCTGATCGACGTCCCGGCACTGCGGCGGCAGGTGGCCGTTGATGTTGCCGTGCTGGTCCCAGTCGCGATGAAAAATCTGCACGAAGCGCACGCCGCGCTCGGTCAGCCGCCGGCCCAGCAGGCAGCTGGCGGCAAAGGTGCCGGGCTTGTGCACGTCGGGACCGTACATCTCCAGCGTGCTCTTCGATTCCTTCGTGATGTCCACCAGTTCCGGCACCGAGGTCTGCATGCGGTACGCCATCTCGTACTGCGCGATGCGGGCCTGCGTCTCGGGATCGCCGACCTCGTCCATGTGCTTCTGATTCAGTCGCGACAGGGCGTCGAGCATCTGGCGGCGTGTCTCGGCACTGACGCCGTCGGGATTGCCGAGGAACAGCACGGGGTCGCCCTGGGAGCGCAACGCAACGCCCTGGTGCTTGCTGGGCAGGAACCCGGAGCTCCACAGGCGGTTGTACAGCGCCTGCGCCGTCTTGCCGCTGCTCCACGACGCGGTCATCACGACGAACGCCGGCAGGTTCTGGTTCTCGGTGCCCAGGCCGTAGCTGAGCCAGGAGCCGAGGCTGGCACGGCCCGGCAACTGGTTTCCCGTGCAGATATAGGTGACGGCCGGGTCGTGGTTGATCGCCTCGGTGTAGATGGTCTTGATGATGGCGATGTCATCCACCATCTTCGCGGTATACGGCAGCAGCTCGCTGACCCAGGCGCCGGACTTGCCGTGCCGGGCGAACTTGTACTTCGACGGCGCCACCGGAAAGCGCGCCTGGCCGCTGGTCATGGTGGTCAGCCGCTGCCCCTGGCGAATCGAATCGGGCAACGGCTGGTCGAAGAGCGCATCCATCTTCGGCTTGTAGTCGAAGAGGTCCATTTGCGACGGACCGCCGTTCATGAACAGGTAAATCGCCCGCTTGGCCTTGGGCGCGAAGTGCGGCAGGTCGCCCAGTCCGCCGGCCTTCACCGCCGCTTCGGCGCCGCCGAGCGGGTTGGGCAGCAGCGACGTTAGCGCGGCAGAGCCCAGGCCGAGCGCCGTGCGGTTGAAGAAGTGGCGGCGGGTCATCGACTGGAGGTGTTCACGGATCGGGTCCATTTCATGCTCCGTTAAGCCTTGCGGCCGGTGGATTCTCAAGCAGACTTCATCTCGACGAGATGGGCGCGCACCCAGTCGGTGAATTCGTCCCTTCCGAGCGTGCTGGCGGCCAGCTGCAGAATTACTTGCTCTTGTTCGCCTACGGGGGCACGGAGTTCGTGCCCATTCAGCACCAAGAACGTCTCCATTGCGGCATGGCCGATGCGCTTGTTGCCGTCCACAAAGGGGTGATTCATAACCAGTGAGAAAGCAAGGGCCGCCGCCTTCTCCGCCAATGTCGCGTAAAACTCCTGACCTCCGAACCCCATTTGCGGCTGAGCGACTGCGGAATCCACTCCCCCGAGATTACGGACTCCGGGCGCGCCACCCGACTGCGTGATGACCATTTGTTGCAGGCCCAACACTTCGCTCAGCGTCAGGTAACGCATCACGCCAATCGCCTGTACAACTCTGCATTCTTGCGCAGCACGTAATTTGCCGCGGACACGAAGTCCTCTTTGGGATGGCTCAGCCATTGTTCTACGCTGGCGCGAACCAATTCCTCGGGCGACACGCTTGCCTCACGGGCCATCTCGTGCAGCCGGCGCGCCCCGTCATCGGAAAGGGGTATGGAAATAGTGGTCATTGGTAGTTGCCTCCCTTGGAGGAATTCTAGCCGCTCTCGTTAGTCAATTTCCGCCGATTTCTGGAATCGTCACCCCTTGCTGATGACCTCATCGAGGTTCAACGCCAGGTTCGCCAGCATCGTCCACGCGGCGAGTTCGGCGAGGTCTAGCCTATCGTCCGGCTTGGTCTCGCCGACGTTGATGAGCCTCTTGGCCGCATCCACGTCCTTGCGATACGTCGCCAGGTGGCCGTTGAGCGTCTCCATCAGCACCGCCATCTCACCGGCGCCGGGCTTGCGTGCGGTCGCTTGCTGGAAGAGGAAGGCCAGGCGGGACTCGGCGTCCTTGCCGCCGTCGCGCAGCGTGCGTTCCGCGAGGGCGCGGGCGCACTCGACGAACTGCGTTTCGTTCAGCAGCAAGAGGGCCTGCAGCGGCGTGTTGGTGCGCTCGCGGCGGACGGTGCACGATTCGCGCGACGGGGCGTCGAACGACGTCATCTGCGGCGGCGGCGACGTGCGCTTCCAGAACGTGTACAGGCTGCGGCGATGCACCTTGTCGTGGCCCTTGTCGGCGAAGAACTTCGCGGTGTTGCTGTCGGTGTAGCCGACGGCTTCCCACAGGCCGCCCGGCTGCGGCGGTTTCACGCTCGGGCCGCCGATCTTCTCCACGAGCAGGCCGCTGGTGAACAGTGCCTGGTCGCGCAGCATCTCGGCGTCGAGGCGGAAACGCGGACCGCGCGACAGCAGGCGGTTGGCCGGGTCGGCCAGCAGGCGATCCTTCGTCACGCGCGAGGCTTGTCGATAAGTGGCCGACGTCACGATGCGCTTCATCGTCTTCTTCACGTCCCAGCCGTCGTCCTGGAACTGCACCGCCAGCCAGTCGAGCAACTCGGGATGGGTGGGCGGCTCGCCTTGGCTGCCGAAGTCCTCGGCCGTCTTGACCAGGCCGACGCCGAAGCACTGCTGCCAGAAGCGATTGACCGCGACGCGGGCCGTCATCGGATGGTTCGGGGCCACCAGCCACTGCGCGAAGCCGAGGCGATTGCGCGGCGTGTTGGCTGCCATGGGCGGCAGGAAGGCCGGCACGTCGCGGCTGACCGGGTCGCCCTTTTGATCGTATTCGCCGCGCTTCAGGATGAACGCCGGCTTGGGCTGCGGGCTCTCCTGGGAGATGTAAGTCGCGGGCACCTGCTTGTCGATCGCGTCGCGTTCCTTCTCGACCTCGCTCAGTTGCTTGTTGAGTGGATCGAACGTCTCACGCGTCTTCGCGTAGGCGTGGACGATAAAATACTCGCGCAGCTCCTTCTTCTGAGCGTCGCCGCGCTTGGCGGGATCGAGCTTGACGATGTCCTGGATCGGCTTGGGCAGCGCGTTGGCTGCATTGGCACGCTGGGCGGCGACCCACGTCGACAGCTTGTCAAACGTCTGTTTACCCTGCGGCGTTTTCGTGACGATGCCGGCCTTGTCCCAGTAGACGGTGCCGCCGTGCTGCGTGAAGGCCCAACCGGTAATCGCCGTGCCGGGCTTGAGGCCGAGCTTTGCCGTGTCCACTTCCAGGCGCACCCATTCGCCGGCCTTGGGCAGGGCGCCCATCGGCAAGCGCTCCGCGGAATTGTCCTTACCCCAGGGAATCGCATTTTCGCCCCAGTATGCCCGGTGGTTCCAGGCGCCGCCGACGTTCCACTGGAGCATGATCGTCTTCGGCAATTGGTCGGGCTTGAGGTAGACATGGGCGAACAGCTTGTCGCCCTGTCCCACCTTCAGACCGGGATTGGCGTCGGTGAAGAACTGCTGCGCCAGGCCGTCGGCCGTGCGCAGGATCGACTTGGTGCCGCTGTGCACCGGATGGTTGGGCTTGCCGACGAAGTTCCAGCGCCCGTCCGGACTGCCGTCGCTGGCCGACTTGGCACCGGCGGGCACGTCGTCGTCGATCCAGACGTAATCCGCGGGCTTCTGTTGTTCCGGCTCGGCCGCGTCGTCCTTGTCGTCGTAGGCGACCTTGGCCAATTCCTCCGCGATGGTCTTGCGCAGCGCGTCGCCCTTTGTTTTGAGCTTTTCCAGCGACGCGGTCTGCTCCGGCGTCGGCAGGCGCAGGATCGGCGGGTGCTGCGTGGCGTTGCCGTCGAGCGGGTTGTTGTCCAGGCTGTTGAAGAAGGCGAAGAGCTGGTAGAAGTCCTTCATCCGCACCGGGTCGTACTTGTGATCGTGGCAGCGGGCGCAGCCGACGGTCAGGCCGAAGAAGACGATGCCGGTCGTTTCCACACGGTCGAGGACGTTGCGGACGTACGCTTCCTCCGCAATGGTGCCGCCCTCGCTCGTCGTGACATGGCAGCGATTGAAGCCGCTGGCAATCACCTGGTCCTGCGTCGGCTTCGGCAGCAGGTCGCCGGCGAGCTGCTCGACGATGAACTGGTCGAACGGCAGGTTGCGATTGAAGGCGTTGATGACCCACTCGCGGTAGGGCCACATTTCGCGGTAGTTGTCCAGGTGCAGGCCGTGCGTGTCGCCGTAGCGGGCCGCATCGAGCCAGAAGCGGGCCATGTGCTCGCCGAAGCGCGGCGACTTGAGCAGCCGATCGACGACCTTTTCATACGCTTCCGCAGAGTTGTCCGCAAGGAACGCATCGACCTCCGCGCCGCTCGGCGGCAGTCCCGTCAGGTCGAGCGTGACGCGACGAATCAGCCGGGCCTTGTCGGCTTCAGGAGTCGGTTGCAGTCCCTTCGCTTCCAGGCGGGCGAGGATGAACGGATCGATCGGATTTTTGCTCCAGGTGACGTTCTTGACCGCCGGCGACGTCGGCTTTTTCGGAGTGACGAAGGCCCAGTGTTCGGACCACGGCGCGCCCTGGTCGATCCATTGCTTGAGCAGCGCGATCTGTTCGGGCTTCAGGTGCTTGTTGCTCTGCGGCGGCGGCATCAGCTTCTTCGGGTCGGTCGTGACGATGCGCTCGATCAACGCACTCTCGGCCGACTTGCCCGCCACAATGGCGAACCCGCCGCCGCGCAGCTCGGCAAACGCGCCATCCTTGGTGTCCAGCCGCAGCTTGGCCTTACGCGACTTGTCATCGGGGCCGTGGCAGGAAAAGCAGTTCTCGGATAGCAAGGGTCGGATGTGCCGGCTGAAATCGATGGCCGTCTTTGCCGGCGGCAGCGGTCCGTCCGCCTTTGCGGGCTGGGGCGATTCGCCCTGGATCAGCAGCAGCGTGCCCAGGGTGGCGGTCCCGACCAATATCAGCCAACGACCGCGGCGAGGCAGAAGCGGCATGCTCATGGGGTGGCCTTGCGAGAGAGAAACCAGGCGGGTTTATTGTCCGACGCTGGGCGCGCCGCATCCCATTGAACCATCTGGCAGCGGGGGATTCAACAGGGTGACGGGAAAACCTTGAGCCCGACGCGCAAGCAAGGGACACGGCGTCCCTTGCTTGCGCGTCGGGCTCAAGACAATGGTGGCGCGTCGGGCTCAAGGCAACGGCTGCACATCCGCCGTTTTCGGATCGAGCCGCAGTACGAACACATTGCTATGGGTGTCCACGGCCCAGAAGAGCTTGCGCCTGGCGTCGTACATCAGCCCGAGTGACACGTTGCGGCCCGATTTGCCGTTGGGATCGTCGCCGACGAGCTTGAGCGATACCCAGCGATTGCCGGCGCAGTCGTACGCCGGCGTGCGGCGCAGCTTGTCGTCGCCTGGCGGCATTGTGCCGCCGACGAGCAGCAGATCGTTCTCGATGTCGTAGCGCAGCTGGCAGAGATAGGGCATTCCCGCGGCGGCTTCCATGTTCTTTGGCGACAGGGCGCTGACCGTCCAGGTCTTCAGATCGAGTGCATGCACTTCGCCGGAGAACTTCGTCTTGTCGCCGTAGGGCTTCGAGACGAAGAGCAGCCGATCGCGCTTGGCGTCGTAGGCCAGCGTGGAGTTATCGACCACGGCACCGGGCAGCTTGGCGCCGTTGAGCTTCTGTTCGATCCATTCGTTCTTCTTCGCGTCGAAGAGGAAGACCCGGCCATCCTTCTGCCAGCAGACCAGGCCCAGCGGCGTCGGCGTGTGCGTCAGCGTGTAGAAGCAATCGCCGTAGACCATGCCCTGCGGCTTGGCGAATCGGCCGGTCCAGTCGGCCACTTGCGGATCGTAGACGTAGCTGTGGCCGGGATGGCCGTTGAACAGCATCTTCTTGAGGAATGGATCGTAGCCGTAACTCTGATAGGTGTGCCCGGTGACCCAGGGCCGCAGGTTGAAGTTGAAGCCGTCGGGATACTCGGTGTTCGTGTACAGCTGCCCCAGCGGAAACTCGACGGGGAACGGCAGCTCCCAGCGATTGCTGGCCATGTGATAGTGCAACACGTCGCTGCCGCCGTGGGCCGAGTGGCCGCCGCTGAAGCGCAGGATCAGGTCGCGGTCGGGATCGATGACGGCAGTGCCCCAGTCGCGATTGAGCTGGGGTAGGTGAGGGGGCTTGGTCGAGACCCAGGTGTTGGCGGGAAGGTCTTGCAATTGCTTCTGAAACGCGGCGGCATCGGGCCTGGGCGCTTGCCGGTAGAAATCGGGATGGAACGGACCCGTGCGATGCACGCGCATGTTGGGAATGTCGCTCGTTCCACTTCCTTTTAAGACGTTGGCCATGATGTCGTAGGTCCATTCACCATCCGCGATATCCTTGTACTGAGCACCACAGTAAGCCGTGCTCGACGTGTATACGTAGCCGCCGGTAATTACGACCTTTCCGTCCCCCGACGCCTTCAACGTGTGGTTGGCCCGCGCGAATGGAGCCTCGTCGGGCCTAAGCCTCTGCCATTTTTTTTGGCGGGATCGAACGCCCAAAAGTCATTCATCAAGTAGTCGAGATGGTCACCGCCGAACATCACGAAAAGCTTGGTCTTGGACTCGTACACAATCGGACTCAGCGCGCGCGGCGGTGGTTCGGGGCCGAAGGAGTCGGCAATCAGTTCCATCGTCCGTAGGAACCGGTCCAACTGGGAGTAAGTGGTTCCCAGTCCCTTCTTGGGGAGATTTTTCACCAGGTCACGCCCCTCGATAACACCGGCCACAAGCAAGATTCTGGCGCTGTTCGCCGCCGGCCCCTCGGCTTGTTTATCGAGTTTCCACAGATGGTCGGCGAACGCCTCCTGTTCTGTGGTCCACTCCTTCAACGGCCCTGCGAGTTCAGCGTCAAGCGACTTGAGCTCTTCCTCTTTAGTCAGGCCCTTGAAGTAGATTGTTCGCACAAGTGCCTGAAGTGCCTTCATGCGGGTCGATAACTTCCGAGCCTGCTCGTAGTGCTTCTGCAGCGGATTGTTCTTCTTCAGCTCCTCGTAAATGTCGACCCACTTGCCATCGACCTTGATGCGCGTGTGCGGCTGGCCGTCGTCGGCTTTCTGGTCCTGACCGCCGAACGCGAGGCCAGTCCCATCGGGACCGTCGCAGGTTGCGCCCCAGATCACCTGCGGCTTCAGGCTGACGCTCGGCAGGCGGTAGGACTTTTGCTGTGCATCGGCGGACAGCAGGGCGAGCAGCAGCGCCAAGGTCGGGAACGCAAGCTTCAGGGTGCGCGGCACGTGCGGTCTCATAAGGGCACCTTCAAAGTGGGCATGGAAATCAGTCTTTCTTTCGCGTCAGGCCGGGAATCAGCTTCTCGGCATTGGCGTGGTAGAACTTCTCCAGCACTTGCGGCGGCAGCTTGACGCCGGGGATGCGCAGCCATTCCTTGCCCCAGCCGTAGGGCTCGACAATGTCGACGCGATTCGTCTCGAAATACTCCAGGTGCCGGCTGTAGAAACGCGACGCCCGGTCCTTCCACGCGGCCACGGCCTTTTCGTCATCCGGCTTGACGTTGTTCAGCGCCGACGAATCGGTGCCGAACAGGATGCGGTCCTGGTACTTGACGAAAAAGTCGCGCACCGCCATCGGATTCAACCGGCCCAGGATGCGCGTGCGTGCCGAGCAATCGACGGAGAAGTTCGGATACTTGTCGAACGTCTCGCCCAGCTGCTTCAGGTCGAACGTCAAGCTGCCCATGTGGGCGCCGATGAAGTTCGTCTTCGGGTGCTTCTTCAGGATGTGGTCGCGCTGGCGGATCAGCTCCTCCCAGCTCGGCATCTTGTCGCGGTCGTAGTGTTGCTCCTGCTCGGACTTCATGCCGTAGTGGAAGGTGTTATACGTCAGCGGATACCAGTATTCCTTGGGGTCGGCCATGTGAATGAGCACCGGAATCCCCAGCTCGCCGCACTTCGCCCAGAGCGGGTCGAGGCGCGGGTCATCGCCCTTGAGCAACTCGCCTTTCCCGTCGCGGATCGACATGCCAAGCTGCTTGAAGATCTTGAGCCCCTGCACGCCGAGCTTGTGCTGGTCGGCGATCTCGCGTGGCAAGTTCTCGAAGAAGTTGTCTTGCTTGATCCGGCCCCACGGCACATTGCCGAAGACGATCAACCGCTCCGGATGCTTCTTCCGCAGCTCGATCCACGCCGGCAATTTGCCATCGGAGGTGCCGCCGTCGAGCACGACGATGGCACTGACGCCGACGCGGTCGAGCACTTCCAGCTCCGCCTTGACCGCCTCGGGACTTGGCGAGTCCACGTGCCGATGAACATTGATGACGCGATAGCCCGTCTTGTGCAGCGGCTTGTCTTCGTCCTGGGCGAGAACGCGGGGAGCGAACAGGGCCAACGCCAACAAGACGAGCGGGGCAGTGCGGTACATGGGGTTCCTCGTACGGGTGGGAGCGCAGGCAGGGACTTTGTAGCCCTGGCGATAGCGTGATAACTCCGCGCGGGTCCGGTGCGTCCGCGCGAGTACGCTTGACGCACCCTACTAGGCTTGCGATAACTCCGCGCGGGGCCGGCGCGTCCGCGCGAGTACGCTTGACGCACCCCTACAAGGCTACAAGGCTATCCCGGTAACCCCGTGTAGTCCCCGGGGTAAACCGCATCGACCGGGCTGGGCGCGTAGGTATGTTTCTCCACGTCGTCCACGGTCGGTCGGGCTTCGCGCAAGGCTTGCACGGCTGCCTGGTCGACCTCGGTCGCGGCTTCCTCATGGAGGCGGCGGATGCCGGCGGCGTCGATCAGGCGGGCCTGGATCAGCTTGCGCTCGAAGCGGCCGATGCAATCGACCTCGGTCTGGATGCGATGGCCGCCGCTGGAGGACGAGTGCCCGTACAGGCGCGAGACGTTCGCTTCGAGGATGTAGGGCCGGCGCGTGCTGCGGCAATGGTCCATGGCGCGCGAGATGGCGTGCCAGCTGGCGATCGGATCGTTGCCATCCACGACTTCGCCCGGGATGCCGAATGCCTGGCCGCGGTCGATGATGCGTTTCTCGCCGTGCTGGCTGCACGCGGGCGTGGACACACCCCAGCCATTGTTCATGACGACGATGAGCACCGGCAGCTCTTGGCCCGGACGGGTGGACCAGACCAGGCACGAGGCGAAGTCGCCTTCCGCCGTGCTGGCCTCGCCACCGACCACGACGGTGACGGCATCGCCACCCAATCGCTTCTGCACGTGGGCGGTGCCCGGCGCCATCGTGTGCCGGATTTCCAGCACGGAGCTGACCGTCACCACGTTCCATTCACGCCGCGCATAGTGGCCGGGGAAGCAGCGGCCCATCGAGTGCGGGTCGGTCAGCACCATCGCCATTTGCCGGATGCCGTCGATGACCGGCATGCCCATCGCGACCAGGGTGGCGCTGTTGCGGTAGTGCAGGTGGAGATAGTCGAAGGCAGGGCCACAGCCCTTCTTGACTTGCAGGCCCAGGCAGGTGTTGAAGGCTTCTTCGCCGGGGCCGCCGATCCAGAAGTAGCCCTCGCCGGACTTGCTCATCTTGAGCATGCGCTCTTCCATGAGTCGGGCGCGGACCATGCTGCGGTGGATGTCGAGACAGCGCTCGCCGGGAAGCGATTCCTGGCCACTCCGGACCTCACGGCGGCCCAGAGTGGCTCGTGGGCCGTTGCCGGTGAACTCTTGCACGCTGACCATGCCGCGTCCTCCCCGGATGCGAGGCCGAAAACGCCAAGTCGCCCGCTACTCCATTGTACGCCGAGTTTCGGCGACGTGCCCAGTCGAAGTCGCCATCGCCGGCCGGCCTGGGTGAATTCTAACATCTCTCCGCGCTTGTCCTAGCAATTGCTGGAAAGACACAGGAATTGTCAATATGGCAGACTGTGCGATTCGGCTCGCCGTTCGCCCGACGCGTCTGCATTCCACATTCGTAGGGTGCGTCAAGCGTACTCGCGCGGACGCACCAAAACCGACCCTTGCAGGACGACCTTCCGACGCGTCTGCATTCCGGTGCGTCCGCGCGGGGAAGGCTGAGGCACCCAAAGAAGCGGGGCCATGCCACACTACGGACCGC
>JAIEMG010000298.1 GCA_019752375.1 Gemmataceae bacterium | reverse complement strand
CGGGGGCTATACGGTCACGGTGGCGGCGACGGATGGCAAGGGCGGCAGTGCGAGTGTGACGTTCAACTGGACGGTAGTCGCTGTACCCGCATCTACCATCGGTCGAGAAGATAACTATGTCCCACACAAAGCTGCTCCCCTGAAGGTCGATGCAGACCACGGCATTCTAGCCAACGATAGTACTTCGGAAAATGGTGCGCTTACCGCACAGCTTGTGGACGGAGTCGACCACGGCACGCTTCGCTTGAACCCTGATGGGTCGTTTATCTATGAGGCTACAGAAGGGTATTCGGGTCTGGATTCTTTCATCTATCAAGCAGTGGGGTCGAACGGAGCAAGGAGCGAAGACACACGTGTACAGCTGTTTGTCCAAGGCCAGGACAAGGAGCCCGTTACGACGCCCCAGATGGGTAATAGTGGCAAGGACGCGAAGGGCGGTGTGCTGCAATGGAAGATTCAAGCGAACGAGAACAAGTCGTTGGGGAACGCCGTACTGGCTGTGTTCGACTACGTCCCTAGCAAAGACAATCCCTGCAAGAACATCACGTTCCTTCAAATCGTTCAGTCTACAATCGCCAAGAAACCTAACTTCCCGACTGACGATGACGGAAAATCCCTCGCCGACTACTTCAAACAGTATTCGACCAAGAGTGGTTGGTTTCTCGACCATGACCCGCTGAGTCAAGGGACTCAGCCCTATTTCGGGGCTGTGTGGGATGCCAAGGCCAAAAAATGGGCCAGTGGCAGTGAAGAGAAGGAGGGCGCTCCTCTTTTGTTGGGAAATGGGCCGGAAAAAAAGATTGCAAGGATGGCTGATCTACCTATGGACGACGAAGGCCGGAAGGGGCGAGGTGTCGTGGCTTACAAATTCGAGACAGCCGTCTTCTGTATCGACACCCAGGAGGTCTTGGGGGTGATCACCTGCGGCTTTACCATTCCGGATGACCCCAAGAAGGCGATTGAGCTGGACAAGGTTCAATTCAAGCTGGGTGTCTCCGACGACTTTAGAGAAGCCGTTCAGAACGCAAACGATGTTCAAGGGAAAAAAATCAAGGTGGGCGATAAGGAATTTACTCTGAATGCGATGCTGCACGCTCAACTTGACGGATCAGCCAAGCTCACCGGAGCGGCTGTCCTTCCGAAGAAAAAGTAGCCGCCGACGGGCGTAGGTCTGCCAAGGCGCTCGTGCGGGGCGTACTATCGCACGCCGACCGAACGGATGACACCGTACGAGATCTGGGAGTGATGGCAGGGGATAGTCATGCTTTCATATATCCAGTTCCTCACCCTCGTCCTACTTGGCGCGCCGGCGTGGCGTCTCGACAGTGTCGTCGCTGTCGCCGTGGCAGCAGATGCCACCACTTTCGCTTGCTGCTTGCAGGACGGAACAATTCAGTTGTTCGACCTGACCCGTGGACTGCAGATCCGTCAATTGAGAGGAGACAGCAAGCCTTCAAGAATTGCCATATCCCCCGATGGCCGATTCGTGGCAGCAGGTTGCATGGACTCCCAAGTGCATGTCTGGGATGCTGCGGGCAAAGCAGTCTGCAAGCTCGACGGCTATCTCAAAAGAGTTTCCGGATCGGTGATGCACCCCGTGCCGAGTCCTCAATTCTCTCCGGATGGGCGAGTGCTGTTGATTCAAGGGCTGCAGCGTAGCCGGATTCAACGATGGGAGGTGGCAACGTGGAAAGAGCTTGGGGCCTTCGTTCCCCGCCAACTGCTCGGGGGCGTGCTCAATGTATCCTTTTCCTCTGACGGGATGACCACTACCGCCGAGTACGTAAACGGCGACGGGAGTACCGTGCTCAACTGGAGCGGAAAGTTTCCGTACAACGACGAGTACTTGCCCGCCCCCCCACTGTCTCCGGTTCGGCTGGATGCTCTTTGGCTTCGTTTAGCCGATCAAGACCCCCTCCCTGCTCACCGGGCTGTGTGGGCCCTGATTGCCGATCCTGAGGAAGCGGTTCCTTTCCTCAAGGACCGGCTGCGTCCTATCCCTCGCGTCGAGCCTCAGCGAGTCGTGCTCTGGATCGACGATCTCGACAGCGCCTCGTTTACCGTGCGTGAAAAGGCCCAGCGCGAACTGGAAGCGGTCGTCGACCAAGCGGCGCCACTCCTTCGCCGCGCCCTCGCGGATCGGCCTTCGCTCGAAATCACTCGGCGGATCGAACGGCTACTCGCACTGCTGGAGCAACCACCGTTGGGCGCTTCGCTCCAAGCATTAAGGGCCATCGCGGTCCTGGAGTACGCCGGGACCGGTGAGGCTCGCCAGGTGCTCGCCACCATCGCCCAGGGCGCCCCTGACGCTCGCCTGACGCAAGAGGCGAAGGCAGCCCTGCAACGGCTCACGCGTCGTCCAACCGACGGGGATCAATGAACTTCCGGCCAGCAACCATCCTTCGAAAAACAATACGGTCGCGAAAACTCAACGGGTTGAAAGTCGGATCGGCCTCCATTGGACTCGGGACCTGCCCGGTAGAAATCCTGGCGAGAGGGCCATTCACACGCGCGAGTGAACGCCCTGGCCCTGCCGCGCTCACCGGGGCGTTCACACTCCTTGTTTGCGGTGCGGTACGTTCCTGCAGGGCACACCGTCAGCAAACGGCGGAGGCCGTCTCCGTCCACCGTCAACCGACGGTAGTTGCGGTGAAAACCGCCGTCACCAAACGGACTGAAACGGCGGAAGGCCGGGGGCACCCGGTTCATGCCGGGCAGAAAACGGGCGGCCGGTTGCCACACTCTCATCGCTTCACTGCGGCCGATTGCTTCCGCCGCCGCTTCAGGATAGAATTCGTAAGAGATTGCAACCACCGATTCACGGATCCCGTCGCGCCAGCATTCATACAGGAGAGAAACATGTCGTATTCCATGGACTATCCGCTCACAGTAGCCCAATCGCCCGCCAGCGAACGAGCGACGTTTGTTCGCCGAACGTATGCCCATCTTGCCGGGGCCATTCTGGCATTCGTTGGCCTGGAAGTCGCGTTGCTCCAGTTGCCCATCGGCGAGCAGATTCTGTCTGCCCTCTCCGTCTCCCGGTATTCGTGGCTCCTCGTGCTCGGTGCCTTCATGGTGGTGAGCTGGGTGGCGACGAACTGGGCATATTCGAGCACCTCGCCTGGCCTGCAGTACGCCGGACTGAGCCTGTACGTCGTTGCCGAGGCAGTGATCTTCCTGCCTTTGCTCTTCATTGCGAAGCGCGATTTCCCCGGAGCGATTGAGTCCGCGGGCATCATGACGCTGGCGGTCTTTGGCGGACTGACGCTTGCTGTCTTGGTTACCGGCAAGGACTATTCCTTCCTCGGGCCGGTGCTGACCGTCGGCAGCTTCCTGGCCATGGGCGCGATTCTGGTCATGGTCCTGTTCGGCATGAACCTGGGCATTTTCTTCTGCTTCGCGATGGTTGGCCTGGCATCAATCGCCATCATCTACCAGACCTCCAACGTGATGCACCGCTTCGGCACCACCCAGTACGTGGCGGCTGCGCTGGCACTCTTTGCGGCAGTGGCATTGCTGTTCTGGTACATCCTGCAAATTGCGATGTCCAGCCGCGAGTGAACGTACGTCGGCCGGAAGTTCCTTGTTGATACACGGTGCCAGTGAGGACGAACGTCGTTCCTCGCTGGCACTCTTTCCTTTTGCGGAGCGACCCTTGGCGAAACGTGTGCGGGAGCCGGAGCCGGAATCGGTGGAACCGGACTTGATCGTGGCCGCTGCCGGCGACCGTCTGCAATCGCCCCTGGCCGTGGTGCTGGGCTCGCCGCGCCAGGCCGCGGAGCTGGCGTCCAGCCTGGATGCCCACGACGAAGCGACGTGCTTCCAGCTGGACATCCACCAGGCGGAGCGGGTGCGCGAGGAACTCAAGACGCTGGGCTCCGCAGCCAAGGTGGAGACACTCCCGGACCTCTGGGACATTGCGGGCGATTTTCCCACTGCGGTCTATCCGGCCCAGCGCGGCGGCGAGCGCAGCCTGAAGATCGACATGATCGAGCAGACGTTTCACGTCCTGCGCCCGCGCGGCCGGCTCATCGTGCTGTCCGATTATCCCGACGACCAGTTCTTCCCCGGGCAGCTCAAGAAAATCTACCGCCGCGTCCACACGCCCGACGCCGGTGAAGGGCGCGTCATGTGGTGTCAGCGCGACGGCGACCGGCCGCGTCGCCGCCACGAGATGACCTTTCACGCACGCATTGGCGACAATCCCTCGCTCCGCTTCCTGTCGCGGCCCGGCGTCTTTTCCTACGGACGCTTTGACGAAGGCGCGCGGGCGCTGATGGAAGTCGTGTACGAGCACCAGATTGCTCGACCGGGCACGCGCGTGCTCGACGTCGGTTGCGGTTGCGGCACCAACGGCATCTTTGCCGGCCACTGGAGCGGACCGACCGGCCGCGTGACCTTTGTCGACAGCAACGTCCGCGCCCTGGCGATGACGGAGCACAACGCCAAGCTGAACGGCCTGAGCAACTACAAGCTCCTTGCCTCCAGCACGCTGGATCGCCTGGACATCCGCGGTTTTGATGTGGTCCTGGCCAATCCGCCCTACTATGCTCATCATGCCATCGCGGAGCTGTTCATCCGTCGTTCGCGACCGCTGCTGACCGCCGGCGGACGGCTCTATCTCGTCACCAAGCAACCGGACGCGCTGGGACCAATGCTGGCCGATGTCTTCGGCCGGGCGGAGGTCGCGGAGCGGCGAGGTTACGTTGTGCTTTGGGGAACGGTAGCCAGGGGTAATGACTAATGTCGAATGACGAATGTCTAATCAATGACCAATGCCAAATGACCTAACGACTGGGTATCAATCGCCGGGGGAGCGGCTTGGGTGTCTGGGGCTTGAGTCATTCGTCATTCTTAGAGTCTATCCGGAGAGTTTTCCCATGAAATTAGGGGGCCTTGGTGATTCATGCGGGGCCTGAAACCGGATGATCGCCGAAATATCCAGCAGAAAACGCGATTCAGGCGTGATCGCAATTCCAGGATACCCCTAGTTTCAAGCGTTTCTTTGCAGATAGACTCTTAGTAGCCGTCCAAAAACTACTTCCAAGATTTCCGTGAAGAACATGAACCACGGATAACACAGATAAAGCCCTCTACGTGAAGCTGCGCTCAATGAGGCGGTCAGGTCTCGAATCATTGCCATTGCTATCCGTGCTATCGGTGTCATCCGTGGTTCAATTCTTCTTCGGAGCCAGATGTTTCGGACGGGCATGCCGGAACTTGGAGGCTATTTTTGGATGCCCACTTAGTTAAGACATTAGTCATTAGAAATTAGGCATTCCCGCAAGGACCCTGCGTCATGATCAGCGTCGATGAAGTGATCGCCCTGCTCCATCTCAAGCCACAGCCCCAGGAAGGCGGGTTCTTTCACGAAACCTATCGCTCCGAAGACCGAATTGCCCAGACGGCACTGCCCGGGCGCTATCGGCAGGACAAGCATGCCGGGACGGCCATTTACTACTTGCTGACACCGAACACTTTTTCCGCTTTACATCGATTGCCCACCGATGAGGTCTTCCATTTCTACCTGGGCGACCCGGTGACTATGCTGCAGTTAGGGCCAGAGGGTGGACGAACGCTGACCATCGGCACGGATCTGCGTGCCGGTCAGCGACCTCAGGTGATGGCGCCCCGCAGCGTCTGGCAGGGCAGCTTCCTGCAACCGGGCGGTACCTTTGCTCTGATGGGTACGACCATGGCACCGGCCTTCGATTTCGCCGATTACGAGGCCGGGGATCGTCAGAAACTCTGTGCCGAGTTTCCCGCGTTCACCGAGATGATCCATCGACTGACACGCACCCCTTGATCGACTGGCTGAATCACCATGCCCGACACCATGCGCGATCCCATTGACGAATTCCTGAACTTCAACCGCCCGTTCGCGCAACGGCATCCCGAGCTCTATCGCGTCAAGGTCGCTCGTATGGCGGAAGGGCCTTTTCCCTTCTTTCGCGGCACATTCCATCTTTACGCGCGCGATGTGATCGAGAAAGTCTGTCAACCAGTCCCGGCGCTCTTGCCCGTTGGCCTGGAGATGCCGCTGGTCGGCGACATCCACAGCGAGAACTACGGCACCTACAAGGCCGCGGATGGCACCGTCTGCTACGACATCAACGACTTTGACGAAGCGACGACCGGTCGCGTCGGCTTCGATCTCTGCCGGCTCGCGACCAGTCTGTTCCTGGCCTCGCGCCAACGCGGCGACAGCTTGGCCGACGCGACGCTGCTCGTCCTGACCGCCGTGCAGGCGTACACCGAGTCGTTGCCGCGCTTCGTCAAGAAGGGAAAGAGCTACGCGGTAAGCACAACATCGCCGTCGGCGTGCGCTGCGGTGGACGATGTCGTCCGGCAAGCATCGGAAGTGAAGCGCACGGAGTTCATCGGCAAACTGACGGAGAAAGGCAAGAGCGGCCGCCGCCTGGTACGCTCCGCCCATTTCTTCAACTTGCCCGATCAGGAACGCGACCAGGCCCTGCGCCTGCTTCGCGATTACGCGGCACGCCGACCGGAACCACCCACCAAGGACTTCTATCAGGTAGAAGATGCGTGCGGTCGGGTCGCGGGCATCGGCAGCATGGGCCGGTTGCGTTATGCCGTCCTGGTCCACGGCAAAGGCAGTGCGGAGGCGCGCAACCTGATCCTGGAATTCAAGGAAGCTCGGCCCACGGCGTACGACATTTACCGCCAGCGCCAGACCGATGCGAAGGCGGTGGCCGAGCGCGCCGAAGCCGTCATCGCCGCCCAGCGACGCGCCGAGGCAGCCTGCAATCCACACCTCGGGTTCGCGGTGGACGAAGGCATGTCGTTCCAGGTTCGCGAACTGGGACCGCACGATATTCGCCTGGACTTCCGAACGATCAAGAATGTGTCGATGTTGCAGAAGGTAGCCGCGGTCCAGGCGGCCATCCTGGCACGCAGCCATGCACAAGGCGCTTCTTCGGCCGTCGGCATGGTCGATCCGCTCGCGGACATGAACGACCCGGACGTATACGCCCAGCGTATCCTGTGCTTTGCGTTGGCCTACTCCGACCAGGTGCGGCAAGATTGGACGAAGTTCGTCGGCAACCGCGCCGACATCGAGGCATTGCACTGACGGACGTGAGCTACGACGAGAGGCCGGAGAAGACTAGCTCGTGGCACGGACATTTTTGTCCGTGCGATCGCCTGGCTGCACGGACAGAAATGTCCGTGCCACCGCACCCCCGCTTAAGTTGACGGCATTCGGATGTGGGGCGAATGGCATTAACTTAAGGCGAGCGGGGCGTGTAAACGCCCTGGTTTTGGTCTCTCAACCGGGGCGTTTACACGCCCCGCTCGCCTTAAGTTAATGCCATTCGGATGTGGGGCCGTTATTTCTTCGGAAACCAGTCCTGCAAGGCGTTGACGGTCAGTTCGCACTCGCGCATCGCCTGGCAGGCCTCGACGGCTGCGTAAGCGGCCGCTACCGTGGTGATGCAGGTGACGCCGTGGCCCACCGCCGCGGCCCGGATTCGGCCTTCGTCGGTCCGCGCGCCCCGGCCGCTTGGCGTGTTGATGACCAATGCCACCTGGCCGTTCTTCATGTAGTCGATCAGGTTCGGCCGGCCTTCCTGGATCTTGGGCAACTCTTCCACCGCCACGCCCGCGCTGCGGATCGCCGTTGCGGTGCCACGCGTCGATAGCAGACGGTACCCCATCGCCGCGAGGGAGCGGGCGATCGGCATCACGTCGAGCTTGTCGCGGTCGGCCACGGAGATGAAGATCGCGCCGGACAGCGGCAACAAGGCGTTGGCCCCCATCTGTGCCTTGGCGAATGCCATGGGGAAGGTCGTGTCGATGCCCATGACCTCGCCGGTCGACCGCATTTCCGGCCCAAGGATGATGTCCACGCCGGGGAACTTGTTGAAGGGAAAGACGCTTTCCTTGACGGAGTAATGCTTGGGCGACGGGACTTCGTGCAGGCCCAACTCGTCCAGCGACTTGCCGACCATCACCAGCGTGGCGTAGCGCGCCAGCGGCACCCCCGTAGCCTTGGAGACGAATGGCACCGTCCGGCTGGCCCGCGGGTTGACCTCCAGCACGTAGACCGTGAAGGCCTGGGCGAGCGACTGCGGCGGGGTGTGTGCGGACGATTCTCCGGGCCGCTCGCGGCCCTGAATGGCGAACTGCACATTCATCAGGCCCCGCACGTTCAGCTCGCGCGCCAGCTCGCGGGTCTGCCGTTTGATCTCCTCGACGATCGGCGCCGGCAAGCTGTGCGGCGGGATGACGCAGGCCGAATCGCCCGAGTGGATGCCCGCTTCCTCGATGTGCTGCATCACGCCGCCGATCACCGTGCGTGTCCCGTCGCTGAGGCAATCGACGTCCACCTCGATCGCCGACTCCAGGAATTTGTCGATCAGCACCGGCTTGCCGGGCGAGACCTCGATGGCGCGTTCCATGTAGCGGTTCAGAGCTGAATCGTCATACACGATCTCCATCGCCCGGCCGCCGAGGACGAAACTGGGCCGGATCAGGACCGGGTAGCCGATCCGTCGCGCAATCCGCGCGGCCTGTTGTGCGTCCAGGGATGTGCCGTTGTCCGGCTGCTTGAGCCCCAGGCCCTCGACCAGGACCTGGAAGCGTTCGCGGTCCTCCGCTACGTCGATGCTGTCCACGCTGGTGCCAATGATCGGCGCGCCTGCCGATTCGAGCGCCTTGGCAAGATTCAAGGGCGTCTGTCCGCCGAACTGGACGATGATGCCCTTGGGCTGCATCCGATCGCAGATGTTGAGCACGTCCTCGGCGGTCAAGGGCTCGAAGAAAAGGTGATCGCTCGTGTCGTAGTCGGTGGAGACTGTCTCGGGGTTCGAGTTCACCATGATGGTCTCGTACCCCGCTCCCTTGAGCGCGAACGCGGCCTGACAGCAGCAGTAATCAAATTCGATGCCCTGGCCGATGCGGTTGGGACCGCCGCCCAGGATCATGATGCGGTCCTTGCCGGTGGACGGACGTGTTTCATCTTCGCCCGACGACGGACCTCGCCCGTCGTCATGGCCCAGCTCGACATGGCGGACCGGTGTTTCATACGTCGAGTAGTAATAGGGCGTGTAAGCTTCGAATTCCGCCGCGCAGGTGTCCACCAGCTTGAAGACTGCTTCGACGCCCTTCTCCTTGCGGGTCGCGCGGACTTCGCGCTCGAAGGTGTGGAAGAGATGTGCCATCTGCCGGTCCGAGAACCCGTATTGCTTGGCCTGGAGCAACAGGTCGGCGGGCAGGTCCTCGATGTGGGCGTACTTGCGCAGCTGGCCTTCCATCGCTACGATGTCGCGGATGTTGTGCAAAAACCAGGGGTCGATGTTCGTGCGCTGGTGGATTTCCTCCACGGTCATGCCGGCCTTGAAGGCATAGCGAACGAACCAGATGCGCTCGCTGTTGGGCGTGACGAGCTTCGCGGTAATCTCGTCCATGCTGGGCTGACGCGGCGTGTCCCAGCGGTCGTTGCGATCGCAGCCGAGGCCGAAGTGTCCCGTTTCCAGCCCGCGCAGCGCTTTTTGCAGCGATTCCTTGAAGGTCCGGCCGATCGCCATCGTCTCGCCGACCGATTTCATCTGTGTCGTCAGCGTGGGATCGGCTTCGGGGAACTTCTCGAAGTTGAAGCGCGGAATCTTGGTAACGACGTAGTCAATCGTCGGCTCGAAACAAGCACAGGTGCCCGACAAGGGCACGGCCGCGGAAATGAGGTGCGTCCCCTTTTTTGACGTGATGTCGTTTCTCAGCTCGTCGAGGCGATAGCCCACCGCCAGCTTGGCGGCGATCTTGGCAATGGGGAAGCCGGTCGCCTTGGAAGCCAGCGCGCTGCTGCGACTGACGCGCGGGTTCATCTCGATGGCGACCATGGTGCCGTTGTCGGGATTGACCGCAAACTGGATGTTGCTGCCGCCCGTCTCGACGCCGATCTCCCGGATGATGGCGATGGACGCGTCGCGCATCCGCTGGTATTCCTTGTCCGTCAGCGTTTGTGCCGGCGCCACCGTGATCGAGTCGCCCGTGTGAACACCCATCGGGTCGAGGTTTTCGATCGAGCAAATGATGACGACGTTGTCGGCGCAATCGCGCATCACCTCCAGCTCGAATTCCTTCCAGCCGATGACCGATTCTTCGATCAGCACTTCGCCGACGGGGCTAAGCTCGAGGCCGCGGGCGATCAGCTCATTGAACTCCTCGCGGTTATAGGCGATGCCGCCGCCCGTGCCGCCAAGCGTAAAGCTGGGCCGCAGGACACACGGCAGGCCCACGCGATCGCGAATCGCCTGCGCATCAGCCAGCGAGCGCGCGACGCCGCTTTGGGGCACCGCGATGCCGATACGCTGCATGGCAGCCTTGAATTGCTCGCGGTCCTCGCCCTTCATGATCGCTTCGGGCTTGGCGCCGATCATCTCGACGCCGAATTTCTTGAGGACGCCCTGCTTGTGCAGGTTCATCGCCGTGTTCAGGCCGGTCTGGCCGCCCAGCGTCGGCAACAGCGCATCGGGGCGTTCCTTCTCGATGACCTTGGCAACGACTTCCCAGGTGACCGGCTCGATATAGGTGCGGTCGGCCGTTTCCGGATCGGTCATGATCGTGGCCGGGTTCGAGTTGACCAGCACGACCGTGTAGCCCTCTTCGCGCAGGGCCTTGCACGCCTGGGTGCCGGAATAGTCGAACTCGCACGCCTGGCCGATGATGATCGGCCCGGAGCCGATGATGAGGATTTTTCGCAGGTCGGTTCGCTTTGGCATTCGCTTCGTCTACGGGCAAAGGACAAGGGACTCATGACCGGGCGGATTTCGTTCCTCTGCTACATCCTATTGGGCTACAATCCCTCTCCAAGGGGCAGGAGCGGCCGGTTGTGGACCACCGGGGACGGTTGCCGCCATAAAAAGCGGCAGCACCGTCGCTTCCCGCACCTATCGTCGTAACCTCACGGGAGAATCGTGCATGCTTCGCATCATGGGATTGGCGGTCGTCTCCGCGCTCCTCATCAGTCCCCTCGTTCACGGGCAGGAAACGTACACGCTCAAGCTCAAGAAGAGCGCCAAGGGCGACGTCAACCAGGTGGAGAAGAGCAGTTCGGAGCAAACCCAGAACAAGATCGTTGACGATCAGCAAAAGAGCCTCCAGGACAAGACCGAGAAGAAGGCGGAAAGCTACGCCTATCGCGAGACGATCCTGGAGCGCGACGGCGACAAGCCGCCGACGCGCCTGCGCCGCGCCTATGAGAAGGCGTCCGTGACAACGGACGGCAAGACGACCGAGTTGCCCTACCAGGGCAAGACCGTGCTGATCGAGAAGAAAGACGGCAAATTTCGCTTTGAAATCGAGGGCGGCAAGGAGCTGACCGGCGAGGACGCCGCGTATCTCAGCAAGGAATTCAACAAGAAGAACGACGACGAACTCGACTTCGAGCGAGCCATCTTGCCCAAGAAGGCCGTGGCGGTGGGGGAGACGTGGAAGATTGACATGGAACCGCTGGGCAAGGACTTCGAGAAGGCCACCATGTTGCCGATGGACCTCGGCAAGTGCACCGGCACCGGGAAGCTCGTGAAGGCGTATAAGCAGGACGGCAAGCAGTTTGGCGTGCTCGAGATCAAGCTCGAGATGCCGCTCAAGGCCGGCAAGGTGGACAAGCTCGTCGTCGACTCCGGCTCACGCGTGAAGGTGGACGTGACGATGGACGTGTGCGTCGATGGCACCGCCGAGACCGGCGTCGTGAAGGCCAAGATGGGGATCGAGCTAAAAGCCACGATCCCGCTGCCCGGTGAGAAGGACGCCAAGCTGACGCTCATCGCGGACGGGATTCAGGAAGAGAAGCACAAAGAATTGCCGAAGAAGTAAGCGAATGTCGCAACAGAAGTGGAGCCGTTGGCCCACTGCCGACGGCTCCACTTTCACGTGGGGCCGGCTTCCAGCCGGCCAGGCCGGCTGGAAGCCGGCCCCACGTGAAAGCGTACGTTACTCGATCCCCAGCCGGTGTTCGTCCGTGGTTTGCTTATCGGGTTGAGCGACCCTGGATCGCGCCTGGTCCTTCCAGCGCGGCTGGTACTTCTCCAGATAATCCAAGATGTCCCACTCGTCGTCGATGTTGACGTAACCGTAGGCACGCATTTCTTCCAGCGCTTCCTTGTTGCTCCAGTGCTCGTATTCCATGCGATAGATGGCACAGTAAGCTCCGGTGCGATGGCTGCCCGCGAAGCAATGGATCAGGACCGGATGGTTTTTCGGGTCGTCCATGATCTCCAGGAAACGCCGGACGTTTTCCTCGGCCGGCACCGTGTTGTCCGGTGCCCACCAGGGGCGCGGCGTCAGGCGAAAGTGGTTCATCTCTTCTTTACGACAATAGGCTTCCTCGCCTGCGTCCGGCGGAAGCCCGCCCGGTACCGCCGCGTCGCGCAGCGTGACGACGGTGCGGATGCCGTGCTCGCGCACCATCGCCTTGAGCCCAGCGCCGCTCATCTGGCCGCTGCGGTAGAGTACGCCGTCGTTCACGACCTGAAAGTTGCGAAAGTTCTTGTTCAGGTAGCTCACGTACGCCAGCGGGGCGGCGATGAGAATGGTGAAGATGAGTGTGCCGAGCAGCCACTGAACCGGTCGAGCCATGAGGGGGCCTCCGTGCCCTGGTGGTCGGTCAATTGGCGTCTGTTGTCCGCTGTCGGCGGATCGCGGTCAAGGGCAACTGTCGCTCAGCGAACCGGCGCCAGCGGTTCCGGCACTCGTAGGGCACGCTTCACGCCGCGCACCGCGCGCCGGCCCAGGCGATGGAGCCAGTCGGTTTCGGGCTGAATGGGCAATGGCTGGCGATCGGCGAGGTTGGGCCGGAACACCAGCAGGAGCAAGAGCGGCAAGTACCACAAGACGTAGAGGCCGCCCTTGTCCGCGAACCAGAACTGGATGCCGATGAGGACGGCGGCCGAGAGCGCGATGAGGTGCGCCAGGTTCTTCGGCCGCGGCCAGAATGCCGTCGTCAGCACAAAGGCGACATAGCCGATGAAGATCGGAATGCGATAGGCCCAGTGGACGCCCGTCCAGATTCCTTCAGCCGCAGGCACTTTCCAGGGCTGCCAATCGGTACTCTCCAGGTCGCGATGCAGCCGATGGGCCAGTTCCCCATCCATCCACAGGATTAAGCCGGTGATGGACAAGCACAGCACCGCAGCCATGAGGAAGGCGAAGAGGAATCGTCCAGCGCCGCGCCGCCAGTAGAAGCTAATCCAGACCGGCAGCGTCAGGGCGGGGAAGAACAGGCTCCCCGCCGCCAAGCCAACGAGCAGGCCAGAAACCGTGGGTAGTCGATATGCGGCAATGGCCCACAGGAGCAATGCGGTCGGCCAGACATGGTGAACCTGGCCAATGTTGGACGCGGTATACGGCAACAGGAGGTAGAAGGTGGCAGCGGCCATGCCCGCCGGCGCGTCTTGAAAGTGGCGGCAGCCAATATAGACCAGCGCGACCGCGACCGCCAACTGGCAAAGGATCGCCAGTCCACAGCTGACCCACTTGAAGGCGTTGAACTCCGGGCTGTCGCCGGTTTCGTGCTGGACCGCGGCGCCCGCGCGCTTTTGCAGTTCGTCCAACGCCGCGCTACCCTTGCCGACGCTTTCCATCGGGTCTTCGGTCCGTCGCACGGCAACTGCAACCAGGCAGATGAATAGCGCTCCCGCCAGCCAGGCCATACCGCCCAGGTTGAGGTTCGGACTCAGTGCCGGGCGGCGAACCAAGGCAAGATCCATCAAGCAACGGGCCATGAAATAGGCCGAGCCGCACAGCAGCCACAGATAACCGAACCACAGCAAACGCGGGTTGGGCGCCTCGGGAACTGCATCGTCCGGGGCCGCTTGGACCGCCCCAGTCTCGGCTGGCGGCAGTTGCGTGGGCATCGCTTCCTGGCGGAGCAACAGTCCGGGGACGAGCAGGAACAGGGTCAGCACGTCCCAGTTGCGCACGCTGAGGAATCGGGAAAACTTGAAGAACAGGGCAACCGCCAGCAGCAGCGAGAGGTAGAACCAGGTCGCCGCATTAGGCAAGTTGAAATCGAGAAAGATGGAAGTAGACGCGAACATATCTCAACGCCATCCGGCCTGAGGCCGTGAGGAGACGCACCGGTTCATGGGATGGAAAATGCCTATTCTACCGCGGCGTTCCTTTGCCGCCACTCTCAAAGTGCTGGAAAGGTAGGTAAGACGATTGCGCAGAGATAAACATTTCCGAAGAAGCCGTCAATAGGAGGGTAGGAAACCTGGGCTGATGTGTGTTCGTGCGTACATTGTCACCCGCGCAAGGCTCGCCACATCGCCGCCACTCTCCGGTTTCCAGCAATTGTGCGATCTTCGCGAGGGAGCAAGGTTCTGTGAGCTTCTCAAGTTCTCTGGCCGTGCCGGTCGATGAAAGGAATGAGATGGTCCGCCCCGGTGGCGACCGGAGGAAGGTTCTCGCGCAGGAGCCGGAGGAACCCATGGCACCGCGCCTTCGCACATTGGGCATGGCTGCCCTCCTGGCCACGGGTTTGGCAGTCGGTTGTCATCTGCCCGCCGGCGGAGATACCTACACGAAGGATCCGCTCTTGATGACGAAGAAGCCGACCGAGGGCACTTTCTCCGCACCGGTCGCTCCAAGCCAATTGGCAAGCTCCGAACCGAAGCCGCCCGCGTTCCCCACCGCACTGGTTTCGCTTTCGACGCCCGTGAAAATCGATGAGCCGGCGACCACCCCTGACCGCCCCGGTGTGCCGGCCCAACCCACGGCAACGCGGCGCGGCCCCGTCGTCGCCACCCCTGCGGTTCGCTCGTCCAGTACGGCCCTGGTCCCCACGGTTTATGGACATGCGGCTGATCACAGTTGGCTGCAGGGAGTGCTCGACCGGCACTACCAGGGACATTTCGATCTGCGCTTCTGCGATCCGACCATCGAAGACAGCTGGGGCGGCAAGGTCAGCCTGGACGACGACCCGCGTCTGGCCCAGTTCCTGGACGACGACATCGTCCGCGTCGATGGCGAACTCGTACCGGCCGACGCAGCGCAGAAGAAGCTATGGAGTCACTATCCTCGCTATCGGATCAGAGACATTCGATTGATTCAGCGCAAGAACTGAGCCCCTGGCGTGTGGGGAAAGTTCGACGAGACCTGGAGGATTGGTTCGTCGTTCCTCGTCCCGATTGGCTTCCGATCTGTAGTCCTTCCGCGGTGTTTTTTCACTCCGCCGGCTGGGCTGAATCACCCGGGCCGACGGTCCATTCGGCGCCGTCCTCGGCCTCAAAGCGGTCGCCGGCGACAAGTTTGCGGCCCGGTTCCGTTACTACGACACCGTTGACGGTCACCGCACCGCTGCGAACCAAGTGCTTCGCCTCGCCACCACTTCCGGCCAGTCCGGCGGCCTTGACGGCCTGTGCCAACGTGATGTGAGCGCTGCGAAGGGAAAGTGTCGGCATGGCATGATTCTCGAATGGGAGCAATTCGACCTGGAAGCCGAGCCGGGAAACAACCTCGCGTGTCGGAATGCCACACACTCAAGTGTGGGCGGTCGCCGTGGCACGGACAGTTCTGTCCGTGCCACGGGGCAATCTCGACCACGAGTGCTCACCGGCGCATTATTGAGCCCGGATTCGGAAATTGCGAATCTCCAGGCCCTTCTCAGGAACCAAGGTGACGGTTCCTTCACCGACCTTCAGTTCGTTCTTGATGTCCTGCGTGTTGAGCCAGAGCTTGGCCTTGCCGTCGGCGACCTTGACCTGCAGGTAGTTGAATTGTCCCTCCGGATGCAACAGCGACTTCAAGTCGGCATCGTCGAATGACAGGTTGGCGTCCCCCAGCGTCAGAGCGCCCTTGCCGCGAAATTCGAGTCGAAGGGTGTAGTTCTTGTACGGCTTGGGCGTGGACAATTTCCCGTTGCCGGTAAGGATGTCGTCCTTCGCGGTCCAGCCTTCGCCCTTGAACGCCTTCGGTTCACGGAACAATTCGTAGCCCATTTCCTTGATGCGAAGATTTCTGAAATCGATGGTCCCTTCGGCCTGAAGCCCAAGGTAGCCGCGTGCGGGGACGAACTCGTCGATCTCCCAGGCCTGTTTGCCGTTGACCCAGAAGGTGATCTTGTTGCCGACCACGAGGACCCGCCAGTCGTTCCACTCCCCGCTGCCGCCCACCTTGTGGAGTTCGGGGACGCCCTTGCCTTTGCCCTTGAGTGCGGGGACGGTGTTAATGAGCTCGCCGACGGCAGGCGCGTTGAGGTTGATCTGATTGGCGCCGACCGACTTGCCCGAGCGAACGTAGAAGCCGCTGTTGTACGTTTTCTTGTGTGCCCGCCACTGTAAGCGCACGTCGAAGTCGTCGAAGTCCCATTGCGTGGCCAGATCCGGATTGCCGCCTTTGAGGAGCTGGATCATGCCGTCGCCGGCTTTCCAGTTGTCGGGGATGACGTCGATGGTGGAGGTGAAGGGCTTCGGCTTCGCCGTCTTGTCCGGATTGGGGATCGTGCCGCTGAATCGCCACCCGCTGAAATCCTTGCCGTTGATCAGTGCGAAGAAGTCGTCCTTGATCTCATCTTCGGTGAGGCCCTCCGCCTGGAGAGGGTTGGCCATGAGCACCAGGCCAAGCAGCAGGAGAGAGAATCGGATCATGATCGAGTCCTCGGAAAAGAGAATTCAAAGTTGGCGCCAAAAGGTGTCAGGCTGCTCCGTCGCGTTTTCGGTGGGCGGCGTCAACCCGTTCGACGGTCAAGGTCGTCCCTTCGCCCAATAAGCGTTGTACAAAGATCCGCCCTCCCAGGTGCTGCACAATCGAGCGACAGTTGGCCGGGTCCAGGCCGGAACCGCCCTTCGGCTCCCAGGAGGCCAGCGTGGGCAAGGCGCCGAAGCAACCGGCAACTCTGTGTGGTCAGCCCCGATCGGCAAGGCGTGGGGAACTGGTGCAATCGCGGACGGCGCCGACGATGGGAAGGTATATGCGCTGGGGCGCGAGTGAGAACGGGCGAGCGTCGAGGCGTCAGCCCGACGTGGACTGCGTCTATACTTCACGCGGTAGAGAATGGCTGTGTCCGGTGGGC
>JAIEMG010000279.1 GCA_019752375.1 Gemmataceae bacterium | reverse complement strand
GGCAGCGCCGGCGACCTGATGGCGGAATCGATCGCGGTCGGCGTCCGGCGTTCGCCGTCAGCGGCCGACATCGATGCCGCGTTCGGTCGGAGCTTCGCACGATAGATATCCGTTACTCGCAAGCCACCGACGCCGAGAGGTCTGCCGCCTCTCGGCGTTTTTCTTTCCAAAGGACGGTAGAATGGAAACAAAAAGGAAACAAAAAGGGGACATTCATGAATGCCATTCACTTTACCGAGCGGCATAAAATTCCGCCGCGGCGAGCGTCGAGGCGTCCGCCCGACGTGGGCTCGGCGCGCACCCGACGTGAAGCTCCATTCGCATCGGGTGGTCGCTCCGGCGCCCGCGGGCGCCGGAGCCAAGCACCGCTATTTCACGCCGGTCGACCGGCTGCCATCGCCTTGCTCGATCAGGCGCTGGCGTAGGATCTCGCGCGGTTGATTAAGTCGATCGTACTCTTTCGGGCGGCGCTTGACGGGCCGTCGGCGGCTTCGTCTTCGAGCGACGTTGAATGGGGGCCGAAAGATGCCAGGAACCGTTCTGCCGGGCACCCTTCGCACCGTTCCGACAATGGCCCCCAACGTGTTCCATTTGTCTCCGGTAAGATGGCCGGGCTGATCGATAGCGGCCCCGGCAGCGATCAACTCGACTACTCGGAATACGCCGCAGCCGTATCTCTCAAATTCAATGCCTTCGCGAGGATCGAGGATGGGCTAGCGGCACCCGCTCGACCGACGCTGAAGACGTGGCCGGCGACGTCGTGGTGAGCCAGCACCGGCGGGAGCTCGCCTACGGCTTCAAGAGCAACGTCAACCTCACCACCAGCCGCAACCGCTTCCAGGACACCACGGCGACCAGGGCCCTCGGCGATCCGAGCAGCACCACGCCAGTGAAAGCGCACGGGCTCGTGCGGGCAACGCGTGGGCGGAACGGGAAGATTCTTGCGAATCCGCGCGCGCCAAGGGGGCACTTTTGCGTTTCCTGCATCGCAAAGATCGCATTCCGGATCAGGCTGCTGTTGAGCTACGGTTGAGTGGGCAAGCGACGATTCTCACGTGGCGCTTTGCAGGAAACGATTGATGGCACGACGAATCGTGCTAGAATAAGGAATAGATTGTAGCCCCTCATCAAAATCAGCCGTCAAGTTTGGTGTCGAAGAAGACGCGAAGCGCTCCCTCTGCCATCCCCCCGGCGTCGTGGGCGCTGTGCTGAGTTTCGCCTTTGGCGCGGGACGCATCGTTCCCGCAATGCAGGCGAACGATTGTTTTCCTATCCCGTCTCCTTGAAGCGCGTCCCACGTGTGGACCGCACCGCAGCGCTGGGAATGGACCGACTCATCCCCTTGGGCCGCGTCTTCGGCGCTCGCACCGATCCCGATCGGAAGGGACCATGCTCGACTTCCTGAGCAAGCTCCTGAATTCCAGCGATGTGGTGCCGCGCGCCGAGATCGACGAACGCCCGCTGGGCGAGGAGAAGTTCCACCGACTGCTCGAAGCCGTGCCGGACGCGGTGCTCATCATCTCCGAGGACGGTGCGATCGTGCTGGTGAATTCCCAGACCGAACGCATGTTCGGCTACCCGCGCGAGGAATTGCTGGGCAAGCCGGCCGACATGCTGGTGCCGACACGGCAGCGCAACGCGCAACCCGGCAATCGCAGCGGCTATTTCATCCGGCCGGGCAAGCTTCAACCGCGGGGTCAACAGACGCTGTACGGGCTGCGCAAGGATGGCACCGAGTTTCCCGTCGAAGTCAGCCGCAGTCCGCTTCGGACGGAGGAGGGCGCACACTTTAGCTGCACGATCCGCGACGTCAGCGAGCGCGTCCGCGCCGATGAGGCGATCAGGAAGCAGCAAGCCTTGATGGAGCTGATCCACGTCGCTGCCATCGCGGCCAACTGCGCGTCGCGTGCCGAGGACGCGATCCAGCTGTCGCTGGATCGCATCTGCACGCACGAGGGCTGGGCCGTCGGACACGCCTACTTTGCAGCGAGCGCGACCGGGGAACTGGCGTCGGCCGACCTCTGGCACCTCGATGACAGCAAGCGTTTTAGCGAGTTTCGTGCGGCGTCGGCCACGCTCCCCGTCGGCGTCAACATGGGACCGACCGCGCGGGTCTTCACGCAAGGCCGTCCGGAATGGATCGAGGACGTGAGCATCGATCCCACGTTTGAGCGGGCGGCCGAGGCCGCGCGAGCGGGCATTCAGACGGCCATCGTCTTTCCCGTGATGGTCGGCACCGAGGTCGTCGCGGTGATGGAATTTTTCTCCACACGGGCGCAGGTCAAGGACGAACAACTCCTGCGCGTGCTGTCGCACATCGGCACGCAACTGGGACGTGCCATCGAACGCCAGCGCGCCGAAGAGGCGCTGCGCCAGAGTCAGCAGCTGAGCCGGTCCGTCATCGAGACGGCGAATGACGCCTTCGTCGGCATGGACGCCCAAGGCCGCATTACCGACTGGAACCACCAGGCTGAAAACGTCTTCGGCTGGTCGCGGACCGAGGCTGTGGGCCAGTCGCTGGCTCAGCTAATCATTCCGCCGCCGTTTCGCGAGCCGCACGCACGCGGCCTGGCTCGCTACAAGGCGACGGGCGAAGGATCCGTGGTGCTGAATCGGCGCATCGAGATCCGCGCCCTGCACCGCGATGGCCACACATTTCCCGTCGAGCTGACCGTCTGGCCGATCGAGGTCGGCGGCGCTCATCAGTTCAACGCCTTCGTCCGCGACATCACCGCACGCAAGAAGGCGGAAGACACGCAGGCGCGGCAACTGGCCGAGATCACGCTGGCCCAGGCGGCACTGCGCCGCCAGACCAACATCTTGCGCTCCATCCTCGACAGCATGGGTGATGGCGTGGTCGTGGCCGACGAGGAAGGGCGCTTCCTGATCTTCAACCCGGCCGCGGAGCAGATCCTTGGCAAGGGCGCCGTCCACACGACCATCGATCACTGGTCGGCCGAGTACGGATGCTTCCTGCCCGACATGACGACGCCGCATCCGCCGCACGACTTGCCGCTGGCAAAGGCCATCCGCGGCCAGTCGGTCGACGGCGCGGACGTGTTTCTGCGCCGCCAAGACCTGCCGGAGGGAACGTGGCTGCGCGTCTCGGGCCGGCCGCTCCGGGATGAGCATGGCAAGCTGCGCGGCGGCGTGGCCGTCTTTCAGGACGTGACCGATCGCAAGCAGGCCGAGCACAAGATGGCCACCTTTGCCGCGCGGCTGGAAGAAAGCAACCGCGAGCTCCAGGACTTCGCCTCGGTGGCGTCGCACGACTTGCAGGAACCGCTTCGCAAGATCCAGGCGTTTGGCGACCGCCTGCTTACCAAGTGTTCCGCCATGCTGGACAGCCAGGGCCGCGATTACCTGGACCGGATGCAGAACGCCGCCAGCCGGATGCGCTCGCTGATCGACGACTTGCTGACCTTCTCGCGCGTGACCACGAAGGCACAGCCGTTCTTGTCCGTCGATCTCCGCAAGGTGGCGCGAGAAGTGATCGATGACCTGGAGGCACGCATCCATCAGACCGGCGGCCAGGTCGAGCTGGGCGCGTTGCCGACCATCGAAGCCGATCCGATGCAGATGCGGCAACTCTTCCAGAACTTGATCGGCAATGGCTTGAAGTTCCATCGCCACGAGGCGGCGCCAATCATCAAGGTCCATGTGCAGATACTGCCCACGGCACCGGCCGGCGCGAACGGCAGCGCGATGCCGGGGCCGTATTGCCAGGTCCTGGTCGAAGACAACGGCATTGGTTTCGACGAGAAGTACATCGATCGGCTGTTCCATGTCTTCCAGCGGCTGCATGGCCGCAACGAATATGAAGGCACCGGCATGGGATTGGCGATCTGCCGGCGCATTGCCGAACGTCATGGCGGCACGATCACGGCACGCAGTTCGCAAGGCAAGGGGTCCACGTTCATCGTGACCCTTCCCGTCAAGCAGCGCGCGGGAGAAACCCAGTCATGACGCGAAGCCGCCAGTCGATCTTGATCCTGATGGCCGACGACGATCCCGACGATCGCATGTTGACCAAGGAAGCGCTGGAAGAAAGCCGGCTGGTCAACGAGTTGCGCTTTGTCTTCGACGGGGAAGAGCTGATGGACTACCTGTGCCATCGCGGACGCTACTCCGACCCGGCCAGTGCCCCGCGGCCCGGCGTCATCCTGCTCGACCTGAACATGCCGCGCAAGGATGGCCGTCAGGCGCTCAGGGAGATCAAGGGAAATCCACTACTGCGGCAGATTCCCGTGCTGGTGCTGACGACTTCGAAAGCCGAGGAGGACATCTTTAACACCTACGACCTGGGGGTAAACAGCTACATCACGAAGCCCGTCACGCTGGAAGGGCTGGTCGCGATCATGAAGACGGTGGGCCGCTACTGGTTCGATATCGTCGAGCTGCCGCCGCAGCCGCGGGGAGGCTGACTGTGTACGGTGGGCCAGACACTCTTGTCTGGCCAGACAAGAGTGTCTGGCCCACCGGAGACGTCTGGCCCACCGAAGACGACCGAGTGGTTAGAACTGTGCATGGTGGGCCAGACACTCTTGTCTGGCCCACCGGAGAGGAGCGGTGATTGATATGGATGACCTCGTTTCCGTCCTCCTGGTCGAGGACGACGCGGACGACTACACGCTCACGCGCGACTACCTGTCCGAGATTGCGGGACGCCGCTTCCACCTCGACTGGGTGGCGACCTACGATGCGGCCCTGGAGGCGATCCGCCGGCAGGAGCATCACGTCTATCTGCTGGATTATCGCCTGGGCGAACGCAACGGCCTGGAGCTCTTGCGGGAAGCGGTGCGGCTGGGCGCGCGTAAGCCGATGATCTTGCTCACCGGCCAGGGCGATCGCGAAGTGGACATGGAGGCGATGCGGACGGGAGCTGCCGACTACCTCATCAAGGAACAGCTCGATCCGTCTTTGCTGGAACGCGCCATCCGCTATGCCATCGAGCACAAGCGCACCGAGGAAGCGCTGCGGCAGATGCAGGAAGAGCTGGAACGACGGGTGCAGGAGCGCACGGCCGAGCTGGGCCGAGCGAATCAAGGCCTTCAGGCCGAGGTCGGCGAACGCAAGCGGGCCGAGGAACAGATCAAGGCATCCTTGCACGAAAAGGAAGTGCTGCTGCGCGAGATCCATCATCGCGTGAAGAACAACTTGCAGGTGATCTGCAGCCTGCTGACTCTCCAGTCCAGGTACATCAAGGACCCGCAAGCGCTGGAGATGTTCAAGGAGACCCAGGGCCGCGTCAAGTCGATGGCGGTCATCCATCAGAAGCTGTACCAGGCCAAGGACCTGGCGCGCATCAACTTCGCCCAGCACATTCAGGACCTGGCGACGAGCATCCTGCGCACCTATGCCACCGGCGCGTCGGTCGCGCTCAAGACCGAGGTTGAGGACGTGGTGCTGGGCATCGATACGGTCATCCCCTGCACGCTCATCATCCACGAGCTGCTGACCAACTGCTTGAAGTACGCCTTCCCCGACGGAAGGAGAGGTGAAATCCGGATCGCACTGCAAGAGGAGAAGGACCGGAGATATCGCCTGACGGTTCGCGACAACGGCATCGGTTTGCCGAAGGGGCTCGACTATCGGAACGCTCCTTCGCTGGGTCTGCAACTCGTGATCGCCTTGACCGATCAACTGGAAGGCACGCTGCAAATGGTCCAGGACGGCGGCACGTCCGTGGTCATCACCTTCCGGGACATCAAATACAAAGAGAGGGGCTAGCGTCATGTCCGGCACCCAGGTCCTTGTGGTGGAAGACGAGAGCATTGTCGCGCGGGCAATCCAGTCCGAGCTAAGTAACATGGGCTATTACGTCTCCGGCGTGGCGTCCTCCGGAGAGGAAGCGATTCGCAAGGCGGAAGAAACGCACCCGGACGTGGTGCTGATGGACATCGTCCTCAAGGGCGACATGGACGGCATCGAGGCCGCCCGCCAGGTGCGCGACCGCCTGGACATTCCCGTGGTCTTCCTCAGCGCCTACGAGGATGACGACACGCTCGGCCGCGCCAAGACCAGCCAGCCGTTCGGCTATTTGCTCAAGCCCTACGAAGAGAAGGAACTGCACACGACCATTGAAATGACCCTCTACAAGCACCGCATGGAACGGCGGCTGCGCGAGAGCCAGCAATGGCTGTCGGCGACCCTGCACAGCATCAGCGATGCGGTGATCGCTACCGACGGCCGACAGTACGTCCGTCTGCTCAACCCCGCGGCCGAGAAGCTCACGGGCTGGCCGCTGGACGATGCGCTGGGCGAGGACCTGATGAAGGTCTGCAACGTCCGCGGCGAACAAACCCTGACGCGGCTGGCAAGCCTGGCGCAGCATGCAATGCAGGAGGGCCGCGGCGTCGACCTGGCCCACGACTCCGTGCTGACGACCCGCGATGGCCGGGAGATTGCGGTCGAGGGCACCCTCTCGCCGATCCACGACAGCGAAGGCAACTTCACCGGCCTGGTCCTGGCCGTGCGCGATATTTCCGACCGAAAGGTCATCGAACGCGTGCGCCGGCAGAGCGAGGACTATCTCCGTCACGCCCAGAAAATGGAAGCGGTCAGCCGCCTGGCGGGCGGCGTGGCCCACGACTTCAACAACCTGCTCACCGCGGTGCTCGGCAATGCCTCGCTGGTGCTCGGCAGCCTGGCGCGGACCGATCCCAATCTCGAGTTGATGGTGCAGGTCGAAGCAGCGGCCCTGCGAGCCGCGGAGCGGGTTCGTCAACTGCTTGGCTTCTCGGGGCGCACCAGTCTCTGGCTGGAGCCGATCGACCTGAACGAAGCGATCCACGACTGGTTGGGTATGTTACGCGCGACGCTCAGCCATCGCACGCAGCTGGAATTCACGCCCGGCGCCAAGCTCGGTCGCGTGAATGGGGATCCGGCCCAGCTCCGCGAGGTCCTCGTCAATCTCTGTCTCAATGCCCAGGATGCCATGCCTGAAGGCGGCGTCTTGCGCGTGGAAACCGCGGACGTGACGATCGACGAAGAATACCTGCGTTCGTGCATGCAGGCGCAGCCGGGCGAGTACGTGCGCCTGCGCGTGCAGGACAACGGCTGCGGCATCCCTCCGGACGTCCGCGGCCGGATCTTCGAGCCGTTCTTCACCACCAAGGAGCCCAGCAAGGGCACGGGCCTGGGCCTGGCCCTGGTCTACGGCATCGTCCAGCAACACCACGGCTGGATCGACTGCACCAGCGAGAAGGACACCGGCACCACGATCGACATCTATCTGCCGCGCTACTCGCGGTACCATGCCGAGGCGCCGGCCCCCGCGCCGACTTCCACGCCGCGTCCCCTGGGTGAGACGATCCTGCTGGCCGACGACGAGCCGATGATCCGCACCCTGGGCCTGACGATCCTGCAGCGCTGCGGCTATCACGTCCTGCTCGCCGAGGACGGCGTGGAAGCCCTGGAGATCTACCAGCGCGAACGGGAGCACATCGACCTGGTGATCCTCGACCTGACGATGCCTCGCCTCTCCGGCGAGGACACCCTGCAGCGCATGGCCGAGATCGACCCCAACGTGCGGGTGCTCTTCTCCAGCGGCTACTTTGCCGACCACGTGACGGCCCAGGGCGAGAACATCATGGGCTTCCTGGGCAAGCCCTATCGCCGCGACGATCTGCTCACGACGGTGCGCGACGCCTTGAACCAGGTACGCGAGGACCGTCGGCGGCGGGCGAATGCGTAGGGTGGCAAAAATGACGAACCTGGTGGAATGACGAATGACGAAGCCCGAATGACGAATCAATGACCAAGACCCAATGACCAAAGGTAGCGGGGTGTGTTCCCGATTGGAGCTTCGTCATTGGTCATTGATTCGTCATTCGGGCTTCGTCATTCGTCATTCATTTCACCCATCCATCGTCATGCTCATGCCGGGCGGTTTCTGCAAGCTCTGGTAGATAACGCAATAGCGTTTGGTCAGCTTGAGCAACGTATCGCGTTGCTCCGCGGTCGCGTCGGTGTCGAGGTCGAAGTGCAGGCGCACTTCCTTGAAACCGACGTCGACTTCCTTGCTCACGCCGAGCGTGCCGCGGAAGTCGAGATCGCCCTCCGCGCGGACCGTGCCGCCGCGCACCGGGATTTCCAGGGCCGTGGCGACGGCACGCAGCGTCACGCCGGCACACGCGACCAGTGCCTCCAGGAGCATATCGCCGGAGCAGGCTGCGATCCCATCGCCGCCCGTGGCCGGGTGCAGTCCCGCTTCCACCAGCTTCTTGCCGGTCTCGACGCGGCAGGTGACGTCCGCCCCCAGCGCTCCCTGCGCCTTCAGCGTCACCAGGGCCCGCGCGGGCTCTTCCTTGTAGCGTGCCTTCAACGGCGCTTGCAGCGCTCGCAGTTCCTCCGCCTTCATGGTTTCTCCTTTCCGACCAGTCGATCGCGTGAATGCGGACAGTGTATCCGCCGGGGCGGACTTTTTTTCCAAATTCCTGGACCCGTTCGGACCTGTGCCGGCATTATAGACGGAACGCGATCCCGGCCACCCGAGGCCCCAGCCATGCCGCATCGACCGCTTGCCGCTGTTTTCGAGCTCATTCGGCCGCTGCTGCGGCCCGGCGACAGTGCCGAGCGCAGCGACCGGGAGCTGCTCGACAGCTTCGTCGCTCGCCAGGATGAAGCGGCGTTTGCGGTCCTCGTTCGGAGGCATGGGCCAATGGTCCTTGGCGTTTGCCGACGTCTCCTGGGCGACGCTCACGCCGCGGAAGATGCCTTTCAGGCCACGTTCCTTGTCCTGGTACGCCGTGCCGGTTCCGTGCCGTGGCGCGAGGTGATTGGCAGCTGGCTGTACCAGGTGGCATATCGAACGGCCATGAAAGCGCGCGTCGCCGCAACGCAACGGCAAGCGCGCGAACGGGAGGCGGGAAAGATGCGGGCAATGCTGCCGGAAGGTGCGACGACGGAGTGCGATTTGCAGACCGTGCTCGACAGCGAGCTGCAACGCTTGCCGGCCAAGTATCGCATGCCGGTCGTCCTGTGCTGCGTGCAAGGCCGCAGCAAGATCGAAGCGGCTCGGGAACTGGGCTGGAAGGAAGGCACCGTGGCCAGCCGGCTGGCACGCGCGCGCGACCTGCTGCGTCAGCGCCTGACGCGCCGCGGAGTGACGCTGGCGGCCGCCGCGGCAGCGCTGGCTCCCCAGGCCCTGACAGCTGCCGTTTCCACCGGACTCGAGACCACCACGCTTCAGGCAGCGGCCGCATCGATGCGGGGTAGCGGCCTTGCGTCCGCGGCGGTCACTTCCCTGGTCCAGGGCGTGCTTCGCGACCTGGCGCTGGCCCGCGTCCGCTGCGCCGCCGTCATCGTCCTGATGTTGGCCGCCCTCGGCGGCAGCGCCGGCGCCCTGGTCGTCCACCTCCGTGGTGGAGAACCGCCTGCGCCGGAAGCAACGGCGAACGTCGACAACCCAACTCCGGAACGCTTCGACCGAAAGGACGCGTTCGGCGACCCGCTCCCCGACGGCGCCCTCTTTCGCATCGGTACCGGACGGCTGCGCCACGGTCAAACGATTACCCAGGTCGCATTCGCGCCCCACGAAAAGCTTCTCGTCTCGTCCGGCGCGGATGCCACGCTGCGGGTCTGGGAGGTTGGCACCGGCAAGGAGGTGCGGCGGTTGGCACACGGGGCCTACGGCGTGAACAGTTCCAGCTACACCAATTTCGCCATCGCGCCCGACGGCCTGACCTTGGCGGGCAACCGGGCCGACAAACTTCATCTCTATGAGACCGCAACGGGCAAGCTGAAGCTCCAGCTCGACGCGGGCTATGCCGATCACCTCGATTTCACCCCGGACAGCAAGCAACTGATCGCGGTGTACAAGGAACGCGTGGTCCACTGGGACGTTGCCACAGGCAAGAACTTGCACGAATGGAAGATCGAGAAGGAAACGCACGCACGCTGCTTCTTCACCCGCGACCGAACAACGCTCGTCACCGCGAATTTCGCGGAGCCGCACGTCGTTCGGGTCTGGGACGTGGCCGGCGGCAAGATGCTGCGCGAGTGGGACGCACACGCGGGACAGAAACAAGGCGAACCGCACGAAACGTACATCCGCTCCGCCGGGCTGTCGCCGGACGAGAAACTGCTGGTCACCGCTTCCGACAATCACATGATCCGGATCTGGGACTTTGCCACCGGCAAAGAAAAAGCGCACTGGAAATCGTCCGCCGCACCGTTCGCCGTCGCCTTCGCACCCGATGGTCGATCGCTCGTGGTGGCGGTGAGCGGCCACGAGGTCCTGTTCTGCGATCCCAGCACGGGCAAGACGCTGCGCCGGCTGAGCGACGCCTGGAGTCCCCTCGCGTTCTCCGCCGACGGCCGCACGATGGCCTCGGCGGGTCGGGGCGACTACCTGCGCTTCTGGGACCTGGAATCGGGCAAGGAAATCGACCCGTTGCCGGCACGTCCCGGCCGCGTGGATAGCGTCGCGTTCTCTCCGGACAGCTCCGTGCTCGCATCACGGTGCGCGGGCCATCACTGGCTGTGGCAGACCGGTTCCGGCAAGTTCGTCGCGCGCTTGCCGGACTGTCGCGAGCTGGTCTACTCGCCCGATGGAAAGGTGCAAGCCCAGTTCCGGGTGGATCGAGCGGGCACCACGCACCAGGGCGCGGGGCCCATCACGACGGTCCGCCTGATGTCCGTCGCCAACGGTGCGGAAATCGCCCGTTTCCACGTCGAGGGCGAAGGCGAAAGCCCCGTCGCCTGGTCGGCCGACGGGCGCACGCTTGCCACGCATTCGGGATGGCGTGGGGACAAGGAGCCAACGGTGCTGCAACTGTGGGACACGACCACGGGCAAGGAGCTCCGCCGATTCACGGGTCGCTCGGTCGTTTGCTCGCCGGATGCAAAGACGGTCGTCATCGTGACCAGGACCTGGGGCAGCGTCATCAGCCAGAACCTGGCCATGGGAGATAGTGGCAAGGGCGGTGGCGACGCGTTTGTTTTGGACGCCGTCACGGGAAAGGAACGCGGGCGCCTCAAGGGATACACATTCGCCGTCGCCGTCGCGACCACGATGGGCGGCCAGGAAGTGGGCCACGGCGTGATGAACTTCGATCCGGTGTTCTCTCCCGATGGCCGATACCTGGCCACGGCCATCGGCGACGGCAGCAAGTTTGCCTTATGGGATGTCGCCACCATCGAGCCCCTGGTGCAACTGAGCGGTAAAGAGTATGAGCCGGGCCCGCTGGCGTTCTCGCCCGATTCGCGGTTCCTCGCGCTGCGGGATAGCGAAGGCGCACTCACGCTGCTGCACACGACGACGGGCAAGGTCTACCGCAAGCTGGATCACGACCAGGAACGCGACCTCGAAGCGGTCGTCTTCTCACCCGACAGCCGGCTCCTCGCGTCCGCGCACAAGGACTGCACGGTCCGCCTCTGGGAGATCGCCACGGGTCGAGAAGTCCGGCAGTTCGTTGGTCCACAGACGCCCCGTGGGCTGCTGTTTGCTCCCGACGGCAAGTCTGTCGTCTCGGTCAACAGTGACACGACGGCACTGGTCTGGGACGTGACCGGCCGCGCAAGGGAGAAGCGACCGGCGAGGCCGAACCTGGAGCCGCACGACCTGGAAAAGGGATGGGCCGAGCTGTCCGCCGACGATGCTTCAGCGGCCCAGACTGCCGTCTGGCGCCTGGCCGAAGTCCCGGCCAAGGCGGTCCCCTTCATCGCGGAGCGGGTGAAACCAACCGCGGCACCGGATCGGCAGCGACTGGCCCGCGCCATTGCCGACCTCGAAAGCAACCAGTTCGCCTTGCGGCAGAAGGCGGCCGACGAACTCTCGGCGCTGGGCGAGCTGGCCGTGGCCGACCTCCGCACCGTTCTGAATCGCGGACCAGCCCTCGACCTGCGTCAGCGCGTTCAGCAATTGCTGGACAAGGCCGAGGACCCGGCGGGCACCGCGGAACGACTGCGAACGACCCGAGCCATCCAGGTGCTGGAGCACGCCGGCACGCTCGAAGCTCGGCAAACGCTCCAGAAGTTGGCAGCGGGTGTGGCGGAAGCACGCTTGACGCAGGATGCCCGCGCCGTAGCGACGTGAGGTGAACCGAGGGGATAAGCGGGTGTCCAAAAAAGAACGTCCAAGGTTCACTTCGTCGAGCGTCACGCCTTCGGGGCTGGACTGGAGCTAAAGGTGTTGTGCCCTGAAAGGGCATTGGTGACATAGCCCAGGGTTGACCGCGTAGCGGGCTACCCTGGGTAGGCCATCACGCAAGGCACCTACCCCGAAGGGGTTGTGTATCCATCGCCTGACCCACGACGTTCGATCCCCTCTTCAATTTCGTGCTGCGGCATGGCGGATACACAACGCTTTCAGCGTAGGGGCGGGCGGAGGAGGGGTGAAGCAGTGGGTGCGGCAGCCGCAGCGGCAAAGCAGGTATGCCGTCGCCGGCAAGGTTCTCAGGCTAATACTCCTCAGGCAGGAGGACTGTCGTTCGAACCGCTCCGTTCAACGATGTGATCACCCAGAGTCGTTTTCCCCAACTCGTCTGGTACTCGCTCATGATCCGATTGCGGCCGTTGAGAAGATTGCTCTTGTTGATCCTGGCCGTGTCGTCGGTGGCCTCCCAGCCCCGCTGCCGTTCGTCGTCGGTCAACTCGATCTGATCGCACTGGCCGAACTTGCCCCAGTCGCCGCGAACGTGGCGAATGAGGAACTCGCTGGCGTGCTGGGAAGCTTCGCCCAGTGCCTCCACCGCTCCAGGCGTGATGGTGATTTCGTCGCCCAGTTTGAACAGGGCTCCAGATAATTCGCGGGGGAATGTCGCTACCACTCCGCCTTGATCGAGCACTTGCTGGTTAGCGCAGGCAGGACAGAGGGGCACGACAAGCGTTGCTCCGACAAAGGCACCGGCAGCGGCCACTTCCAGCACGGCGTCGCACGCGGAACAAGTTCCCCGAATTCGCGGCATTGCGTCCCGCCTTTCTACGAAGCTCCCGTCATTGAATCCGGTGCCGCTGGTTCCTCCAACGCCAGGCGGATCAAGTCTGCAATGGACCGTATGGCCTGGGGCGTTGCCAGGTAGCCGATGCCGCGGTGCAGGTGCAGGCGGAACTGGCGGGTCAGGACGTCATCCGAGACTTCCAGGCCGTCGCGGGCGCAGCGCTCTTTCAGGACGGCCAGGTAGAGCTCGTGCGCCTCGCCACCGAACACGTCCCAGGTCAACTCCACGTTGCTGTCGGCCGGCACCTCGATGGGCGTCGGCGGCGTCGGCTGGCGCAGCGACAAGCAGAATGCCCAGCGGCACAGGATGTTCCACTGGGTGATGCCGGTCTTCGTCTTGAGACGGATCAACTGATCGCGGGCCTGTGACGAAAGCCGAAATTGCTTGATGCTCATGACCGTTCGGCGCCCTTTGGCGTCAGTCCTTCCAGAAGTACCCTTCTTCGCCGACTGTCCGCCGCGCGCGCTCATCGTAGTTCAGGTGATAGGCCCGGGCGATGGCGGGCTGCAGGGCCTGGTAGTAGTGCCGATCCACCTCGGTATCCGTCGAGAAGATCACGACCTGATGGCTGGCGTTCGGGAAATACCGTTCCACGAGGTGGTGCCGATGAGTCGCATCAAGCCGAGCCATCGGCGTGTCGATGACAGCGGGCAACGGACGCGCCGATGCGCGAGCCAGGCCCCAGAGGACCGAGATTGCGAAGATCTGCTTCTCGCCTTCCGACAGCCGTTGCTTGGCGATTGCGTGCCCGGAGCTGTCGTAGAGAGTGATTGCGAACGTCGCCGGATCGATCCAGATGCGCTCGACCAGGGACTGTTTGCGCAGGAGAAAGCGAAACGACTCGGTGATGAAGGATGACAGCCGGTCGATCTTGCGTGCCGTGACGCGTTCGAGGAACACCCGCATGGTCTCGCCGGTGCGTCCGGCCAGTTGCATCATGCGCCGGGCGTCCTCGTGGGCAAACTCCTTCTCCATCTGGCCTTGCCAGACCTGCCGGAGTTTTTCCTCGCATTCCTTGAGCTGAGAGCCTTCTGCCGCAAGGTCCGCGTCCAGCTGATCGGCTTGCTGCGTGAGGAGCGCAAGGTTTTGTGTCGCCGCCTTCAAACGATCGGAGAACACCTTGATATCGGCGTCATCGGGGGTGTCGGCGCTGGCGCGTTCCAGGTCTTCCCGCTCGTGGATGGTTTGCGACAGGGTCGCGTCGAGCCGCCGCGCCTCGTCGCGCAGAGCCGTCAGCTTCTGCTCGCGCAGGTGGCGTAGGAGCGTGCGAGAGGACTCCGAAAGGTCGAGCCGGCGTTCGATGCCCGTCGCCGGTTGGCGGCGCTGCCGGTCAGCTTCCAAATGCTCGGCTACCCGACGCACCAGCGTGGCGCTGCCGCGTGAGCTTCGTAAGACTTCCAGAAGCTGCTCATCGCGTTCAATGAGCAGCCGCTGGATGATCTCGGCTTCCGTGGCCTGACATTCGCGGCGGTCCTGCTCTTCCACGCAAGCCAGGAAATCCTGCACCAGCGCTAGCGGTAGTTCGCCGGCCGCAAGCGCCAGGAGCTGATTCCGGAGCGCGGTCTCCCGTCCCTTCACTTCGGTCAGCTGCTTGATGCGATCCTCGCGCGCCTGCCAATGCTTACCGCCGCTGGCGGCGAAGGCTTCCCCCGCGGCCTCCTCATCGGTTACCGCCCGCTGGCGGTAGTTCTCCAGGGAAGTCCGCCGCGTGGTGAGGTCCAGAACTCGTTTCTCAAGCTCGACCTTGCGTTGTTCGAGTGTCCCGACTTGCGCTCGTTGTTCCGCCGTGCCAAGCGTCTTTGCCAGCCGTGTCTGCAGGACAGCGCTGTCCGTGATGAGCCGTTCGACGATATCGAGGCCCAGAAGCGATTTGATCGCTGCTCCAAGTGCTTTGCTACTGCTCTCGTCTTCCGCCAGGGTCCGGATCTTCTCCGCGTCGAAGAAGAAGAGCTGGGCGATGTCGAGCGGGAACAGCTCTTCGACCAGCTGCGGCCAGTTGTCCGACAGCCAGGCGTCGGGCCAGCCATCCTTGTACACGCGCAGCTCTTCGCGCACCTTCCCGTCCGTGATCTTCCAGCTGCGGCGAACGTCGAATAGGTGTTCCTGCCCATCCACCGCATGCCGGAACGATAGCGATACGCTAGCCCCTTCCACGCCGTCAATGCCGTGATGTATGGACTGGCGCAGGAAATCGTCGTAGGCGAGGTTCGTTCGCTTCGAGCAGCGGGCCCGGTTGCCGTAGAGCGCGAGCTGGATCGCGTCCAGCAGCGTCGTCTTGCCGCCGCCGTTGATCCCGCCGAAAAGGACGATGGGCAGGTGCCGGCCGTTGTGCCGGCCAGGCGTCAGGTCGAAGGCCTGCTCGCCCTGAAAAAGGCAGAAGTTGCGCAGGCCCAGCTTTTCCAGAATCATGCGCCATCCTGTGCGCTGGGAGCGGGGGCGTCCACGACCGTGAGCCCCTTGCGGAACGACTCGTCCTTTTTCCCCTGCTCGCGCTTTCGGTCTCGATCGCCGAGGATGGCCACCGCTTCTTGCTCGGTACTATAGAGCCCGATCCGCAGTCGCTCCTCCAGGTCTTCGTAGATGCCGGCCCGCCGCGCCATCCCTCGGAACTGCCGTTCGACGCCCAACAGTGCGACTTGCAGGTCGAAGAAGATCGGATCATCGCCGCAGACTTCGCGCAGGACTTCCCAGTCGTCTGCCCGCAATGCGTTGCCTTCGTCACCCTGCTTGGCGAACTTCGTGCCGGTCGCTTCCTCGAAGATGCGCGGCAGGCTGTCGTCGAATTCGTGCTTCTCGTACAACCAGATGCGGCGAATTTCGTGCAGCTCTTCCGGGGCGATGAGCTGCAAGTTGCGGAACTCCGGCGGTCCTTCCTGCCGGGCGCTCTGCTGCGCCTCCAGCACGCGCCGCAGCCAGTGCTCGCGCCATTCCTTCTTGTAGGGGCCGGGCACGACCACCGCACCATCGGCCATGAGCTGCACCCGGCCGCTCATGCGGCGGAAGTCGCGGCGGTCCCGGTCATCGGGCCGGTCCAGCTCGTTGCGCAGCTCCAGCAGCGGCGTCATCCATACCTTCTCTTCGTCGTTCTTGATCATCGCCTCCATCGACCGGTCCTTGTCCACGACCGTGCAGACCCAGCAGCCGAACCGGCTCGTGCCGCAGCTGGGAGTCGTCGTGTCTACGACCAGTGGGCACTCGCCGCCCTCGGAAGCGCCCTGGTACATGCCGAGGAGCGTCTTGTTGTCGTGGCTCCAGGGGTTTTTCACCTGCATCAGGTAGAGCCAGACGTCGTCGTTGCTCCAGTCCTCGATGGGCGTATAGACGAGGGAATTGGGAAGGCTGACGTTCGGGCTTAGCCGCTCCCGAACACGGCGGGCCTCGTGCTTGGTCATCGTGGCGGCGCGCTTCTGGCTTTCCGCCTTGCGCGTGCCCAGTACCAGGATTGCCTCGCCGTTCTGCTGGACGACCGAGCGGATGAACTTGTTGGACGGACGGATCTTCAACCGCTCCGTGCACCAGCGGAACTTCTGCCGCGGCGCCGGATAGCCCTTGCCGATCAGGTTCACCCAGAACGAGTCTTCGATTTCCGGCGTCAGCTTGTGCGGCGTGATCGGCAGTCCCTGTGCCGCAGCGGCCTCGCGCATGCGGGCCTGCGAAGTGTCCACCCAGGCGGCGACCAGCGGCTGCTCGACCAGCGTGTCGGTGGTGATGACATGGATCGGCTTGGTGCGCTTCTCCGCCGGCAGATCGCGGATGGCCAGCCACACCAGCTGCAAGATGGCGCTGGAATCCTTGCCGCCGCTATAGCCCACGACCCACGGTACCGCATCGCCGAGGTACAGCTCGCGCACCTCGTCGCTGAGCGCCTGAATCGTCTTCGCCAGCCCCTGCTCGGCAAACGCAGAGGCTCGGCTGCCAGCGGTATTCGTTTTGGCCATCGCGGCTCCTTGTAGGGTCCGCTGTGCGGACCGCGGCGCCAGTATGCTTCCCCCCTCGCCCCTGTACTCAGGGGAGAGGGGATGGGGGTGAGGGGGGTATTCACGCCGTCGTCGCTGATTCCGCCCGCACACCCCCATCCCCAAACCCCCGC
>JAIEMG010000212.1 GCA_019752375.1 Gemmataceae bacterium | reverse complement strand
GGGCGTGTGAACGCCCCGGTTGAGTGACCAAAAACGGGGCGTTCACACGCCCCGCTCGCCATAAGTGAATTGCATTCGGGGCCAGGGTCAATGGAGAGTACGGCATTGCCGAAGACCGATCCAGACGAGGAACGCCGAGCGCGACCACCCAGATAGGCGCAGAAAGGGCGGCAATTCTCCCTAGAACACATAGAATTTAATTCACTGGAACCCCTGGCCTGTGCCCTGAAGTTGAAACTGCTGCCTCTGTCATTTGTCCCGACATGTGAAGTTTTGTCTACCCCCAACCCCAATCCGGTGGTGCCGCGTGCGCGGGAAGTTCCAGCGCGGCGGACGGCTGCCGAAAAAGCTGGCAAACGCCCTGCCCGTCGATTCCAATTCGGATGAGCGCTCACTGCAACGAGGCCGTCGCGCATGATTAACATCCAGGTTACCAACAAGAAGCAGAATCAGAAGTTCGAGCACTCCGGGGGGCCCCTGGAATTCGGCCGCGGGCCACGCCGGAATGTGGAACGCTTTGTCCTCAACGATCTGTTCGCCTCGCGCGACCAGCTTCGCATCGAGGAGTTGCCCGGCCAGCGCGTGCGCGTCGAGAACCTCAGCCTGAAGCTGGATCTTGCTCTCGATGACGAACGCTCGATCAGCACCGGCGCCACCCAGGAATTTCAATTGCCGCTGCGTCTGAATGTGGGCCAGACGCGGATCGACATCGAGTGGCTGCCGGGCGGCGCCTTCGAGAAAGAAACACTGCTTACAATCGAATTGCCAATGGAGGCCTCCGAGTCCGCGCGCGTCTTCCAGGCGCTCGACGAGCTGGGGGAGGAGCCGACCGGCGACGTGGTGGTGCAGTGGATGGAAGCAGTCATCTCCATGCAGCGCTCGGCCACCGGTTCCACGGAGTTCTACCAGCAGACCGCCAAGGCATTGGTGCAGCTGGTCGGTCTTGACTTGGGCATGATCTTGCTGCGGCGCGACTGGACGTGGGAAGTGGTGGCCCGGCACTCGGGCGAAGCGGTGGGCAGCATCCAGTTCAGCCCGGCCCTGCTCAGCCACGTGGTCGCCGAACGGCGGACCTTCTGCCAGGACATGAGCAAGACGGCGGTGCCCGGCAAGGGTCTGCAGGGCGTCGATGCCGTCGTTGTGGCGCCGGTCTTCGGCGCCGGCGACGAAATGGTGGGCGCCCTGTACGGCCTGCGCAACCCCCGCTTTCCCGCACGCGGCGGCAAGATCACGCCGCTCGAAGCCCAGATGGTGCAGCTGCTGGCAGCGACCGTCGGCGGGCATCTTGGTCGTGCCCAGGCTGCGCGCACCCGCGTCGCTTTCGAGCAGTTTTTCGCGCCGAAGGTGATGCGCGAGCTGGAACGCGACCCCGGCTTGCTCGAAGGCCGCACGCAGGAAGTGACGCTGCTGGTCAGCAACCTGCACGATTTCCCCGCGCTGAGCGAGCACCTTGGCCCGCAGAACACGTGCCGGATGGTCCGCGAGCTGCTCGATCGGCACGCGGAGAAGATTGTCGAGAATGGCGGTGTTGTCGTCGAATATTCCGGCCCCGGCGTCATCGCCCTCTGGAACGCTCCGGCGCGACAGCACGATCATGCGCTGCTGGCCAGCAGTGCCGCTCTGGCGATCCTGACCGACTTGCCGGAGTTCAGCAACAAGTGGCTGTCGCTAACCAATGCGACCCTCGCGCAGAGCATCGGCCTGCACACCGCAACCGTGCAGGTCGGCAGCATGGGGTCCGGCCACAAGTTCAAGTACGGCGCCCAAGGTTCAGGTCTGCAACTGGCGCTGCGCACGCAGGAGGCCGCACGACGCCTGGGCCGCAGCTTGATCGTCACCGGAGCGACCGCCGACCAGCTGCCGGACACATTCGCCATGCGCCGCCTGGGGCCGGCCCGTTTCGCCGGCTTCACCGACCCGATCATGCTCCACGAACTGCACGGCGTCAGTGCGCCGCCTGAGTGGCAGTCCCGCCGCGACGCGTATGAGAGCGCCCTGGAACTGTACGAGGCCGGCAAATGGGCACAGGCATCGCAAACGCTCCTGCCGCTTGTCGATCCCGAAGTACCGGACGTTCCTATCCTCAAGTTGATGCGCCAGTGCTGGGAAGCGTTGGAGACATCGCCAAAGCCCTTCATGCCCGTCCTTGATCTGGGCGACTTGTAGCGGAAGCGTGATTGAGTGAGAGAGCGGGCTCCCTCGAAAGAAAGGAAGGGATGGACGGGAACGCACAGACGTGTGAACGCCGGCTACGGAGGTGAGACCTTCGAGCCGTCGTTGTAAGCCCAGAGTTGCGGCATGATCGTGCAGGTATAGGAGATGTTCGCTACGTGGGCGTCGGCGTAGAGCGAGGGACACACATTGACGTGGGGCGAGGAAATCGAGCCCGACAGGTCGCGTTCCGAACTCTTGCAGTCCCGGAACAGGTCGCCGGGACTGCGGGCATGGTCCAGCGTGTGCCAGCCAGTGTCATTGGGACCGGAGCCGTCGTACTGATTGGTGTTCACGCCCTTGTGCGACAGCAACAGGGTGCTTGAAAGGCCGTCCGCGTCATCGATCTGTGTGAGCATCAGAGCACGCGGGGCAGCAAGGATGGTGACGCCGACCTGGCCGGCGCCAGACCCGTAACCGTAGTCACCCAGACCCTTGCCATTCAGCCGAGCGCGGCTCGGACAGGCATACAACTTCACGTCCTGTACCTCTCCGCCTGATTTAATGGAGTCATACAAGGCCTGTTGCTCCACGTAAGGCAACAGCGTGATGAACACGCTCTCTCCCGTGGCCTCAGTCGGCATGAAATACCCGTTCTCTCTCTGCGGCGCCGCCTCTGGGTGAGCGTCCGCGTACGACCAACACGCCAACCCGAGTTGCCTGAGGTTATTGACGCAATCGAGACGCTTTGAAGACTCGTGTGCCCTGGGAATGGCTGACCAGAAGAGGGCGCCACCCACAAAGAGGATGAACAGCACCACCAGCACCTCCACGCGCGAGATGCCGCGCCTCCTTTCGCGCCACACCATGAACGTACTCCTTCCCCGGCATAACACAAAGAATGGAAAAAGAACGCGCGGCAGAGTGGCCGCCATCGAACGTAGCAAGACATGTGAATGATGACGCTCGGATAAATCGAGCGGGGCACGATGGTGAGACCGACCCCCATTCAAAGCTAGGCTGACTCGGCTCTGCTGTCAACCAGGGAGACAGGATTACTTTCTAGCATGAAATCAGGTGATTCGCGCTTGCGCCGAAGCGAATACTGGACATCGTGCCGCGCGCGGCGCATGATGGGCGAGAACTCGCCACGTTCCCTGAGGAGCCTGCCATGTCGGTCGATCGTCGTCAGTTCCTCGCCGGTGCAGCGCTGGGTGCCCTGGCCGCGAATTCTCCCGCCGCATTCGCCGCGGACGAGAAGCCGCTCAAGTTCCGTCTCGGCATCGTGACGTACAACGTCGCCGCGGCCTGGGACCTGCCGACGATCCTGAAAATTTGCAAAAACGTCGGCGTCTCGCCGGTCGAGCTGCGTACCACGCACAAGCATGGCGTCGAGCCGACGCTCTCCCAGGACCAGCGCAAAGAGGTCAAGCAGCGGTTCGCCGACGCGGGGGTCGAATGCTGGGGCCTGGGCAGCGTTTGCGAGTTCCATTCGCCCGATCCCGCCGTGGTGAAGAAGCAGATCGAGACGTGCAAGGAGTTTGTCCAGCTTGCCGCGGACATCGGCGGCAAGGGCGTGAAGGTGCGGCCCAACGCGCTGCCCAAGGACGTGCCGGTCGAGAAGACGCTGGAGCAGATCGGCAAGTCGCTGATCGAGTGCGGCAAGGCCGCGGCCGATGCGGGCGTCGAAATCTGGGTCGAAGTCCACGGTCCCGGCACGTCGCTGCCGGAGAACTGCAAGAAGATCATGGAGCATTGCGGCCATCCCAAGGTCGGCCTGACGTGGAACTCGAACGCGACCGACGTCAAGAACGGCAGCGTGGCCGAGAGCTTCAAGATGCTCTGGCCGTGGGTGCGTTCCTGCCACATCAACGACCTGTACAAGGACGGCTCCGGCGGTTATCCCTATCGCGAGCTGTTCCGCCTGTTCCGGGAAAACGGCTACGACCGCGTGACGCTCTGCGAGGTCGGCAGAACGCCGCCCGACGCGGCCACGGGCGAGGAGTTCCTTCGCTACTACAAGGCCCTGTGGACCGAGCTGGCGAAGTAGCCCATGGACATCCTCATCTCGGCGGAGCGCATCGCCCAGCGCGTGAGCGAACTGGGTCGGCAGATTCGGGCCGATTACCAGGGCCAGCCGGTGACGATCCTCGGCGTGCTCACCGGCTCCTTGATCTTCCTGTCCGACCTGGTGCGGCACCTCGATCTTCCCTTGCGCATCGCGCTGATCCAGGCGTCGAGCTATCGCGGCGCCGTCACTCGACCGGGTGATCTGCACATCCAGTCGGACCTGGTGCCGGATCTCAAGGGCCGACACGTGCTGCTGCTGGACGACATCCTCGACACTGGCCAGACGCTGTCGCACCTGGTCCAGCACCTTCGCGCGATGGAGCCGGCGTCGCTCAGGGTGGCGGTCTTGCTGCGCAAGCTGGGCCGGCAGCAAGTCGCACTGGAGCCGGACTATTGCGGCTTCGACATTCCGGATGCCTTCGTCGTCGGCTATGGACTCGACTTCAACGACGAGTATCGCAATTTGCCGCACATCGCGGTCCTGCCTTCCAACCCCGGCGCCGCCTAGCGTGAAAGTCCTCTTTGTCATCTCCGATCTCGAATACCGCGGCGCCGCGAAGCAGCTCGGCCTTCTCGCCCGCGGACTGCCTCGCGACCGTTTCGAGCCGCACGTTTGCGTCCTCGGTGCGGAGACGCCGCGGACCAAGGAGTTGCGGACGGCAGGCGTGCCCGTCGAAGCGCTTGGCTGGCGGCACGCGCTGAACCTCGGTGCCGCGTGGCGCCTGCGCGGACTCTTGAGAAACCTGCACGCCGAGGTGGTTCACGTCTGGGGACAGCGGCCGCTGATGGCGGTTGCCCTGCTGTGTGGGGGCCGTGGCCGGATGCTGGCCACGTTGCCGAACGCCGTCCACAAGCGAGGCATCGGAGCCGAGCTGGTACACGCGATGCTGCTTCGTCGCGTGGAGCGCATTGTCAGCACTCCGCCAGCCGTCGCCGAGATGCCGAACTCGGGCGCGGCGCCGGCCGGCATGCGCTTCATCGCCTGCGTCGGACCGCTGGAGCGGCACAAGGGCTTCCGCGATGCAATCTGGACGTTCGACATCCTTCGTTACGTCGAGGAAGACGTGCATCTCGTCATCGCGGGCGACGGCCCAGACCGTCCGCGGCTGGAGCAGTTCGTTCGCGATACGCGCACCAGCGACCGGGTGCATATCATCGGTGGCCAGGAGCAAATCGGGCCGCTGCTGGCGCGGGCGGAGGTTGTTTGGGTGCCGAGCCGAACCACGGGCGGCGTCAACGTCGCACTCGAAGCGATGATGCTGGGGCGGCCCGTGATCGCGGCGAGGACGCCGGAGCTGGCGGAACTCGTCGTCGATGGCCGGACGGGCTTGTTCTTTCCGCCGGGCGATAAGGTGACGCTGGCCCGGCTAACGCGGGGACTGCTGACCGATGCAGCGCTTTGCCAGCGCCTGGGTGAAGCAGGACGTGAGCGGGCATTGGCGGCTTTTTCCGTGTCGGCACTGGTGGAGCGCATGGCCGGGCTCTATGAAGGCCGGGCCGGCTGAGCGGATCGCCGCCATATACTGCACGCGGGCCAAATTGGTACCTGGCAAGGTGGGCCAGACACTCTTGTCTGGCCGGCCAGACAAGAGTGTCTGGCCCACCGGACACAGCCATTCTTTCCCGCGTGAAGTATAATTGCTGCGATGATGCTTCACGAGGGGGCGCCCTCTCCTTGACTGGCTCCCGAGGCAAAAGGTGCATAACGACGTTCTCACCGTGATCTTGGCCGGCGGCAAGGGCACCCGTCTGGAGCCTCTGACGCGCGACCGGGCCAAGCCGGCCGTACCGTTTGGCGGCCTGTATCGCATCGTCGATTTCACCCTGTCCAATTGCATCAACAGCAACCTGCGCCGCATCGTCGTCCTGACGCAGTACAAGGCGCGCAGCCTCGATCGCCACATTCGCTATGGCTGGAGCTTCCTCAGCGCCGAGCTGGGCGAATACATCGAGGTATTGCCTCCGCAGCAGCGCATCGACGAGAACTGGTACAAGGGCACGGCCGATGCGCTGTACCAGAACATCTACAGCATCGAGAAGGAGGACCCCAAGTACGTCCTCATCCTCGGCGGCGATCACATCTACAAGATGGACTACGGCGACATGATCCGCAGTCACATCGAGCGCGAGGCGGACCTGACCATCGGCTGCATTCCCGTGCCGATGCGGGAGGGACCGAACTTCGGCATCCTTCAGCTCGACGAGGTCGATCGCGTCCTCGAGTTCGACGAGAAACCGCGCGAGCCGAAGCCGATGCCGGACGACCCGCAGCATTGCCTGGCGTCGATGGGCATCTACGTGATGACCGCCCGGCCCATGTTCGAGCTGTTGTGCAAAGACGCGACGCGGCCCGACAGCGAGCACGACTTCGGCAAGAGCGTGATCCCCGAGATGATCGCGCACCACCAGGTCTTCGCCCACCGGTTCCGCGACCGCAACCGCAAGGCAGTGCCCTACTGGCGCGACGTCGGCACGCTCGACGCCTACTACCAGGCGAACATGGACCTGGTGGAAATCGACCCGGTGCTGAACCTGTACGACAAGGAATGGCCGATCCGCACGAATCAGCCGCAGCTGCCGCCGCCCAAGTTCGTTTTCGGCGACGATGGCCCGCGCGGATACGCACGACGCGGCGAGGCGATCGACAGCATGGTCTGCCAGGGCTGCATCGTCTCCGGCGGCAGCGTGCGCAAGAGCATCCTGGCGACCAACGTCCGCGTCAACAGCTTTGCCACGGTGGATGCGTCGATCCTGTTCGACGGCGTTGACGTCGGCCGCCATTGCCGGATTCGCCGCGCCATCATCGACAAGGAAGTCAAGATCCCGCAGGGCACCACGATCGGACACGACCTGGAATACGATCGGCAGCGCGGCTTCATGGTGACCGAGCAGGGCGTGGTGGTGATCGCCAAAGCCGAGCTGCCCGAGGCGTTTTCGGGACGCGGACGAAGCTAGCTCTCCACCTTGGGGAGAAATGACGAATGACGAAGCACGAATGACGAATCAATGTCCAAAACCCCAATGCCCGGAGGTCCAGGCGCCGCACCCATCCCTTGGGGCTTCGTCATTGGTCATTGATTCGTCATTCGAACTTCGTCCTTCGTCATTCCGTAAGGTGGCTCCAACTTGAAAGCGGGAGGAAAGATGGCGGCACGTCCGCGCAGTCGAGCCTGGATCTGGTTTTTTGTGGTGCTGGCCTTCCTTGGCGCGGCTGCGATCACCATTCCGACGGTCTACAACATGCGGCAGCAGCTGACGCGTGAGGAGCTGGACCGCGTGCGAGCGCTGTGGAAGGAAAAAGGGCCGCCCAACTACGTGCTGGAGTATGTGAAGGAGCGCGACAACAAGAAAGAAACCTACATTGTCACCGTGCGAAACGGCAAGACCATGGATGTGGCAGGGCCGATGTTTGTTGCGGAGGATCGGAAGAAAGAAGACCTCTATCGCTACTACGGGATGATCGCGTTGTTCAACGACATCGAAGGCAACCTGGATCGCGATGCCAAGCCCAATGCTCCGCGGGCGTTCAATCGCGCCACCTTCAATCCGGACGATGGGCACCTCATCGACTACGTTCGCAGCGTCAGCAAGGATAAGGAGCGCGTGCAGATCACCGTCAAGCGATTCGAAGTCACATCACCTTGAATCACGCGCCGCGACGCTCTTCACGCGACGGCACGGGGTATGTGGCATGGCCGAGCTGAAGCAAGCCGTGAATGTGCTTGCAGAAGCGACCATCGGCACGGTAGACGGCATCAGCGCACGTGCAGTGCATCTTCAGGTTCCCCGCGTCATCCCGTTCCAGCGCGATCTGGTAGGGCATCCGTCCGCCGTCCACTTCCCAGGTCGTGACGCACCCGGCAACGGTCGGCTCCGCGCTGCGAAAGGTCATGCGGTAGCGATAGAGCGCGGGGCCGCGCTTGCGGTCCGGTCCCGGGAGTCGAGTGACGATACTAGGAAAATCGCAGGAAAAATCGGAAGTGGGGAAGTGAGGAGACATGGGAAACCTCGGTCGCGACGATCGCGGAGTTCACTTTCAAGATCATATCGCGATCGCGACCGTGGTCCCAGGTCAGTAGCCTCGAATGCCGGTTTAACCAAAGCCCTGTTGAACTGGACCGCGCGGGTCACTACGATCCTGACATGCCGCATGCAACGGTCTGGCTGAACAAGGGACTATCCAGCAATTTTGACGCGGTCGAGAGCCTTCGCAGCGCTCAATCTCCGGGCGAGCTTCGCGTTCTTTCCTCTCATCCGGACCCGGATTGCCCTGCATTTCGCGTCAGCAATCACTTCGAGGTCGAACCGAAGGGACTGAGCGAGGCCGCCTATCTCGACTACTGTCTCGATTTCGCGCAACGGCATTCGGTCGACGCCTTCATCCCGGGCAAGAACCTGCGGGCCATCATGCGGGAGCGCTCGCGCTTCGATGCCGCCGGCGTTCGGCTGGTGGCGGCAGCTGATGCGGATACGCTCGATTTGTTGGAGGACAAGGCGGCGGTCTACACGGCGCTTGGCGCTGGCCTGGTCGCCCTGCCCGAGTACGAGGTCGTGCGCGACCTGGCGGGTTTCGACGCTGCCTATGCCCGCTTGCGGGTGCGGCACAAACGGGTCTGCTTCAAACCGGCCGTTTCGGTGTTCGGGCTCGGCTTCAAGGTCATCAGCGAAACCGGCAGCGCTCAGGACCGATTGTTTCGCGGCGAACCGCTCAAGATCGGTCTCGGAGAGGCACGCCGCTGCCTGGGCGAGCGAGCCCACTTCCGCGACCTGCTGGTCATGCAGTACTTGCCTGGCCCGGAACGCAGCATCGATTGCCTGGCCCAGCGCGGCAGCCTGATCCGCTGTGTCGTACGACTCAAGTCGAACGTGCCCGACGGGCCGCAACTTCTCGAAGCGAATCCCGCCCTGGAAGCGATGGTCGGCCGACTGACCGAACGACTACGGTTGGACGGGCTGTTCAACGTCCAATTCCGCGACTGCGATGGCGTGCCCTATCTGCTGGAAATCAATCCCCGCATGTCGGGCGGCCTGCTCTACGCCTGCATGTCCGGGCTGGCGTTTCCCTACTGGGCCGTTCGCGTGGCCCTGGGCACGGCGACGCCGGACCAAGTGCCACGGCCGCGCACCGGGCTGCGCGTCAGCAAAGTCAACCGGGCCATTCTCCTATGAACGATCCGCTCCCCATCGGTTCCAGCCCGCTCACCCACATTGCATTGCGTTCCGGCAACCTGGCGCTGTGCGTGGAGGATGCGGATTATCCGCTGGACGTGCTGTGCGGTTATGCCAGCCGCCGCAGTCGCAAGCGAGGCTTTGTCTTTGTCAGCAAGGTCCTGGGCAAGCATTACCCGGTCCGGCCGCGGCTCATGGAGGAGGTGCACGTCCGGCTGGCGACGAAGCTCGGCACTCTCGCCGGTCCTACCGTCGTGATCGGCATGGCGGAGACGGCCACCGGCCTGGCCCAGGGTGTCTACGAACAGTTCTTGCGCCGCACCTCCCGCCACGACGTATTGTTCCTCCATACCACGCGCTATCGACTGGATCGGCCCCTAATGCTGCACTTCGAGGAGGTTCATAGCCATGCCATCGACCACCTCGTCTTCGAACCCACCGACGCGTCGTTGGCTCAGCTCTTTCGCACTGCGACGAACTTGGTGTTGATCGACGATGAGCTGACCACCGGCCGCACCCTGGTCAACCTTGCCGCCGCCTATCAGCGATTGAACCCCCGCTTGACCGCAGTCCACCTGGTCAGCATCACCGACTGGCTGGGCGCCGAGCGACGAGCTGCGGTGGCCGCTCAGATCGGAGTGGCAACCCATTGTCACAGCCTGTTGCGCGGACATTTCCGTTTTTCCAATTGTGCCGATTTTGACCCCGGCGCGATTCCCGACGTCGTCGGTCGTGGCGATTGCAAGGATGATTACCTTGCCGCGAACTTTGGTCGCCTGGGCGTGTGCGGCCGACTCGACCTGGATTGCCCTGCCATCGCCGAGTCGCTCCGCCTCCGGCCGGACGAGCGGGTCCTGGTCCTGGGCACCGGCGAGTTTACCCACCCGCCCTTCCGCCTGGCCCGCTACCTGGAGGAAGCGGGCTGGGACGTGCATTTTCAATCGACCACCCGCTCGCCGCTGCTGACGGGCGAAGATCTCACCAGCGTCATGGAAACCGTCGATAATTACCACGACGGAATTCCGAACTACCTGTACAACGTGGGCGACCGCCATTACGACCGCGTCGTCCTCTGCTACGAAACTCGACCCCTGCCAGCCGCGCACCGGCTGCCCGAGCAGCTGGATGCGGCGACCGTGTACTTCTGACGACTGCCATGCGGACTTGCGTCTTTCTGGACCTGGACGACACCATCCTGCAGACGCGGCCCAAGTGTCCGCCCGGTGAACCGCTTTCCCCCGCCGCCGATGATCGCAACGGCCGCCCACTCTCCTTCATGACCGAGCGGCAGCGCGCCTTGCTGTCCTTGCTCTCGGCCGCGGGCACGGTCATTCCGACCACGGCGCGCAACCTGGATGCCTATCGTCGCGTGCGGCTGGCGTTCACGGACCTGGCCGTGCTCGATTTTGGCGGCGTCATCCTGCGGCCCGACGGCACCCCCGAACCAGACTGGGACGCCAGCATTCGGCCCCGAGCCCTGGAAATGGGACCGGAACTGCACACGGAACTGCACGCGGTGCAACAGTTCATCGATGCCCGCCGACTTGAGATCAACGCCCGTCTTATCGCCGACTTCGACATGCCGCTCTACCTGGTGTTGAAGCACCCGGCGGGCAACGTCGCGGCCCTGCAGACCGTGTTGCGCGAGCACTGGGGCGGCATCGACCCGCAGCGATTCTTCATCCATTGCAATGGCAACAACCTGTCGCTGGTGCCGCGCTTTCTCGGCAAGGAGCGAGCCGTGCAGCACATCCGCGCGCACCTCCTCGGCACCGAGCCGGTGCTGACCATTGGCGTGGGGGACAGCGTGAGCGATGCGCCGTTCCTGGCGGCGTGCGACTACGCCTTGCTGCCACGCGACTGCCAGCTTGCCGCACACCCCCTGTCGCCCCGAGGATGAATGGGATGTTCACCGGAAGCTACCACCAGGACGATGCGGTCTTGCTGCTGAAGCCGGTCGGGCTGGCCGACACGCCGGTCGCGGAGAAGGAGCGCCTGATCCAGTCTGGGCGACGGCACTACAGCGAGATGATCACGCGCGAACGGTTGCCGTCCGCCCAGTATCTCCGTGTCTTCCGGGAAGGACTGGACCGCGAGAAAAGCCGCCTGGCCCGCGACGTGATCGCTCTGGCGGCGCTCATTGCCGACCGACGGGTGGGCAATGTCACCCTGGTATCGCTGGCGCGGGCCGGCACTCCCATTGGCGTCCTGCTCGCCCGCGTCCTGCGCCGCTTCCACGGGCGGACGGTCGCGCATTACTCCATTTCGATCATCCGGGACCGCGGCATCGACGAGACGGCACTGCGCTACATCCTGGCGCGACACGCGGCCGGGTCCGTGGTCTTCGTGGACGGCTGGACCGGCAAAGGCGTCATTGCCGCGGAACTCGAGCGAGCCATTGGCGGCTTCAACGCAGCCAACAAAACCCGTCTCGATGCGGGCCTGTTTGCCATCGCCGATCTGTCAGGCACCGCGGCCGCGGCGGCAACGACGGAGGACTACTTGATCCCCTCGTGCATCCTGGGCGCGACTGTCTCCGGGTTGGTCAGTCGTTCGATCCTTAACGATTCCGTGGTCGGGCCCGACGATTTTCACGCCTGTCTGTGGTATCGCGAGTTCGAACGGGACGATTTATCGCTCTGGTTTGCCGATGTGATGACTACGGAGTTGATCCGGGTCTGGAAGGAGCACGCAGCTGGTTCGCGGCCCACCGGACTGGACGAACAGGAGCGTCGCGAGCTCCGTCAGCGTAGTGCGGACTTCATTGCCGACGTCCGACGGCGCTACGGCGCGCGCGACGTCAATTTCGTCAAGCCTGGAATTGGCGAGGCGACTCGTGTGCTGCTGCGTCGGGTGCCCGATCGGCTCTTGCTCCGCGACCCGCAGCTGCCGGAGGTGGCGCATCTGCGGGTGCTTGCGACCGAGAAGAAAGTGCCGATGGTGACCGAACCGACGCTCCCTTACCGCGCTGCCGCGCTCATCCGAGGGCTGGACGAATGACCCATTTTCTCCAACTCGGAGCATCGCTGTACGTACCCGCCACGCGCGGCCAGCTGGCAGCCATCGGCAACCGCCAGAAGTATCCGCACCTGCGCTCCGTGATCTTCTGCACCGAAGATTCCATCCGCGACCAGGACGTGCCCCGCGCGCTGGACAACCTGGCCGTCGCGCTGCGTCGCTTCGAGGCGGCCGACCTCCTGCGATTCGTCCGCGTTCGCAACCCGGCGGTCCTGCGGGCGCTCCTCACCATGGAGGGCGTGGACCGCCTTTCCGGCTTCGTCCTGCCCAAGGTCACGTGCCGAAACCTCGACGATTACTTTGACGTCTTGCCCGAGGACAGCGCCTTCAGCGTCATGCCCACCCTGGAAACGGTCGAGGTCTTCGACCCCCGCGCCATGCTTGCGCTCCGCGACCGGCTGCTTCAGGACCGCTACCGCCGTCGGATTGTGTCCTTGCGGGTCGGCGGCAATGATCTCTTCAACTTGTTGGGGCTGCGTCGTCCTCGCGGTCGGACGGTGTACGACACGCCCCTCGGGCCGACGATCGCTCAACTGATCACGACCTTCCGGCCGCACGGCTTCAACCTCACGGCCCCGGTCTTCGAGTACCTCAATGGCACAAACCTCTTGGCCCGCGAGGTGGAGAACGATCTGACCTTTGGCTTGTTCGGCAAGGCGGCCATCCATCCGGAGCAGGTGGCCGTCATCGAATCCCACTACCGCGTCCGGCTCGAAGATCTCCAGGCCGCGGAACAGATCCAGGACGAGCGAGCGGCCCCCGTCTTCCGGCTGCACGACGCCATGTGCGAGCCGGCCACCCACGGCAACTGGGCCGCGTTGATCCACGAGCGCGCTCGGTTGTACGGCGTCCGAGGCACGGCGCTTGACCCTTCCGTGCTGGGCCATCCGGCGCTGCGTTCCGCCACCAGCTATGGCGGGATGTGACAAACCACTCATAAGCCTCTGTAGCCGCAGGCTTCAGCCTGCGGTGAGAGTCTACGGTCACTGGGACGCCCTTCCGCAGGCTGAAACCTGCGGCTACAGAACCACGTGCCGATTCCTCCAGGGGAAATACCGCTATCGAACTGCGAACTCGTCCTACACCCGCGTTTCCTTCGTGCCGCGGTCATACGTCGGTCAAGGTCGTCGCTCGGACTCGGGGATGTGGATCACCGTCAATGCAGCGGTGTCCCAGGCCTTGCTGCCGCGGTTGGCGTTCCAGGTGATGTAGAGCTTGTCGCCCTTGGCATCGATCGCGGAGCTGTATGTCCCGCGCAAAGCGCACCCGTACTTGTCCTTGTAGAAGGGATGCAGAAAGGCGAGCACCTTTTTCTTCTGCGTCTTCACGTCGTACTGCACCACGGGCGTGCCGTCGACGTCGGCGCTGCCGTGGGCACCCGGGACGTAGTAGAGGTAACGCCCGGTCGGGTCCGCGTCGATCGAGGCAATGTAGCCCTGCGCGCCCACCAGCGCGGAGCCCAATTCCTTGGCTTCCTCCGTCTTGGTGTTGAACTGGTACACCGTGGGATCGGCGCCCTTGCGGCCCTGCGACACCGTGTAGACGAAGCCGTCCGCCGTCTCTTGCGTGGCGGCGCGCAGACCAATGGTGCCGGAGACCTTGACCGGCTTCTCGGGCTTCTCGGGATCGTAACGCATCAACGCTGCGTCGTCCTTGCCGGCCGTCCAGTAGACGCGGCCGGTGGACTTCGCGAAGAGCATGTAGCGTGCGGGGCCGTCCGGGCCGGCGTACAACACCTTCTTGGCCTTGGTGTCGTAGGCAAAGAACTGGATGCCCTCGTCTTCGGACTTGATGTTGCCCGGCGCGGTGCCGCCGTAGAAGATGAGTCGCTTCGGGTCGAGGACGCTGCACGGGATGCAGTGCTTGGGTACCGGGCCGCACGCCACGACTTCAGTCTTGCCGCTGGCGATGTGGTGCTTGAAGATCCAGTCGCCCTTGTAGTGGTACTGGTCGGTGGTAACGGTGGTTGAACCGCGGTGCGTGGAGAAGTAGAGACAGCCATCGTCCCCGAGGTCGAGCCGGCCGTGAATCTTGCCGGGCGTGTAGTGGCCATCGGGCAGATCGAGGGTCTTGCGGACATCGACCAGCCGGCGCAGGGTTTTCTTCTCCGGATCGTATTCGTAGACGAACGCGTTGCCCGCGGGCGCCAGGTGGTCGCCGATCGAGGCATAGTACTTGCTGTTGGCGGCCAGGCTGTCGCCCCAGTTGGACCAGGGTTTACCCGCGTAGGTCTGGCCCGGGAAGTAGAGAAAATCGATCGTCGGAGCCGCCTTGGCCACGGCGACATCTGACTTTAGAGTGGCCGCCGGCTTGAGGAAATCGTCGCTGGTGTCGGTGACGACCTCCTTGTCGCCGGGCAATGTCGGCGGATACTTCACGTCGTCTTTTTTCTTCTGGGCGGCGACGTCGGCCTCGCTTGTCAGGACGATGCCCAGGAGCGCTGCGACCAGCGCCGCGCTCCGCCACGGGATGTATCGGCTCATTGGTGGTTCCTTTCTCAGCGCTTGATTGTAATGCGTTGATTGACCGGCACGTCCTTGCTGGCAATCGTTCCCTTGCCGTGCGGCAGGATGGCCTCGACATCGACCTTCGCTTCCTTGCCGAGCCCGAAGTGGGCAATCGCCTCCTGTCCCGAGCAGTAGCCGTAGCCGATGCTGATCTCCCGGCAGCCAAGCAATGCGGCCGCGTCGCCCAGCTTGCCGGCGGGGTAGACCTTGACCTTGCTGCCAATGCCCATGCGATTGACGCCGTCCTTGCCCTCGACGCGCACGTCGAGCCAGTTGCCGCCTGATGTCTCGTTCCGCAAAAGCAGCGATCGGCCTTCCACCCACCAGTGGGTCAGCACCAGATCGAGTCGGCCATCGCGATCGTAGTCGCCGGATGGTCCGGCGGCCATGTAGATGATGCGTTTGTCCTTCAACACCTTGTTGAACAGGTCGCCGGCACGCTTGGCCGCCTGGTCCTCCTTGGTGGGGAAGTCGTTGACGGCCCAGGCGTCGTTACTGAAGCGCGGGATGCCGTCCTTCACGCCCAGGTTGCGGAAGATCACCGGATAGGGCTTGTCGTCCTTGAACTTGACGACGCTGACATAGATGTCCGGCCAGCCGTCGTTGTCGAAGTCCTGGATTTCCACGTGCGGCGCTTTCATGGCCAACGGCGCCAGGCCGGCTGCCTCGGTCACGTCCTCGAATGTCGGCACGCCATCCTTGATGCCGCGGTTGAGATAGAGGCGGATCGGCACCGGGTTGACCCACGGCTGCTTGAAGTGCTGACCGATGACAATGTCCGGCAGACCGTCGCGATTGACGTCGGCGATGCAGACGCCGGCCGGCGTATCCTCCGGATTGCCGATCTTCCAGCGAAAGACGTCGCGGCTGCCGTGCGCCTCGCGGAACTTGCCCTTGCCGTCGTTGAGGAACAGGCGGTGGTTGCCGTCGCCACCGGTCAGGAACACGTCGGGCCAGCCGTCGTTGTTGACGTCGGCCACGGCGATGCCGAGCCCGGACAGACCGGCGGGCAAGCCCGCGTCGGCGGCGACGTTCTCGAAGCGATGGTTGCCCTTATTCCGATACAGCGCCGGCCCCGTCTTGACCGGCCCGTAGTAGCGCTCGCACAGCAGCAGGTCGAGCAGGCCATCCCCGTCAAAGTCGACCGCGGATAGTCCTCGGCCGGCGTAACCGGAGGGACAGGCACCGCTCTCTTTCGAGACGTCGCTGAACTTGCCGCCGTCATTGCGAAAGAGCGAACTCGGCAGCGTCGTCACGTCCTTGCCGTGGACACAGTTGGACACGAACAAGTCGAGCTTGCCGTTGTTGGTCAGGTCCACGAACAGCGCCCCGCTGCCGGCGCCGGACGCGCGCAGTTGTTCCTGGCCATCGAGCTTGAACTTGCCCTTGTCGTTGCGCAGGAACATGCTCGGCTTGGAGCCCGCATTGTGAAAGGTCGCGACAAACAGCGAGGGCCAGCCCGTGCCGTCCACGTCGCCCCAGGCAGCCCCGTGTCCGCGGATGCCGGACAGATGCGGAAAGGCCCCCGCTTCGTCGCCCACGTCGCGGAAGACGAACGGATAGGCGCTGGCAGGGGCTGGTTTGTCGTCCGCGCCTCCGGCGAAGAGTAGGCTGACTCCCACCACGGTTGTGGCCAGCAGAGCACAATACAAGCGGATCATGGTGGCTCTCCTTCGGAGTCAGCGCGGGAGGGAGTCAACGTACCTACAAACACCGACGCCGCTTGAAAGTGCTGGCGTTCGTTCCTGTGAGCCCGCGGCGCAAGCAAGGCCAACCTTTTCTTGCGCTTTTTGAAGTTGCGCTATCCTCTCGTTCCCAAGCTCCGGCTTGGGAATGCACGGCCGAGAAGATCCCGCTTCTCGCCGTGCATGGCTTGCGCGACTCGACGCCGCCCGCGTAGCGTCGAGTTCCGAGAAGCTGGAGCTTCTCGGTCGTGCGTACCCAAGCCGGAGCTTGGGTACGAGGGAAGAAACGCGAAGCGTCAGCACGGGCGCCATCGCTTGCGCTCTTGCGCTGCGGGCTCAAAACGATGACGGGATTCTCGCAGCAATCATTTATACTTCGCGAGGCAGAGAATGGTTGTGTTCGGTGGGCCAGACACTCTTGTCTGGCCAGCCAGACAAGAGTGTCTGGCCCACCTTGCCAGG
>JAIEMG010000346.1 GCA_019752375.1 Gemmataceae bacterium | reverse complement strand
GGGTTGTTCCGCCCGGGTTTTCGCCCCAACACCCGGGGTTTCCCCACGCCCCGCTCGCCTTAAGTGAAGGCATTGGAGCTTGGTCATTGATTCGTCATTCGGGCTTCGTCATTCGTCATTCCTCAAGGAGGTGTGCCGTGGCGGACCAAGCCGGAACCGGGATGGATCGCCTGCCGCCTCAAAGCCGCGAAGCCGAGCGCAGCGTCCTGGGAAGTATGCTCCGCGACAACGGCGTCATCGGCGACGTGCTTCAGATCCTCAGCAGCGAGCCCAGCAACTTCTATCTCGATGCCCATCAGAAAGTCTACACGGGCATTGTCGGCCTCTACGAACGCGGCCATCCGATCGACCTGGTGACCCTGGCTGAAGCGCTCAAGGAACAGAAGCACATCGAGGACATCGGCGGGTACGCTTACCTCGCCGAGTTGTGGGACGCAGCCCCAACGGCTGCCAATGCCGAGTACTACGCCCGCATCGTCCGCGACAAGGCGCTGGTCCGCCACCTCATCCATGCCAGCACGGAAATCCTCCGCGACGCCTACGACCAGTCCATGCCCGCCGACGACCTGCTCGAAGGTGCCGAGCGCAAGATCCTCGACATCGCCCAGATGGGCATCGTGGGTCAGACGATCACGCTGCAAGACGCGCTCAAGGAAGCCTACGACCGCATCGACACGCGGACGACGCGCGACAACATGTCGATCAGCGGCCTGGCGACGGGCTTCCTCGACCTGGACGAGATCACCGCCGGTTTGCAGAACTCGGAGCTGGTCATCATTGCCGCCCGGCCATCGGTCGGCAAAACCGCCATCAGCCTGAACATCGCCCGGCACATTGCGGTCGAGGAAAAAGCCCCGATCTTCTTCGTCAGCCTGGAGCAATCGCGCATCGAGCTGGCGGAACGCCTCCTGTGCTGCCAGGCACGCGTCGACAGCCACAAATTGCGCAAGGGCAACCTCAGCTCGGGCGACATGGACAAGCTGATCGAGGCCGGCGACCAGCTGCGCCAGGCGAAACTGTTCATCGACGACACGCCGGGCCAGGGCATGCTGCGCATCGCCGCCAACGCACGTCGGCTGAAGCTGCGCCACGACATCCGCGGGGTCGTGATCGACTATTTGCAGCTCATCGAGCCGGACAATCGTCGCGACAACCGCCAGGAGCAGGTGGCGCAGATTTCCCGCCGCCTCAAGTTCCTGGCACGCGAGCTGAAGGTGCCCGTCGTCGCGCTGGCCCAGCTCAATCGCGGCCTCGAAGACCGACAAGGCCACGAACCGCGACTCTCCGACCTTCGCGAAAGTGGTAGCATCGAGCAGGACGCCGACACCGTCATGCTCCTGCACCGCCCCGACTTCGAGCCCGGCCAGAACGATGCCGTGCTGGAAGTCATCGTCGCCAAGCAACGCAACGGTCCGACCGGCAAGGTGACGCTGACGTACTTGAAGCAGTTCATGCGCTTCGAGAACTTCACCGTCGGCATCCCGTTCGAGGGTTGATCCGGACGCGACTCGCGTTGTCAATTCCATCCACCAGCGGCTACAATCCACGCCGAATGCCATGACCTCGGAGATCGTTCGACCATGCGCGTGGGCCTGGGTTCCGATACACATCGCCTTGCCGAAGGGCGTCCGCTCATCCTGGGCGGCGTGCGCGTCGAACATTCGCGCGGCCTGGTCGGCCACAGCGATGCCGACGTGGTGCTGCACTCGCTGACCGATGCCCTGCTGGGCGCCGCCGGCCTGGGCGATATCGGCGACGCCTATCCCGATACGGACCCGGCTTATCGCGACCGTGCTTCCTCCTTTTTCGTGGAAGACACGCTGGGTCGGCTGAACCGCGCGGGCTGGAGCGTCGTCAATGTGGACGTGACGATCCACGCCCAGGAGCCAAAGCTGGGTCCGGTCAAGGACCGCATTCGGCAGCGGCTAGCGGAATTGCTGGCCATCGACGTCGGCGCGGTCAACGTCAAGGCGAAGACGGGCGAGAAAGTCGGGCATATCGGTCGAGGCGAGGCGATCGGCTGTCAGGTAATTGCATTGATTGAGGGAGTAGAGAATAGGGAGTAGGGATCGAACCGTGAGAATTCCGTTCCGATTCCCTACTCTCTATTCCCCACTCCCGATTCTCGAAAGGTGAATGATGGCCCTGCGCGTCTACAACACGCTGACCCAGCAAAAAGAGCCGTTTCAGACCATGCAGCCCGGCAAGGTCGGCATATATGTCTGCGGCCCGACCGTCTACAAGCCGAGCCACGTCGGCCACATGGTGGGCCCGGTCATCTTCGACACCGTCAAGCGTTACCTGCAATACCAGGGCTACCAGGTGACGTGGGTCGTCAACATCACCGACGTGGACGACAAGCTGATCGTCCGCGCCCGGGAGTTGAACACGACGGTCAAGGATCTCGCGGAAAAGATGACCGCCGACTACGTCGACTGCCTGAAAAAGTTGAACGTCACGGGCATCGACCTCATGCCCCGGGCGACCGAGCACATTGCCGGCATGATCGAGATGATGCAGGGGCTGATCGACAAGGGCTACGCTTATCCCGCTGGCGGCGATGTCTACTTCGACGTGACCAAGGACCCCGACTACGGCAAGCTCTGCAACCGCGATCCCGAACAGCTCGAAGCCGGCGCGCGCATCGAGGTCAGCGATCGCAAGCGCAACCCCGGCGACTTCGCCCTCTGGAAGGGCGCCAAGCCCGGCGAGCCGAAGTGGGACAGCCCGTGGGGCCCCGGCCGGCCTGGCTGGCACATCGAGTGCTCCGCCATGAGCATGAAGCTGCTGGGCAAAACGCTCGACATCCACGGCGGCGGCCTGGATTTGCAGTTTCCGCACCATGAAAACGAGCTGGCTCAGTCGGAATCGTATACTGATCAGCCGTTTGCGACCTACTGGATGCACAATGGCTTGATGCGCATCCGGAAACAGGCGGGGAAGGTGGGTGGTCGACCTGCTGCGGGTGCAGAAGGCGAAACGGAAAAGATGGGTGGTTCGCTCAACAACGCAATTAATGTTGCGGAGGTCCTGGCACAGCACGAGGCCGAGACTGTCCGCTTCCTCTTGCTCGCCACCCACTACCGGAGTCCCATCGAGTGGGGCGATGAACGCCTGCAGGAGGTCCGTCGGAGCCTGGATGGCTTCTATCGCTTCTTCGAACGCTATCAGCGTATCACCGGACAGAACTTCTACGATCTGGCCGCGCCGACCAAACACGCCGCGTTTAAAGAGGATGGCAACAACAAGGAATTCCTTGCGCAGGTATCGAAGCATCGCGGCGCTTTCTTGGAGTTGATGGAAGACGATTTCAACACCGGCGGCGCCACCGGAACGCTCTACGAACTACTAACCACGCTAAACCGCTTTGCCGACACCCAGCAGCTCGAAGGAGGCAAGACGAACGAGCAAGCTGTTTGCGATTTACGCCGCGGCGCCGAAGTCCTCAGAGAGCTGAGTCAGATTCTGGGCCTGTTCCACCAGCCACTGGCCGCCAGGACAGGCGGCAACGACCAACTCGTCAGCGGCCTGATGCAGCTCCTCATCGACCTGCGCGCGGAAGCGCGCAAGACCAAGAACTTCGCACTGGGCGACCAGATCCGCAAGCGTCTTGGCGAGTTGAATGTTACGCTGGAAGACCGTCCGGGCGGCACCGGCTGGCGGATCGGGTGATCGACGACGGAGGACGCCATGGAACCGACACAAGAACTGGTTGACAGCATCTATCGCGAGCGGGTGCTGCGGGCACGCCGAATGTCATTCGAAGAGAAGTTTCTCGCCGGAGCCGAGCTGTTTGAGGAAGTATGTCAGCGGATGGCGGATGGCATCCGCTTTCAGTTTCCCGACGCCGATGAAACGCAAGTCCGCGATATCTTGCATCAACGGCTCCAGTTGTTGAGACGGCTCGAGGGCTCGCCATGACAGGCCCAGAAGCCGCCCTCGCGGTGATCGACGCACTGGAGCAACTCGGCGTCCCATATATGGTGGTCGGGTCCTTCTCCAGCAACGTCTACGGCGTGGCACGCTCGACGCACGATGCGGATTTCGTCATCGACTTGAGTGGAGGTTCGGTTCAAGCGATTGCGGACCGACTTGGCTCATCCTTCCGTCTAGATCCCCAGATGTCGTTCGAGACGGTGACGATGACACGCCGGTTCAATCTTGCAGTCGTCGGTAGCGAATTTCAGATCGAGTTATTCTTGCTGAGCGACGACCCGCACGACCGGCAGCGATTTCTGCGCCGACAGCGCCGCCCATTGCACGGCCGGGCCGCTTTCCTGCCGTCGGCCGAAGATGTCATCGTCACAAAATTGCATTGGGCTGTCCGCGCGCGGCGAGGCAAGGACCGGGAAGACGTACGCGACATGATCGCTGTTCAGGGCAACACGCTCGACTGGACCTACATCTATCACTGGGCGGACCAGCACGGCACGCGTTCGTTGCTCGATGAAATCCGGCAATCCCTGCCGCCCCTTTGACACGCGGAAATTGTGCCCACAATGCTCACGTTTCAAATTCTAATCGGGACACGCCGCTCTGGCGGATGATAGACATAAGAGTGCCGCGCCGGACGGTCGCGTGGTCTGGAACCGGCACAGTGGTAGTGGCAGGCGGCCCGGGGCGCTGCATGATGATGTGGCTGCTACGCTGGCGAACTCGCGTGAATCCATGGCTGGTCCGAAAGGACCGGCAGCTTACCCATGAGCCGCCTCGAAGCGCGTGACATACACCTCGGAGTGCAGGCGTTGGGCAATTTCGGCAGGGTCTGCGCACTCCAAAAATAGCTCGAGCGCTTCTTTCAAGTTAGCCATCGCAGCTTCCACGGTCTGTCCCTGACTGGCGATGTCGAGTTCCGCGCACAGGGCCACGAAGCCGTCGTCTTCTCGTTCCACGATCGCGGTGTAGCTGGTCGTTGGCATCGGACTGCTTCCTGAAGTGTTGCGAATGTCCGACCGAAAGAGCGAGTGTATCCTATTCCGACGCGTGATGGGAGGGAAGCTCTCACGGGCACCGACAGTGGGCGTCATAAATGGCGTCAGGGTTTGACCGCGGACATGTCCCAGGTGAACACAGTGCCGTCGGCACTGCCGGAGACAAGCAGCTTGCCGTCGGCGCTGAATGCGACGGAGACAATTCGGCTGCGGTGGCCATTGAACGTGTGCAGGACCCTGCCGGTCTCCACGTCCACGACCCGCAGCGGAGCGTCGCCCACTCCTGGACCTGCTTCTCGCTCCAGATTCAGCGTGGCGACGGCCGCGAGCTTGCCGTTCGGCGAGAGCGTGATCTGCGGCCATTCCTTGGCATCGGCCAGGTCGCGGACCTTCTTGCCCGTGGCCCGGTCGTAGAGCACACTGCCGCAGACGAACGACTTGCCGTCGGCTGAGAACGACAGTCCACTGCTGGCCAGCGGCACGTCAATCCGCTCCACGACATCGCCATTGCGGCCATTGACGATGGTCACGGCGGAGCCGCGCGGCGTCGGCTCGGGGCGGCCGTCCGTCAAGGTGATGTCTCGCGCCACCACCTTGCTGTCCGAAGACCAGGCCAGGTCGCCGGTGTTGTAGGAGGAGTTGCCAAACTCCTGCAAGTCTTCATTACGGTGCAGGACCTTGCCGGCCGCCACGTCCCACAGGCAAAATGTCGCGCCCCCCAGCGATGCCAGCACGGTGCCGTCCGGCGAGAACGCCAGACGACTGACGCCGTAGGGAGACTGGACGTCGCCCAGCAAGCGGTCCTTGCCTGTGTCGAGGTCAAGCAGGCGAATCTCCTTGTTCGCGTAGGCGATGGCAAGGAGCGGCGCTTTTGGCGACAGGGACGCGGCCCGGATCAGGTTCTTGCTGTCGCCGCTGATCCGCTTCAAGCCCTTGCCGGTGGCGCGGTCCCACAAGCAGACCGTGCCGCCGCCGACGGTGAGCAGCGTCTTGGCGTCGTGCGAGAGTGCCAGCTTATCGAGTGGACCGGGGTTTCCGCGGAAGCGCGGAAGCTCCTTGCCGGTGGCCACGTCCCAGAGGACGATGGGCCCTTCGCGGCCGAGCGCCGAGCCGGCGAGCGTCTTGCCGTCGGGCGCCACGGCGACGGCGAAGTAATAGCCGACGTCCGGGGCCGGCATCGTGCTGGTGTCCGAAGGCAACAGCGTCACGCGGCGAAGTTCCTTGCCGGCGTCCACGTCCCACAGGTGGACGTGCGGCGACTTCCGATCGGACAGGGCCAGCACGCGGCCGTCGCGAGAGAGGGACATCGACCGGATCTCGAGCTTCGGCCCGTTGTGCCGGGAGCGCAGCTTGCCGGTGGCTGCCTCCCACTGGCAAATCTTTGCGTCCTTCGTGCAGGCGATGACGGTCTTGCCGTCCGGCGAGAAGGCGATGGGGCCGCGGCCGTTATAGTCTTCCAGCGTGCCCACCCGGTCGCCGGTCCGGGAATTCCACAGGCCAATGGTGTCTCCGAGGTTGCCGCAGGAGGCAAGGGTCTTGCCGTCCGGCGAATAAACGATGGAGGAAACACCGCCCTTGTGCAGGCCGAAGGCATGGATTTCCTTGGCCGTCTCCAGGTCCCAGAGATGGAGCATGTTGTCTCCCCCGCCCTGCGCCAGGGTCTTGCCGTCGGGAGAGAAAGTAAGCGAGTAGGCCGACATCTGTCGCTGCGGGGTCACCAGCTTTCTCTCCTTGCCGGTGGTGGCATCCCAGAGCACGATTGGTCCATACTCGTGGCCCAGCGCGATGGTGCGGCCGTCGGGCGAGAAGGCGACGGCGAGCACCCGGCCCGTCGGTTCGTCGCGGCGACGCAGGAGCTGTCCCGTCGCAACATCCCAGACGAAGAGTGTTTCGTTTTGCTCGGCGGCAAGGACCGTGGCATCGGGGCTGAAGGCCAGGAGGTCGCCGTTGCGCGGGCTCCACAGCCGCATGGTGCGCAGACGGGCGGTGGCGTTCGCCGGCAACGGTTCCAGGTAGCGTTCGGCCACCTTGGGTTCCTCGGCTGCCGGCTCAGCGGCGGCGACTGCCGGAGCCGGAGCGTCCGCGGGCGCCGACGAACGCTCGGCGAAGGCTTGGTGCAACACGCCGGCCGTGCCGAGACTGATGGCGCCGACGACCACGATGGCCGCACTGATTGCTTTCATCTTGCTGACTCCCATGGTTCGAATCAGGGCCGCTGCCGCCAGGGCAGGGCCCGTCGTTTGGCCGGCGATCGGACCGGCGGCGAAGGCCAGTGCCGAACGAATGGCTGCTTCTCGCAACTTCAACGGCACGGCAGCCTCCGCGGTTTGACCCAGCAGCGATTCCACCGTTGCACCCGCCAGCGCCAGGCCGCGGGCAGTCAACCGTCGGCGCAAGAGATCGCGGGCGCGCGCCAGACGTCCCATCACGGTGCCGTGCGGCCAGCCGAGTTCTTGCGCCGCTTCGGCACTGGTGCGGCCCTGGAGGTAACAGAGCACCACCGGCAGGCGGTACTTTTCCGGCAGCCGATTGACTTCCTCATCCAGCAACGGCGCCAACTCGATTGAGCTAGCCGGTGGGGTGGATGGCATCGGGGCAGCCTCTCTTTCCGTACGTTGCCGACGCGCCAGGTCCCCCTTCGCGGCCAGCGCCAGGCGGTATGCCACGCGATACAGCCAGCCGCCAATCGATTCCCGCTGGCGAATTCCGGCGGCCTTGCGGGCCAGGACGAGGAACGTCGCCTGAAACGTGTCCTCGGCCGCATGTGCGTCGCCGAGCACGCGCCAGCAGGTACCGAGCACCAGCGGACCGTGACGCTCCACCAGGGCCGCGAACGCGCCTTCATCCCGGTCCTGCACGAATCGATCCAGGAGCGCGAGATCGGCCTGGCCCTCGGCCGCGCGTCGGCCGACCAGCCAGCGGGCATGTTGCAGGATCGCGGCAAAATGTCGTTGGGCCATTGCTCTCGGCCTCCGGAAAGCCTGGCGTGCTTCCTCTTATATGAGGGACCAGGCGGCCCGGCTCATACACTATTTCGAGAAAAATCCGGAAACAAGGCCTGTCGTCGCAGCCCAAACAGCCGCAAGCGCTTGCAACACTTCCTCGGGACCAAGCAACGATCGGAAGCGGGAACACGAACCGATCCTAACATCCCAAACAAACGCTATTGGTTGCACCTTGCTCCTCGAAAGCAGGATCCTTGCTCCCCGTCTGCTTCGGGCGAAACCCGACGTTTGACTGTGGTTTCGATTGGCGGAACGCCTGCCGCCCCGCCGAATGGAACCAACAGCCTGCGTATCCTGTCGTCGAAAACGCAAGACGGCGGGGTCGTCCCACGGATGAGCCTACACCAATGACGAAGGATGGACCCATGGCGGAGCGCCGTCGCCCCCTCAGTGGCATCGTGCTTTTGTTCGTTCTCGTCATCGGCCTGCCCGCCCATGGCGCGGAACCCGAGAACCCCACCTGGACGCCAGTTCCCCCTTCGGTCTTGACGCTCGACCTGGAAGAGTGCATCGGCCTCGCCTTGCAGAAGCAGCCGGCGCTGGCTGCCCACCGCGCAAGTCTGGGGGCGGCCGAGGATGCGCGCCGCGCGCTGGCAAACCTCTGCATTCCGAACTTTCTGTCCCGCGAGCTGCCGATCCGCCGGCATCAGTCCGCCCTCGGCGTCACCGCGGCCAGCGCGGCGGTGGACCAGGCCGAACGCGAGACAATCTATGCCGTCACCCGCGCTTACTTCACCGTCCTCTACGCAAGGCAGCAGGAGCAGGTGGCTCGCGGCGTCGTCGATCGCCTTTCCACGGTGAACGAGATTGCCGGACGGATGCTCAAGGAAGGCGCCCGCGACGTGACGGCGACGGACGTGGACCGCACCGCAATCTACCAGGACCTGGCGGAGGCGCGGCGGATTCAGGCCGCAAAGGGCGTGGAACGCGGCCTGGCGAGCTTGAAGGAAGCGATTGGCCTGCCGCCCGGCTGCACGATCCAGGTGCCGCCGGGGAAGTTACCCGAACCGAACGTGCGTCCGTGCCGGCCGGAAATCGTCGCCTGGGCGCTGGCGCGGCGCGGCGAACTCATCCAGGCGGGCGTATTTACCGAGATCACCTGCCTGGAAATCGAAGCGCAGGCGACCTCGGCGCACGTGCGCGTGGAGACGTTCGCCATCGGTGCCGACATTCATGCGCAGCAAGTACCACAAGAACATCGGAACGCCGAGTTCCGCCCCGGTGCCGTGCCGCCGGAGATGCCGGCCCAGCTGGCCGGCTCGCGTGCGGAGCGCGTCGAACATGCGAAGACGCTGAGCGCCCGCGCCGGCGCCGTCGCCGACAAGGCGCGCAACCTGATCGTCTTGGAAGCCGAAGACGCGTTCCTGCGCTGGGAGGAAGCGACGGCGCAAGCTGCGGTGACTTTGCGGGCCGCGACGCGAGGCGACACCATGGCCGACGGCGTGCGCAAGGACTTTGTCGGCGGCCAGAAGGTGCGTGTGGAAGACGTCATGAACGCCCAGGTGCTGGCGGCGCAGGCTCGCTCGCAATACCACGAGTATCTCTACCACCAGATCCTGGCGCTCGCCGATCTGGAACGCGTCACCGGCGGCGGGTTTTGCGCCGGACTCGCGGGACCACCGCGTCCGCCCAAGTAATCCGCCCGCACGCTTTCCCTGACTGGCATTGCTTACCGTGACGCCCTCTGGATTGACCGGTCTCCGTTGGTTTGTCCTCGAAGTGAATTGTCGAGCACGACCATAATTTATCGCATCAGCTCGGCACTCGCGGACAACTCGGAGAAGTCGGCATGTCGTTCACTTCCACACTCCAGCATTCGGTCGTCGGCGCTCTCGCGATCATCCTCGGCACCTCACTGACGCCTGCTCCCGGACAGCAAGAGAAGGGGGCCGTGCTGCGGATCGGCGCCACCAGCAACGTCGCGCCCGGCACCAAGGGCACCAGCAGGGAAAAGGTAGCGATGGAGTCGTTGCGCAACTTCATCAAGGCCGAAACCGGTTTCACCAATCAGGTCCTGCACGAGAATGACTGGCGCGACCTGGCGGACAAGATGGGCAAGGGCGAGTACTCGTTGGGCGTCTATCCCGGCTTCGAGTTTGCCTGGGCCATGGAGCGGAACTCGAAGCTCAAGCCGCTGTCCCTGGCGGTGAACACCTACGTCTATTCCACGGCACGCATCGTCGTCCGCAAGGACAGCAAGATCACCGATTTCGCCAGCCTGGAAGGCCAGGCCATCTCCATGTGTCCCTCCGACCCGACGTTCGTACGCTTCTACGTGGAGCGGGAAGCGCAGGCGCGCGGCAAGAAGGTGGAGAAGTACTTCTCGCGAATCGCCCAGCCGCAGTTCGTCGAGGACGCGCTCGAAGACGTGATCGAAGGGGAGCTGCAAGCAGCCGCCGTCGATCGCGCGGGGTTGGAAGCGTTCAAGCGGCGCAAGCCTGGGCGGTTCAACCAACTCAAGGAGATTGTTCGCTCCCAGCCATTTCCACCCACGGTGCTGGCCTACCAGGACAAGGCGCTCGACGACAACACGCTCCAGCGCTTTCGCACCGGGCTGACGGCGGCCGCTCGCAAGGAAAAGGGCGAGATGCTCCTGACGTTGTTCCGCCTCACTGCATTCGAGGCGGTGCCGGACGACTTCACCAAGGTGCTGACCGAGACGCGCAAGTGCTATCCGGCCGATACCATCGAAGATCAGAAGCTGAATCCCAAGCCGAGTTCCAGCCCCTGAGCAAAGGCGTCGGTGAAGCTGAACAACTTGGCGGGCACCGCCGGACCGGTGGCGGGACCGCGGAAGGGCAACAGCGTCGGATTGGCGTGCGTGTCCATCTGATCGCCAGGGCACAGGACCTTGTTCCAGTACAGCACGTTGTAGCCGAGCGAGACCTGCGTCTGCTGGCTGAGCATCCAGCGCAGCTTGAGGTTGAGCTCCGGCACCACCGAGATGCGGTACGACGATTGCCGGCCGACATTGCTAGCCAGGGCAAGCACCGGTCCCGGCGTGAGCGGCGGCAGGACGCTGGCCCCGGACAACAGCGGCCCGCCGGCCACCTCGCTGACCAGATACGTTTCACCCACGGCCACCTTGGTCGTCACGTCAAACGCCACGTGCTCGCCGGCAATGCCGAAGCGCGAGCCGATCTGGCCGCCAATAAATTGATTGCGCGTGGTGAAGCTGGCCGTTCCCTCCGTCACTGCTGACGGATTGGCAACCAGCGCTTGGCGATTCGTCACTTCGACTTGATCGTCCAGGTGCAGATAGCGCACGCCGGCCAGCAAGGTCGCGTGCAGCTTGCTGCCATGCTCCGTCGGCCAGCGGAACGCGAGGTTCGACTCCACTCCCCACATCTGGGTTGTGCCATACGCGGTAGAGTTGCCGGTGACCACGCCGGGGATGGTCAGCGGCAGCACGGTGTTTACGTTCTGGGGATCCTGAAAGAGGATGAACGTGGCCGGGCTGCCATTGGTGGTACCCACATTCTGGCTGGCCGCCACCTGCTCCAGGACAAAGCCCTCGACCTCGAGTCCAAACCACTGGTCCTCGCCCATCCACGCCGCCAGCCTTGGCCGAATGCCGTTGGCGCCCTTGAACTCGAACTTGTGATCGCCTTGCACCAGCTGCGTACCCGGCTGCCCCGGCACTCCCGGCTGCGGATCGCTCAAGTTGCCGGTCGTCAGCGTCGGCGGCTTGAGGCAAACCGGCTTCAACCAGTAGATGATGTAATCGACTTCGGCAAGGAAGCGCGCCCCGCTCTCGGACGGCGGCGCCGCAAATGCTTCGGACGCCGTCGGCACGGGAGCCATGACGGGTAAAGTCGGTTCCTGGGAAAGCGCCGTGCCGGCGCCCAGGGTCAGCCCGATCATTGCCAGAAGCGTGCGGATTCGCATGATTGGCATCCTTGCCAGGATTGGGAGCGTTCGCCTGTCTGTAGAAATCGGCAAGGACGCCAAGATCGTTTAGAGCCAGTTGCAAAATAAACCGTTCTCGCGTTCGTTTGGCATGCCAGCAGATGGCAATTCAGGAAGATCGCCAGGAATTTTTCTCATGACCAAGCTGAATTTGTCCGACGACCTTTGCAAGAGGCTCTTGGTTGGTCATTCGTCATTCGGAATTAAGCGTTTCTATACTTCGCGCGGTAGAGAATGGTTGTGTTCGGTGGGCCAGACACTCTTGTCTGGCCAGCCAGACAAGAGTGTCTGGCCCACCTTGCCAGGTATCAAATTGGCCCGCGTGCAGTATAATCACGCTTCTCGATTGATCGTGTCGATCAACATGCGCAGCCGTCCCAGGCTGCGGCGGTCGAAGCGGAAGCGCAGGCGTGGCAGGTTGGCCAGGTGCGTGTCGTTCGCTTCCGCGGGCAGTGCATTGGTTTGCAACATCGTGCCTGCTTCGACGATGTCCGCGAATTCGTGGCGAAGCCGGTCGAGCAGGGCTGGGGTCAGCTCGCGTTGCAAGCGCAGCACCAGGTCGCCCTTGACGTAGCGCATGCTGTGGTAGACGCGGTAGAAGGTCAGGATCTCCTGCACTGCTTCGTCGGCGGAATCGGTCACTCGGTACAGGGCAAGGTCCGCGGGCGAGATCAAGCGCCGCGGCAACAGCACTTCTTCGATGTACTTGTGCCATTGCTTCCAGTAGTCGCCGCCCGGTTCGTCCACCATCACGATGGGGAACAGGTGGCTCTTGCCGGTCTGCACGAGCGTCAGGACTTCAAAGCCCTCATCCTGCGTGCCGAAGCCGCCGGGAAACAAAGCGATGGCGTCGGACTCCTTCACGAAGAGCAGCTTGCGCGTGAAGAAGTATTTCAAGTGCATCAACTTGGTGTCGCCGGCGATGACCGGGTTGGCGTCCTGCTCGAACGGCAGCAGAATGTTGACGCCGATGCTGTTCTCGCGGCCAGCGCCGACATGGCCGGCTTCCATGATGCCGCTGGCCGCGCCGGTGATGACCATGAACCCCGATTCGGCCATGCGCCGGCTGAACTCGACCGCTTGCTGATATGCCGGGTCCGTGGGCGGTAGTCGCGCGGAACCGAAGACGGTCACCTTGCGCCGGTGCCGATACGGCGCGAAGATCTTGAAGGCGTAACGCAGCTCCTTGAGTGCGGTGCTGAGCAACTTGACGTCGCCGCGGTTGGCGTGATCGCGCAGCAGCTTGTCCGCCGTCTCGCGGAGCTGGGCGACAAGCTGTTCGATATTGATCGGTTGCTGATCGTCGTCCTGATGGGCGTCGTTGTCGTGGATAGGTTGGAAGATATTGCTGACGCCGCGATTGCCTGGATTCCTCATTCCAATTCCCTGCCTGGCCATGGACCGTCGTTGGTGCCCGCCGTCCGGGCGCTGTAGCAGCGGCTCCATCCAATTCTAGGCTGCCGGCCGGTTCGCGGGTGAGGAATCGGAGAAGAAGGCACGCTCAGTCGCTGCCTGCCAGGGCTTCCAGGGCGGCGGCACGCGTGGTGTAGATGGCCCACAGCGTATCGAGAGCCGTCAGGTGCAGCAACTCGCGGATTCGCTCGGAGGCGCCCGCCAGAACGACTTCGCTGCCGTGCTTCTTGACGAGCATGTGACAGCGCAGCAAGAAGGAAATGAATACCGAGCCGAAGTAGTTGACCTGGCTGAGGTCAATGACGAGACCGGCCGGTGGATCGGCCTTGAGAGGCGCCAGCACCATCTGCGCGGCCTGCTGGATCAGGGCCTCGTGCATGCTCTCGACTTCCGGCGATGGAATAATGACCGCAATGTCGCCGTGCCGTTCGATGCGAAACGATTGACTCTGGGATGGGTCTACCGTCATGGAAATTACGCCGTCTGCCTGAGAAACGCTAACCACCGAGAGCCACAGTCCCCCAGGCTACCTTCCGCGGCTTGTAGAATCAAGCGTCAACAACCGGCTCAGGGCAGCGACACCGGTTCGCCACCGTTCCGCGTCGCCAGGGCGCGGTAAAGAACCATGTCGATCGTGTCGCGCACAAAATGAACCGAGCCATCCGCCATGCAGAAGTTCGCGCCGCCGGTGTGGTTGCTGCGGAAGCCCATTGCGTTGGGCCAGTCGGCAGGATCGGGCGGCCGGACCCAGAGCGGAATGTGGCAGCTGGCGTAGTCGCCGTTGGAGTAGTACGCCGTCGAGTGCTGGTTGTACTTGACGATGTCCTCGCCAATCATGAACGTGTTGCTGGTTCCATCGGTCACCAGTTCCACACTGATCGGCTCCTGGTAATTGTTCCGCTAGAAGATGCCGTTCGCCCCCGTGGTGTTATGCTTGTCAGGGCTGCCGGTGTACTTGCTGGCGCCGCCGCCCATCTGGTGATCGCCCAGCACACCCTTGTAGTTGGTCAGTGCGACCTCAAAGGGCATCTGATACTGATTGGTCGCGTTGATGAGGACGCTGGGCTCGGACGGGCAGTGCAGGGCCGATATCTGGGTCTTCATCGCATTGGAGCAGAGCGGATCGGTGACACTTGTCGTGCGGCTCGGCTCGAACTCGTTATACAGGTTCTGCTGTTCGATGAACGGCAACGTCTCCAGGATCCAGCCGCGCCCGGTGAGTGGGTTCGTGGGTTTGGCACCCTCGGACCAGATGCTGTGACTGGTCGGGAAGTGGTTCTGCGCATCGTGGTACGTGTGGCAGGCCAGGCCAAGCTGCTTGAGCTTGTTCGTGCAGGAGATGCGATTGGCGGATTCGCGCGCTTTCTGGACGCCGACCAGCAACATTGCGACGAGGACGGCGATGATGGCAATCACCACCAGCAGCTCGATCAGTGTGAATGCTTGGCGCGACCGAGACATGGCCACCCCTGGAGAGAATGAGGGAGAATGAGGAAATGGATCACTGTATACACTAAGGTGAAACCGCGAGCACATCAAGAATTTATCCGAACCCGATGCCGTGACCATCCGGGACGCCGACTCTTGCAATCGAGGCCTTCTCCCCCATACTGGTTCGTACTTGGCCCAACTGATTCTGTTGCGCATTCGTGGAGTCCTTGCATGAGATCGCTCTCCCTCCGGCTGGCCCTGGGCGTCTTCGCCCTCGTGGCACTCTCCATCGCACCGTCCCTTGCACAGAAAACCGAGCCGGGCAAGACCATCCTCCTGGACGCCGAAGACCTGGCTTCCGTGACCCAGCGTGCGGACAAGCCGGCGCCCGGCAAGTGGTGGCTGAAACGCGACGCCAAGGACTGGGGCGCGACAAAGGGCAACATCCTCATGACCGGGATGCCCAACGACAAGCCGATCCCCAAGGACAAGCTGGAAGAATGGCAGGTCATTCCCGCCGATTACTATGTCCCCTACCGCCTGCCGGCCCTGGAGATCGATCCCAAGGCCAAGGGCTGGTATCGCATTCACGTCGGCATGTATCACGAGGCGCTGCCCGTGCGCGCCCGGCTCCTGGCGCACCTGAGCGGTGAGCCGTTCCCGGAGTACCTGCAGACGCCGGACCGCACCACCGCCAAGACTGCGGAGATCTACTGGAAAGCGGCGGACCTGACGGGCAAGAGGATCCACATTGCGCAGCCGCCGGCGCCGATGCAGCATCCCGATCACGGCTGGATCGGCGGCCTCACCCACATTCGCCTGGTGCCGATGAGCGAGAAGGAAGTGGCCGACGCCAGGCATGAGACGACGCTGCCGCCCGTGTCGCAGCGCCTCTTCGGCATGCTCGACAGCACCGACGAGATCTTCTGGTGGGGCACCATCGAGCGCGAGGACGACGTTCGTGCCATCATCTATCGGCACCAGCAGGCAGGTTTTGGCCGGGTTTACTGGCGGGCCTGGGGCTCGCACCTCGATACATCGGTTGAAATCCCCGAAGCGGCGCCGCGCTGGACGCTGGCTGACGAGCTGCGCTGGTGTACGAAGCAGCGGTGCAAGGTCGGCTGGATGCCATACCTGACGTTGCCGCACCGCTTCGATCCGCTGAAGGTCGCCGTCGCCTATGGCAAGGAAAACGACGTCGAAGTCCACGCCTGGGTGCGGCTCACCAACCTGAACCGCGAGCCGTATGCCGAGTTCTGGCATCAGCACCCGGAGTTCCGGCTGCAAACGGTTTCCAAGGACCCGAAAACCGGCGAGATCAAACGCGGCACCTACCCGCGCGTGCTCAGCTTCGCCTATCCACAGGTGCGTGCCCTGTACGTCAAGGTCTGCAAGCAGCTGGCGTCGACCGGCACGCGCGGCATCATGCTCGACCTGCTGCGTCATCCGCCGATTGCCGGCTACGAGCCGATCGTGGCCGACGCCTTCAAGAAGAAGCACGGCATCGACATGGAATCGCTGGCGACCGGCAAGGGCGGCGTCGACGCGCTCATCTCCGACCCGAAGATCAACGAGCACCTCTCCGGCTACCTGGAGGAATTCTTGAAGGAGCTGCGCAAGGAACTGGGCAACGACATCGAAATCTCGGTGCGCTGTTCCGGCCCCGACAAGTACGCCATGCGCGGCGCCGACTGGATCAAGAGCGGGCTGATTAACACCATCGTGGACGGCAACTGGTACAGCGGCAACGGTCCGCGGCCGACCATCGACGCCACCGTGTCCGCCGCCGGCACCAAGGGGAAGGCCTACGCGATCGCCGAGGACTGGGACGTCGATCCGAACAAGAGCTGGCAACGCCGCCCGGGCCTGCTGTCGCCCGAAGCGATCCTGGCGCTGAGCAAGCACTACCGCGACAAGGGCGTGCATCGCTTCGGCATCTACGAATCGACTGAGTTCACGTGGCATCCAGAGCTGCGGCGGGCGATGCGGGAGGCGGGGTGGAGTTACACGGCGAAGCCGGGCAAGTGATCTGGCTGGTGTGCCGCCGCCACGCAATGATCCTATATTTACCCGGTGTAACCAAATATATGGCACATCACAAGAACAACGCCGAGCCCGTTCCATTCCAACTGGAGGATTCGGAAGCTTATGAACCTGCCGTTCCGCCGGCTCCCGCGACGTTGGAGCAGAAAAAGCCGACTCCGGATGTCATTCGCGCCGCACGCGGAAAAATGAAACGCCTGAGCGCCGGCGGAACTGAGCAGTTCTTGCGAGACAAGCACGACAACCGATTCCGCCAAGTTTAGACTTGCCCGTCTGGGCCATTGCTGCCGTCTCGTTCATTGCTGCTTGCGCACCGATTTACCTATCTCTAAGAGTCTATCCGGAGAGTTTTCCCATGAAATTAGGGGGCCTTGGTGATTCATGCGGGGCCTGAAACCGGATG